>CAYXEN010000040.1:17821-23860 GCA_964464035.1 uncultured bacterium | reverse complement strand
CTCTCCGAATACATCGACGTTTTCCTGGAGGAGCCGGTGGAGGATCCGGTGGAGGGATGCAACCGGCATCTCCCGGACGGCCTTTTCGTCACGGGGTCATGCATCGTTCCCGCCGACGCGCCGGCCCTTTCCAACGACATCGCGGCGGCCCGCATCGAGGCGAGGCTCTCTCGCCTCGCGCCGTGCGGGGGAACCGACCTCTCGACGCGGCTGGATCCGCTCCGGGTGCTCCGGGAATATGAGGGAGCGGAATCCGGGAGCCCCAGGCTCATCGATCTCAGCGTGGAAGTGGATGGAGACGAACTGGTCTTGGAGTATTTGACGACGATGCATCAGGGACGCGGGGTGCATCCGGACGAGGTGTTGAAGACGGGGGTGCGTGAAGCCCTTGTCCATGCAAGCCCGATGCGCGTTACGAGAAAGGAATTGTTCCTCAAGAGGAACGAAAGATTTGTGACTCCATTGTGCCGTCTCGAGCGGGCGGCGCTGTAGTCACGCATTCGGCAAGGAGTAGAACGGTCTTATGAAAGAGATAATCATCAATTCAACCTCGCAGGAGATCCGGATAGCGATCCGCGAGGACGGCGAGCTCGTCGAGTTCATGATCGAGAGGGGGGCCTCTCGTCACGTGGTCGGCGACGTCTACCTGGGAAAGGTCAACGCGATCCTTCCCGGGATCCAGGCCGCTTTCGTAGACATTGGTTACGAGAAAGCAGGGTTCCTGCATGCCAACGATCTGGCCGAATCGCAGGAGGCGGTGAAGCAGGTTCTCAGGGAGATGGAGGTCGAGGAAGCGCCCCGCAGGGGAAGGCGCGGCAGGAACAGGCATGACAACGGGAGGCAGGGTCCCACCCCCATCGAGAGAGTTCTCTCCAAGGGGCAGAAGGTGCTGGTCCAGGTCACCAAGGAGGCCATTGGAACCAAGGGCCCGAGGCTCACGACCCAGATATCGCTTCCGGGACGGTACGTGGTCTATATTCCCAACCTGGATTATCTCGGGGTTTCCCGAAGGATCGAATCGCGCACGGAAAGGGCGCGGCTCAGGAACATCATTTCCAAGAAGAAACCCCCGGACTGCGCCATCATAGCGAGGACGGCGTGCGAGGGTGTGGAGCCCAAGCAGATCGAAGCGGACATGCGCTACCTGCACCGCTTGTGGCAGGGCATAAAGAAGAAGGCCGCCGACGCGGAAGCGCCCAGCCTGATACATGAGGAAGTGGGGCTCCTCATCGGAATGGTCAGGGACATGATGTCCGAAGGAGTCGATCGGATATACATCGACGTCGAGAGGGAGTACAAGAGGCTGATCAATTACCTGAAGAACGTGAGCCCCGAGCTTTGTTCCAAGATCAAGTTGTATCGCGAGAAGACCCCGATTTTCGACAAGTTCGGCATAGAGGGGGAGATCGAGAAGACGCTGGATCGCAAGGTCTGGTTGAAGAAAGGCGGTTACATAACGATCGACCATACGGAAGCCCTCGTGGCCATCGACGTGAACACGGGGCGTTTCGTCGGCAAGAAGAACCAGGAAGAAACCATACTCGAGACGAACCTCCTCGCCGCGCGCGAGATTCCGCGCCAGCTTCGCCTCCGCGACATCGGCAGCATCATCGTGATCGATTTCATCGACATGGAAAGGGAGGCGAACAAGCGCAAGGTCCTGGCCGAGCTGAGGCGCCACCTGCGCAAGGACCGATCCCGAGCGAAGGCGTTTCAGGTGAGTGACCTGGGACTGGTCGAAGTCAGCCGGAAAAGGGTCAGGCCGAGCCTCCTTCATTTCTTCAGCGACGAATGCCCCTATTGCCGGGGGCTGGGCAAGGTGCTCTCCTTCGAGAGCCTGGCGACCAAGATCGAGCACTGGATAAGGAGGGTCGGCGCCAAGAGAAAGGAGAAACGCATACAGCTCAGGGTCAATTCGTCCCTGGCCATCTTCCTGGAGGAGGAGAGGAGAAACATCCTCGACAACCTGGAGAGGCAGTACAACATGAAGATCGAGATCCAGGACGATCCGAGGCTCCACAGGGAGGACTTCAAGATCATCTCCATGTCGACGTTCCGCGATCTCGTGCAAGAACTGTCTTGACAACGGGGGATACTTGTTGTATCTAGAAAAGGTTATTCGTCGAAAATCAGCAATCAGGTGGTGGTCTGTAAATGTATGCAATCGTTGAAATTGGCGGGACCCAATTCAAGGTCTATCCGGATTCCACCCTGCGTATACCCAAGGTGGACGCCGACGTGGGCAAGAAGATTACTATAGAGAAGGTGCTTCTCTTCTCGGAGGGCGGTAAGGTCGAGGTGGGCAAGCCGTATATCAAGGACAAGAGCATCTCCGCTGAGGTCCTCAGGCACGGCAAGGAGCGCAAAGTCATAGTGTTCAAGAAGAAACGGCGCAAGAACTATCGCCGCAAGAGGGGGCACAGGCAGGAGTTCACCGAGATAGTGGTGAGCGGCTTCGCCGGCTCCAAGAAGTAGGTTCGCTACGAGATGAAGGAAGATCCATCATGGCTCACAAGAAGGGTGTAGGAAGCTCCAGAAACGGCCGCGACAGCAAGGCCAAGCGTCTCGGCGTCAAACACTATGCCGGTGAGAAGGTGACAGCGGGCTCAATCCTGGTCAGGCAGAGGGGCAGCAAGATCCATCCCGGCCTCAACGTTGGAAAGGGCAAGGACGATACACTTTTTGCCAAGGCGAGCGGAATTGTCAGGTACGAGACATTCGGCAAGAACCGCAAGAGAGTCAGCGTGGTCGTTCCCGAATAGAGGTTCGGGATCGAACCGGCGGCCGTCTCCTCCCGCTCCCGGTGTCTTTGCAAGCCTTTCCCCTCTTTCATCGATCTCATCACCGTTCTTCGCTTCTTTCAAGCCCGGAGCACGCATCGCGGTCCACGCGCCGTCGCCGGTTCGGGGGGGTGCGCGTTGAGAGAAGCCGGTTTCGCCATAATTCTCCCCGCCAGGTTCGAGTCCACCCGTTTCCCCGGGAAACCTCTGGCCACCGTGGCGGGCAAACCTCTCATCGAATGGGTCTACCGCAGGGCCGAGAAGGTCCGGGGTGCGTCCACGGTGCTCGTCGCCACCGACAGCGAGGAGATCGCCCGCGCGGTGAGGAGCTTCGGGGGCAAGGCGGTGATGACCTCCCGCGGCCATCGCAACGGGACCGAGCGGGTGGCCGAGGCGGCCCGCGGCGTTCCATGCGACGTGATCGTGAATCTCCAGGGAGACGAGCCCGTAGTGCCGGAGGGGCTGGTCGAAGAGATGGTGAATAGACTCCGCGCGGTCGAAGACGCTTCCATCGTGACGGCCTGCCACGCCATCGAGCGGCGAGGCGAGATGTCGGATCCCAACATAGTCAAGGTGGTAACCGACCGGGAAGGGAGGGCGATCTACTTCTCGCGCTCACCGATACCGTATGGCGCGTGGAAGAGCGTCCACGACGGCGGGTACGTCGTAGAGCGCGCCTGGAGGCACATCGGGATCTATGTTTTCAGGAGAGAGGCGTTGATGTCCTTCGCCGATCTGGAACCGAGCCCGCTGGAAAAGGCCGAAGGACTGGAACAACTTCGAGCCTTGGAAAACGGCATGAAGATCCTGGTGGTGGTTTCCGACGAGGCGACGATCGGAGTCGATGCACCGGGAGACATAAAAACCGTTGAAAAGTTCATCGCGAGAAACTACACTGGGTCGGAAGAAGGTTGAGAGCATTTTTCATTGTCGTTCTTCACCGCGCGCACCATTGATGAGGGAAGCGGAATGAAATACATCTTCGTGACCGGCGGCGTCGTATCCTCACTCGGCAAGGGGATAGCTGCCTCCTCCCTCGGCCTCCTGCTCAAGCAACGCGGCCTCAAGGTGACGCTTCAAAAATTCGATCCTTACATAAACGTCGACCCCGGAACGATGAGCCCCTTCCAACACGGAGAAGTTTTCGTGACGGAAGACGGGGCGGAAACCGATCTCGACCTGGGCCACTACGAGCGCTTCGTGGATACGGACCTCTCGCGCAAGAACAACGTCACCACGGGCCAGATATACCAGGCGGTGATAAGGCGCGAGAGAAGAGGCGGCTACCTGGGCAAGACCGTTCAGGTCGTGCCCCATATAACGGATGAGATCAAGAACCGGATTCGCGCCGCCGGGGAGAACGGCAACGGCGTGGACGTCGTCATAACCGAGATCGGGGGAACGGCGGGAGACATAGAGAGCCAGCCTTTTCTGGAAGCGATCAGGCAGCTCAGGCTCGAGCTCGGCCGCGAAAAGACTCTTTTCATACATCTCACTCTCGTGCCGTACATAAGGGCCGCGAAGGAGCTCAAGACCAAGCCCACGCAGCACAGCGTCAAGGGCTTGCGCGAGATCGGAATCCAGCCCGACATATTGCTCTGCCGAACGGAAGTTCCCCTGAGCCGCGAGATCCGCAACAAGATCGCCATGTTCTGCAACGTCGAGGAAGAGGCGGTGATAGAGGCCAGGGACGTTCCTTCCATCTACCACGTTCCGATCAATTTCCACCGGGAAGGGCTGGACGATATAGTCGTGCGGCTGCTCAAGCTCGACTCTCCCGCTCCCGACCTGGAAGAATGGCAGGCGATGCTCAAGCGCATGGCCGCCATCGAAGAAGAGGTGGACATAGCGATCTGCGGCAAGTACGTGCACTTGAACGATGCGTACAAGTCCATAATAGAGGCCTTCACGCATGCGGGCATCGAGAACGACGTCAAGGTGAACATAGTCTGGGTCGACGCCGAGGACATCGACGCCAGTACGGTAGGCAAGTTGCTCAGCGGCGTATCCGGAGTTCTCATTCCCGGGGGGTTCGGAGATAGGGGGATATCCGGCAAGATCACGGCGGTCGAATACGTTCGGTCGCATGGGATACCTTTCCTCGGCATATGCCTCGGGCTGCAGTGCGCGGTGATCGAGTTCGCCAGAAACGTGTGCGGGCTGAAGGATGCGGACAGTTCGGAGTTCAATCCCGACACGAAGGATCCGGTGATCGATCTCATGGAGGACCAGAAGGCGACGAAGGACAAAGGCGGCACCATGCGTCTGGGTTCCTATCCATGCGTGATCAAGCCCGGTACGCTCGCCATGAAGTGCTACGGGGAGGAGATGATCGGCGAGAGGCACCGGCATCGCTGGGAAGTGAACAACAGCTACAGGAATGTTTTCACGAAGCACGGCATGGTCGTCTCCGGCACGTCGCCGGACGACAATCTAGTCGAGATCATCGAGATTCCGGACCATCCTTTCTTCATCGCGGTGCAGTTCCACCCCGAGCTCAAGAGCCGCCCCAACCGGGCCCACCCCTTGTTCAGGGAGCTCGTGAAGTCCGCCAAGGAGATCAAGGAATCCGGGCAATTGGAGTCCTCGAGGCATTCCAAAGGTTGAACGGAACCCAGGCCGCACCGGGAAATCCTCATGAATATTCTGGAAGATTCACGTCCGTTGTTGATCGCCGGCCCCTGCGTCATCGAGAATGAAGACGAGACGCTCAGGTTGGCCGAAGCCCTGACGCGTCTGCCGCAGGCGGGGAATTTCAATTTCATTTTCAAGGCGAGTTATCTCAAGGACAACAGGAGTTCCGCCGCAAGTTACCGGGGGCCGGGCCTGGAGGCGGGCCTGAAGATCCTGGCCCGGGTGAAGAGCGAGGTCGGTTGCCGGGTGACCTCCGACGTCCACTGCAGGAGCGAACTGAAAAGCGCCTCCGAAGTGCTTGACTTGATCCAGGTGCCAGCTTTTCTTTCGAGGCAGACGAGACTCCTGGAAGCCGCGGGCGGATGCGGCAAACCCGTGAACGTGAAGAAGGGTCAGTTCCTCGCCCCCGAAGATATGAGGCTCGTGGTCCAGAAGGTGAAGAAGGGTGGATGTTCGGAAGTCATAGTTACGGAAAGAGGCGTGGTTTTCGGGTATCATGATCTCGTCGTTGATTTCAGGGCCCTCGCTCGGATGAGGGCCATGGCCTGCCCGGTGGTCATCGATCTCACGCACAGCCTGCAGAAGCCGGCGGGATTGGGCGATCGCTCGGGTGGCGAGCCGGAGC
>CAYXEN010000040.1:0-17721 GCA_964464035.1 uncultured bacterium | reverse complement strand
CACAGCCTGCAGAAGCCGGCGGGATTGGGCGATCGCTCGGGTGGCGAGCCGGAGCTGGTATGGACTCTGGCCCGGGCGGCGGCGGCCGTTCCCTGTGACGGTTTCTTCTTGGAAACCCACTTCTCGCCCGACGAGGCTGCGAGTGATGCGGCCTCGATGGTGCCTTTCTCGTGGTTGGGAGATTTGCTGGATCAGGTGTCGAAGATCTATTCGTTGACCAAAGAGATCGAAAGCCGGCACCCCCGGCGAACGTAGAGACGTGATGAAAGCGGACATCAGGAAGAAAAACGACGAAGAAGCCGGAGCCGAAGCGGCGCGCGACATCGAGAAGGCGCGAGCCGTATTCGACGACGAAATCGCTTGTCTTAGAGAAGTGAGGGATCACTTGGGGAAGAGCTTTCACGAGGCCGTGGAAGCGATATTCAGATGCAAAGGCAGGTTGATCGTGTCGGGAGTGGGGAAGTCCGGCCTGATCGGCAAGAAGATCGCGGCGACGCTTACCAGCACCGGTACGCCGAGTTTCTATCTGCATCCCGTCGAAGCGGTGCACGGAGACCTGGGATTGGTGGGCAGGGAAGACGTCGTCATCTTCATATCCAAGAGCGGCATGAGCGATGAACTCGCCAAGCTGCTTCCTCCCCTCAGGAAACTCGGGGTCACCATAATAGCCCTCACCGGCGACAGGGATTCGTTTCTGGCGAGAAACAGCCACATCATCCTCGATACCAGGGTGGAGCACGAAGCCGGATCTCTCGGGCTGGCGCCCACGTCGAGCACGACCGCCGCGCTGGTCATGGGTGACGCGCTGGCCAGCGCTCTCATCGAGAGAAGGGGATTCAAAGTCGAAGACTTCGCCCGCTTTCATCCCAGCGGGGTCCTCGGCAAGAAGCTGACTCTCACGGTGGGCGAACTGATGCGAAGAGACGATGACATCCCGGTCGTCAGGTTCGGCACGCTGCTGAGCGACGCCCTGTTCGAGATCATCAACAAGAGGGTCGGATGTACGGGCGTCGTCGATGAGGAAGGGCGGCTCACCGGAATAATAACGGACGGCGACTTGAAGAGAATCCTCGTAAAAGAGAGGGACGCATTGAAAACCCCCGTCGAAAAGGTGATGACTCCCGGCCCCAAGACGATCGGAGCCGACGTTCTCGCCGCGGACGCTCTCGGCGCGATGGAATTCAATCCGAGCGGACCCATAACGATGTTCTTCGTGACGGACGACGAAGGCAGGCCGGTGGGTTTGATCCATATCCACGATATCCTCAAGGCCGGTCTCAAGGTCTGAAGTACGGTTGTCGGCGCTCTTCGCCGTACCCTCGCAGCAGTGCCCGGTCTCGACGACCCGACCCAGGCGGCCCGCCGCCGATCCTTGCTTTTCCCCCCTTTCCAAGCACCCCGAAGGCAAAGAGTTGCATTCTGGCACAATCATTGCTTGACTTGGGCTTCTGAATGTGCTAACTAATTAAATGTGAAGCTCTTTTGCGGTTTTTCAGCGGAGGTGGTTCGATTCTTTTCAGGAGGGGAGTGGGGCCGGATCCATGAGAAAAAGAAAAAAAATAAAAAGGAGCTTCGAATACCTGTTGATCAAGATCCTGATGCGGATCGGCCGGATCATGCCGAGGAAGCTCGGCTTCAGGATCTTCGCCTTTCTCGGGGCTTTCTCGGCCAGGCTTTTCGCCGGTGAGCGCGAAAGGGCGGTGAACAATCTGGCCATAGCTTTTCCGCAGGCCCCGGCCGCTTTCAGGCGCGGGCTCGCGAGGGCGGTGTTCAAGTCGGCGGCCATGAACTGTTTCGAGTTTATCCAGCTGGGCAAGTCCTCCGGTGATCGAATAATCGAGCGGGTCGAAGTGGAAGGGCTCTGTCATCTCGAATCGGCCTACGGCCGGCGTAGAGGGGTCATCGCCGTGACGGGTCATATCGGCTGCTGGGAACTGCTCGGCGCGCGCATCCGGCAGCTGGGTTATCCCCTGACGGTCGTCGCCAGGAGATTGTGGATCAAGAGACTCGACGAGGAACTGGTGGCGATCAGGGAGTCCTACGGCGTGAAGTCCATCGACCGCGACGAGAATCCGCGCCGCCTTCTGGACGTCCTGCGCAAGAAGGAAGTATTGGGCGTGCTCTTGGATCAGCATACTCGTGTCGGCGGGATCTACGTTCCGTTTTTCGACAGGCCCGCCTACACCCCGAGCGGGATGGCCAAGCTCGCCTGTATCACCGGCGCGATCGTCGTTCCCATGGCGATCTTCATGCAAAGGAATTTTACGCACAAGATTACGATTTTGGAACCGATAGATCCATCGTCGATCGATGGAACGAAGGATGAACGGGTCGAGCGGCTGACGTGGCTCACAAATCAGGCTCTGGAGACCCTTATAAGAATCGATCCCAAGCAATGGGTTTGGTTCCACGACAGGTGGCGGGAGCCGAAAAGGGAGGAATTGGAGTATGCGGTGGCGAATTGAATGGCTGGCATTGTCCGTGGTTCTTCTCGTGCTGGCCTCGTGCTCACGCAAAGCGTCCGAGGATGTTTCGCCGGCGTCCGAGGGGGCTCCTGACGAGGTCTTCAGCGAGTTCGTCACCCAGGAGTCCGACAGCGGCAAGGTGAAATGGCGACTGACCGCCCCCGAGGCGAGCAAGTTCAATGAAAAGAAGTTGATCACCCTGGAGAAGCCGGTCATCAGGTTCTACGACGACAAGGGGGAACTCGAAACCACCCTCACTTCCGAAAAAGGGAAATTTTTCGAGGACAGCCAGGACATGCTCGCCTTCGGCAACGTGGTGGTCAAGTCGGTTTCCGGGGACGTCCTCGAGACCGACAGCCTCTTTTGGATAAACGCCCAAGGGAAGATAATAAGCAATTCGTTCGTGAAACTCACCAAGGGAAACGATGTGATCACCGGGGTGGGGCTCGAGTGCGATTACAATCTGTCGGCGGTGAACATCAAGAAGAACGTGAGCGCGAAGATAATCGATGAAAAGGGGGAAGTCGATGGGTGAGTCCGCAGGAGACGGCTTCGAGGGCGTCGGCATCCGCACGAGCAAGCTCGTCAAGACGTACAGCAAGCGGCGCGTGGTGAACTAGGTGAGTATAGAAGTGAAGCCGGGAGAGGTGGTGGGCCTTCTCGGGCCGAACGGCGCCGGCAAGACAACGACTTTCTACATGATAGTAGGGATGATCCAACCCACGTCCGGGGACATCTTTCTCGACGACGAGAGGATCACTTCTTTTCCCATGTACAAGCGTGCCAGGATGGGTATAGGATACCTGCCGCAGGAATCCTCCATCTTCCGAGGCTTGAGCGTTGAACAGAACCTCACGGCGATCCTGGAAACCATGCCGCTCACAAAGAAGGAAAGAGAAGAGAGATTGGTTGCGCTTCTCGAAGAGCTCGACATCTCTCATATCCGCAAGAGTCTCGGTCACCAACTCTCGGGAGGCGAGAGGAGACGCGTGGAGATAACCAGGGCGCTGGCCACGATGCCCAGATTCATGTTGCTCGACGAACCTTTTGCTGGCATAGATCCGATCGCAGTGGCTGATTTACAGGCAATCGTCAGGAAGCTCCGGGAGAAGGGATTGGGAATCCTGATAACGGATCACAACGCGCGGGATACCCTTTCGATCACGGATCGCGCGTATATCATGTACGAAGGCCAAATTAAGAGATCCGGGTCGGCGGACGAGCTCGCCGGGGACGAAGAGGTCAGGGAGATTTATCTAGGAGAATCATTCAGGCTTTGATCTTGCATCCGTTGCTACACAGGTGGTTCTAATGGCTATGAAACTTGGATTACATCTCAAGCAGAAACAGTCGCTTGTAATGACGCCGAAGCTCCAGCAGGCTCTGAAGCTCTTACAGATGCCTGCAATCGAGCTTCAGCAGATGTTGAAGCAGGCGCTCGTCGAAAACCCCATGCTCGAGGAAGAGGAAGAGATTATGGATAATCTCGACGAGCAGAGGGAAGATAGTGAACCGAGCGCCAAAGAAAAAAACACCGACGATAGAGACGAGGGCAATTCGCAGGATGGAGACGTTGATCTCGACGAGTATCTCCGCAGCGGGTTCGAGATCGGTTACGGCATGGGGGAGGAAACGCAAGAGGAGTTCTACGAGAAAGTCCCCGTCGCCAAGCGCTCCTTCACCGATCAATTGATGAGCCAGTTGAGGATCGCGACCGACGACGAAAAGATCCTGGAGATGGGAGACTATATCATAGGAAGCCTGGACGAGAGCGGCTACCTGACCTGTTCCCTGGAGGAGGTTGCGAACGTCTTCGATGCCTCGATCGAGGAGGCGGAGAAGGTTCTCAAGATAATACAGACGTTCGAGCCGCCCGGAGTCGGTGCCAGAAACTTGAGGGAGAGCCTGCTCATCCAGTTGGAGAGCAGGGGGCTCCAGGATTCCATGGCGGCGACCATAATCCGCGACTACTTCGATGATTTCAAGCAGAAGAAGTACCTGGACATCAGCAAGAAGCTCAAGGTTCCGATCCAGGAAGTGCAGAGCCAGTGCAAAGTGATCAGCACCCTCGATCCCAAACCCGGTCTCGAGATCATCGCCGATGAGCCGAAATACGTCTTGCCTGATCTCATTGTCGAACTGGTCGACGGCAAGTACGTCGTCTACCTGAACGACAAGAACATCCCCAGGCTCCGGGTCAGTCAGGCTTATCAATCCGAGCTGATGAAGGATACGAAGAACGGGGACAAGGAGACGAAGGAATTCATCCAGTCCCGCCTCAAATCGGCCCGGTGGCTAATCCAGACGATAGAACAGAGAAGGCGGACGATGGTGAAGGTCATGGAGTGCATAGTGGAAAAGCAGAGGGAGTTTTTCGAGAAAGGCACCGCGTATCTCAAGCCCTTGACCCTGCAGCAGGTGGCCAGCGAGATCAACATGCATGAATCCACGGTGAGCCGGGTGACGACGAACAAGTACGTTCAGACCCCCAGGGGGGTCTTCGAGCTCAAGTTTTTCTTTTCCAGCAGCCTGAAGACGCACGACGGCGGCGAGATATCCGCCAAGAGCGCCAAGGACAAGATACGAAAGATCATCGAAGCCGAGGATCCACGCAACCCATTGAGCGATCAGAAGATAGCTGACATACTGAAGAGGGAGGGCTTGGAGATCGCCCGCAGGACCGTCGCCAAGTACAGGGAGCAGCTCAACATACTCCCGGCCAGACTTCGAAAGAATTACTAGTAGGGGTTTACCGCCGATTCGCGATTGACTATATTTAGGAGTGCCGGAGCAGCCGTCCCGGTTCAACTAGAGGATAGATAGACACGCAAGTGTTGGATCATCGCTTTGTCATAACAAACCGCACAGAATCCTCCATGAGGCTTCAGCTCACGATTGCGTTTGCCTCAGAGTTTTTTCCCGTTTCCGATGTCAATGTTCGCGTTTCGTCTGGCGCCCGTACGGGCGAAGTATTAGAGTGGTCAAGGGAAGAAAGAGGTGAATCATGAAGATCACTACGACCGCTAGGCATTATGAATTGACCCCGGCGCTCAGGGATTATGCCGAGAAGAAGGTCATGAACCTGAAGAAGTATTTCAACCAGATAGTGAATGCGCACATAACCTTTTCTTTGGAAAAATACAGGCACGCCGTCGAGATCTCGGTACACGTAAACGGAAAGCACTTCAACAGCAAGGAAGAATCGGAAGACATGTACGCATCCGTGGACCGGGTCGTCGACAAGCTGGAGAGACAGATCCTTCGCCACAAGGGCAAGATAAGGCGTCCCAAATCGTATCAGAAGATCTCCGAGATGGAATACTCGTTTCCCGAGGAGAAGGACGGCGACGAAGAAGAAACGACCGCAGCCGGCAACAACTTCGTGCTGCTGGGAGAGGGTGATTTCCCCGAGTCGACGTTGAAGGAAGCCGTCGACGCGATGAAGAAAGACGGCAAGGAATACAACATTTTCAACAACATCGCGACCCGGAAGCTCAATGTGATCTTCCTGATGGAGAACGGGAAGGTAGGTCTGATCGAGGTAGGATAGTCAATGGAGAAGAAGGAGCTTTCCGTAAAGGAGTTCTTCGAGAGGACGAGGGAACTGCTTTCCCTGGAGATGGTGAACGACGTCTTCGAAGGGCAGCTCCCGATCACGGTCAAGGACGTGCACCGCCCCGGGCTCGCCCTGGCCGGTTTCATGCAGAACTACCTCAACGAGCGCGTTCAAATCCTCGGTGAAACCGAGATACTCTACATCAACACCAGATCCGCCTCGGACCGCAAGAAAGCCATCGAAAGACTGTTCTCCCATCCGCTCGTCTGTATCATCGTCACCCGCAACCAAGAAGTCCCGGAGCAACTTCTCAAGTGCACGATCAAGTACAAGGTCCCCCTTCTCAGGACCACCATGCTCACCACTCCTTTCATCCATGAGCTCACCAAGTATCTCGACGATGTTTTCGCGCCGACCGATTCACTTCACGCCACCCTGGTGGATGTCTACGGAGTGGGGTTGCTCTTCACGGGAAGGAGCGGAATAGGCAAGAGTGAGATCGCCCTCGATCTGGTCGAACGCGGCCACAGACTCGTGGCCGATGATACCGTGCAGGTGATCAGGAGGGCGGGGGACGTGTTGATCGGGAGGGGGCATGAACATCTGAAGCACTTCATGGAGATCAGGGGCGTAGGAATAATCAACGTGCAGGACGTATTCGGTATCAGGGCGATAAGGATCCAGAAGAGAATCGAAGTCGAGGTCAATCTCCAGGAGTGGGACGAGAGGAAGGAATGGGAGCGGGAAGGGTTGGCGGACAGGGAAACCACTATCCTCGGCGTGAAGATTCCCCAGGTCGTCATTCCCCTGTATCCCGGAAAGAATATAACGGTGATATCGGAAGTCATTGCTCTGAACCACATGTTGAAGGTCTACGGTATCGACGCGGCGGCGAGATTCAACAAGATGCTAATCGATGTCATGAAGAGCGACACGAGAACGAGGCATTACCTCCGTTCCGACATAGAATGACGTCAAGGAGGAGCGTTGGTCATAGGGATAATAGTCACGCACGGCAATCTGGGGGAAGAACTCATCGATACGGCCAAGACGGTGTTCGGTGATTTCGAGGGCTGCTTTGCTCTGTCCAATGCATCGAAATCGTCGCAGGTGATCATAGACGAACTGGAGGGCATCTATGCGGGGCACGAAGGATCCGACGTGATGATATTCGTGGATTTTTTCGGGGGAGGTTGCAGTTACGCCTGCCTGCGGTTTCAAGAAAAACACGGCAAAGTCCCGATAATCAGCGGCGTGAACCTGCCGATACTTCTCGCATTCCTCAACAAGAGGGACGACGTGCCTTTCGATACGTTGGCCGGGGAACTGGTTCGAAGGGGTCAAGACAGCATAAGAACCGTTGATATCGATTCACTCTGATGCCTCTATGTCTAGTACGCATAGATGATCGACTCATTCACGGCCAGATCGTTCTCGGCTGGGCACGAGTCCTCAAGCCGGACCGCATAGTCGTTTCGAACGACAGGATCGCCGGGAATACATGGGAAAGAAAGTTCTACCTCTCGAGTGTTCCGCCACACATACGGGTCTCGTTTCTCGGCCTGGAGGATACGAGCAGGGAACTCCTCAACAACCTGTTCAAGAACGAATCGGTCATGTTGCTTTTCGAGAGCGTCGAAGACGCCTTCAAGGTCGTCGACAACGGGGTGAACCTGGAAGAGATCAACGTGGGTGGGCTGCACTACCGGGAGGGGGCGGAGGAACTTCTTCCTTTCGTATTCGTGACCCAAGAGGATAGAATGTATCTCCGGGAACTCGTCAAGAGAGGAGTCAGGCTCCTCGCCCAGGATGTTCCCGGCAACACGTCCAGGGTGATCAATTCCCTCGTCGTTTGAATCCGTGGCTCTCGAGGGATGAATCCGTTCGGGGCCGTCTCCCGCGCCCGGCGGGAAGCGCTCCACACGGCGGCGACTGTCATTATGGAACCCTATCTGATGCTCTGCCTGCTAGGCGGCCTCTTGGCCGTGGACGACAGGGTGGGCTGGCAAAGCCTTGCGGCTCAGCCGGTCTTCACCGGTCTCATCACGGGTGCGTTGCTCGGCGAAGTGCAGGCCGGGATCGCCACCGGAGTGATCCTGGAACTCGTATGGCTGTCCATCCTGCCCATGAGAGGAAAGAAGAGACCGGACCAGGTAGCCGGGGCCGTGGTCGGAGCCGGAACCAGCGCCCTGCTCATCCGGGGAGGAATCGTGGAACCCGATTTCGGAATCGCGGTCTCTCTGGGCACGGCCGCGGGACTCGCGGCGGGGCTCGCATCGATGTATCTCTCCGTGGTCTTTTTCCGGTGGAGGGATTCCTTCCTCAGCAAGCGGATCATATCGGAAGAAGGCTCCGTCCTGGTAAAACTCAACCTCTTCCACCTGGCGAGCTCGATCATGGCTTTTCTCTACGAGGTGATCGTGGTCTACCTCCTCCTCCGCCTCGCCGTCCACATGGGGAAATTTGCCGGCATACATGCAAGTGATTCCCTTCTGGAGGGGATGAAAAACTGGAAGGCTCTCCTTCCGGTTTTCGGGATTGCATCTCTTGTTCAGATCTACTGGCACAAGTACGCGATAAGGTTTCTTTTATTGAGTATGTTTCTTGCGCTTATAGTACTTAGCGTAAAGTAATCGTTTATTGCTGATCCGGGAGGGCGGCCATAAGAAAGCTCTACAGGATATTCCCCAAGTTGTTGTTCATCCAGGGCTTGCTGAACCGCAAGGGAATGCAGAACCTCGGGTTCGGCAGCGCCATCGGCACGGCTGCGGCGGCCCTGGGCGAGGACGGCAACGAGATCGCGCGCAAGCATCTCGATTTCTTCAACTGCAATCCGAATTTTACGCCGATCGTGTTGGGGGGGGTTCTCAAGCTCGAGGAGGAGCGGATTGCGGGAAAACCGATTGACGACAAGGAGATCGAGTATTTCAAGCGGGCGATATCGAGCCCCCTCGCCGCGATGGGCGACATGCTCTTTCTTGGAACTCTCAAGCCCATGGCATTGACTTTTGCCTGCCTGTTTGCTATATATAAATCCGTAATTGGCTTATTGGCAGTATTTTTGCTTTACAATCTCGTGATCGTCTCGTGCCGCCTGTGGGGGGTGTATTTCGGCTACGCGAGGGGATGGGAACTGGTGGACGTCTTCTCCAGCCCGGCATTCCTGAGACTGCTCAATACGTTTCAGGGAATCGGGGCGGGAGCGGGCGGCGCGCTGATAGCCATTATATCTTATCGTTTCTTGAATGATGGGGGCAGGACTGCAACTATCGCCGGCGTACTGGCGATATTGACGATATTTCTCATAAGGAAAGATGTATCCGCCACCTGGTTTGCCATCTTCCTTCTCTTGACATCCGTTCTCCTATCCATCCTGACGAGCTGAAAGGATAATCGGTGTTGGTCTGCAAAAACGAGTGGCGGAAAACGGAGTTGCCATGTTGGAGTTTCAAAGCGAGATCAAGAACAAGATAGGGGTGCACCTGAGAGCGGCGGGTGAATTCGTCAAGGTCGCCAACCGTTTCTCGAGCAGGGTGACCGTCATGCTCAACGGCAAGAAAGCCGACGGCAAGAGCATCCTGGGTCTGGCCAGCATGGCTATCGGAAAAGGCGCCGTGATCACCATTCAGGTGGAAGGCGAAGACGAGGAGCAGGCCAAGGAAGCGCTCTGCGAACTTATCGAGAACGATTTCAACGAGAACTGATCTACCGGCGGTCCCAGGAAAATGGAAAAGCTGAACAAGATCTCCAAGTCCGCTCGTTACCCCGGGTCCGGCAAGGCCGATGGTGGGTTCGGCAAGGAAGAGATCCATCTGAGGGGGATCTCCGCTTCGCCCGGGATCGTGATCGGCAAGGTTTTCCTCAAGGGGTACGAGGAGCTCACCATTCCCGATTATCAAGTGCCTTCCTCCAAGGTCGATGATGAGATCGCCAAGTTCACGAGGGCCCTGGAGGAAACCAAGCATGACTTGAACGCCCTCAAGACGAGTCTCACCGAGAAGATGGGCGAAGACCACGCCAAGATCTTCGATGCCCATCTCCTCATCCTGAGCGACACGATGGCCATCGACGATACCATCGCGATGATAAGAGACGAGAAGAGGAACGCCGCGTCCGCCTTCCAGAAAGTCATTCGGTCGGTCGTGTCCGGTTTCAAGGATATCGAGGACGAATACCTCAAGGATCGTTACACGGACATCATGGACGTGAAGCGGCGCGTGATAAGAAAACTTCTCGGCAAGGACAAGCGCCACTTCGACAAGCCCGCCGAACCGTCGATCATAGTGGCCCACGATCTATCCCCCGGGGATACGGCGCAATTCGAGCGTGAATGGGCGGTCGGTTATGCAACCGACCTCGGGGGGCGTACCTCGCACACGGCGATTCTGGCCCGCTCGCAGGGAGTGCCGGCCGTGGTAGGACTGGAAGAGCTTTCCGGGAAGGTGGAGACCGGGGACACGATCATAGTCGACGGGAACTGCGGATCGGTTGTCGTGCATCCCACGGAGGATACGCTCAAGATCTACAGGAAGGAGATCGAGCGCTTCGGAAAAATCGAAGAGCAGCTGCTGACCTTGACGGGCTACCCCGCCGAAACTCTGGACGGCCGCAAGATAAGCTTGTTCGCCAACATCGACATGCCGCAGGAAGTGGCCTCCGTTCTCGATCACGGGGCCCAGGGCATCGGGCTTTTTCGAACCGAATACTTCTTCATAGCGCAGGAGCACCTGCCCACCGAGGAGGAGCAGTACCTCATATACAGGGAAGTCGTGGAGAAGATGGAGGGCAAGCCCGTCACGATCCGAACTTTGGACATAGGCGGCGACAAGATCGTGAGCTACCTGCACAACTCGGCCGAATTGAACCCTTTCATGGGCTGGAGAGGAATCCGTTTCTGCTTGACCCGCAAGGACATATTCAAGACCCAGCTTCGCGCCATCTATCGTGCCGGCGCTCACGGCAAGGTGAGGATCATGTTCCCCATGATCTCCCAATTCGAAGAAGTCCTCCAGGCCAAGGAGATCTGCAGGGAGGTGAGGGAGGATCTCAAGCGTGACCGCTTCAAGATCGATGAGGATCTCGAGATCGGTATCATGATCGAAACTCCTTCCGCCGTGGCGACCGCCGAAGCCCTGGCCAGGGAAGTCGATTTCTTCTCCATAGGGACCAACGACTTGATCCAATACACTCTGGCGGTCGATCGCGGGAACAGCAAGATATCGCACCTCTACCAGAACCTGCATCCCAGCATAATAAGGTTTCTCAAGACCACCGTGGAAGCGGCCCACAAGCGAAAGATCGACGTGGGGATATGCGGCGAGATGTGCGCGGATCCCCTGTCGGTGGTGGTCCTCATAGGGCTTCAGATCGACGAGTTCAGTTGCGGCCCCTATATCATACCCGAGACGAAGAAGATAATCAGATCGGTCACCTTCGACGAGTGCAAGACAATCGTAAAGAAATTGATGAGATATCCGAAAGTTGAAGAGATCGAAAAATGCGTCCGCGATTTTCTGCAATCGCGGTGCCCGGATCTATCTATTTTCCAGGAAGAGATATAGGCGGTTCTTCGATGAGCGACCCCGTGAACGCCGAAAAGCTTCGAGCATTGCGCTCCCGCTGGGATTCATCCGGCATGCTGGACCTCGCGATGAGCTTGGCGCGCCATATGAAGGACGCGTGGAACAGGGCCGGGGCCCTGGAAGGTGTCTTTGAAGACCAGGCCCGGGACATCGACCGGGTGGTCGTATGCGGAATGGGCGGGTCTGCCATAGGGGCCGATCTGGCCGCGGGGCTGGCAGCAGGACTGGTCGATGTGTCCATCGACGTGGTGCGAGGGTATGATGTGCCCGCCCCTCTGTCCAGGCGCGCCCTAGGGATAGTTTCGAGCTACTCGGGGAACACGGCCGAGACGCTTTCGGCTTTCGAGAGCCTGCGCGAGGGGGGCGCCGCCGTCGTAGCCGTCACGAGCGGCGGGGAACTGGAGCGGAGATGCTCCAGCCTGGGGATACCGTGCTGCCTCATCCCCGGCGGGATGCCGCCGCGGGCGGCGATCGCCTATTCCTTGATCCCGATCCTGAGGATTCTGGATTTCGTCGGGGTGCTGGAGTTCACGCTCGAAGATTTCGAGCGGGCGCATGCCCGGGTGGAGAGTCTCTGCCGGAAGTACTCGCTCGAAGAAGGCGGGGGAGAGGCTGTTTTGCTCGCATCGAGGCTGCAAGGGAAGTTCCCGTTCATATACGCCTGTGACGGAATGGTCGGCGCAGTGGCACGGCGGTGGAGTTGCCAGTTCAACGAAAACAGCAAGGTACTCGCTCATTATGCTCTGTTTCCCGAACTGTGCCACAATGAGATAATGGGATGGGAAGGATCGCCGGGGCTGAGGGACGACGTCTCCGTGATAGCCCTGGAGGATGAAGAGGATCACCCCTCGGTCGTAAAGCAGATGAAAATAACCCTCGACTTGATTTCGGCGGAAGGGGCAGATGTGACCGTGTTTTGCAGCGAGGGCCGGGGAAGGCTCGAGAGGTTGCTGTCCCTCCTCTTGCTCGGGGACTTCGCCAGCATCTACCTGGCTCTCATGAACGAAGTGGATCCGACGCCGGTCGAAAAGATAGCGGAGCTCAAGCGCAGAATGGCGGAGGAGAATCGATGATCGAGGCTCGGATCCAGCAGCGCGAAGCGAGGAGGAACTATTGAAAGCCGTGATTCCGGCCGCCGGTATCGGCAAGAGGCTGAGACCCCACACCTATTCTCTCCCCAAGGCGCTTCTTTTCGTTGCGGGAAAGCCCATCCTTGCGCATATTCTCGATGATGTATCACGCCTGGGCGTGAGCAGCATCGCACTCATAGTCGGTTACAAGGGCGATTTGATAGAAGAATACGTACGCGCCAAGCACCCGGAGCTGCAAGTCGATTTCGTCTACCAGGAGGAAAGACTCGGTATCGGACATGCCGTCAATATGACGAGGCAGGCGGTGGACAAGGGAGAGCCGCTCCTCATCATCCTCGGGGATACGATCATCAAGACCGACCTCGAGACGGTGGTGAAGGCGGACTGCAACGTGCTCGGCGTCAAGGAGGTCGAAGATCCCAGGAGATTCGGCGTGTGCGAGCTGGACGGCGGCCGCATCGTCAAGCTGATCGAGAAACCCGAGGTGCCGCCCAGCAATCTCGCTCTCGTCGGATTGTACTACTTGAAAGATCCGGCTCTTCTGTTCGAATGCCTGAAGGAGGAAATCGAGAAAGACATCAGGACCCGGGGTGAATACCAGATAACGGACGCCCTGCAGATGATGATCGACAGGGGAGCCGAGTTCAAGCCGCACGTGATAGACGCCTGGTTCGATTGCGGCAAACCGGATGCCCTGCTGGCGACCAATCGGCATCTTCTCGATGAATCCGGAAGCGCGCCGCGTTTCGAGGGCTCGATCATCATCCCACCTGTCGCCATCGACCCATCGGCGGAGATAAGAGGTTCGATAATAGGGCCGTACGTATCCATAGGCTCGTCTTCGGTGGTGGAATGTTCTATAATCAGGGATTCAGTCCTCGGCGAGGCGGTGATCGTGAAGAACAGCGTCCTCGAGAGAAGTTTGATAGGCTCGAACGCCCTCGTGGAAGGCAAGTGCCGATCGCTCAACGTGGGTGATTCGAGCGAAGTGATAGTGGATTGAAGTCGCAAGCGATTCGTGTATCGTTTCAGTGATATTGCAAGGAGGAATAGATGTCATCCAGCAGACTTTTCACTTCTGAATCGGTGACCGAGGGGCATCCCGACAAGATAGCCGATCAGATCTCGGACGCGGTCCTGGACAATATACTGAATCAGGATCCCAACGGAAGGGTGGCCTGCGAAACGCTCGTTACCACCGGCATGATCTTCGTAGCCGGAGAAATAACCACCAGTGCCTACGTCGATATTCCGACGATCGCCAGGGACGTGGTGCAGGACGTGGGCTATACGGACGCGACCTTCGGATTCGATTGCAAGACCTGCGCCGTCATCACATCGATCGACGAGCAATCCGAGGACATAAAGGTCGGCGTCGATTCGGAGGGTGCCGGAGACCAGGGCATGATGTTCGGCTATGCCTGCAAGGAAACGGACGTTCTCATGCCGCTGCCCATCGTTCTCGCTCATCGCCTCGCCAGGCGCCTGTCCGAGATAAGGAAAGGGACGGACTTGATGCCCTATCTGAGGCCGGACGGCAAGACCCAGGTGACGGTGGAATACGTGGACGGCGTCCCCAAAGCCGTGAAGACGGTGGTCGTATCGACGCAGCACTCCGACGAAGTCCATAACGACCGGATCGAGCAGGACGTGAAGAAGAACGTGGTGCTGCCGATATTGTCCGAATACGGTTTCGCGAACGATGATTTCCGGCTCCATGTCAATCCCACGGGACGTTTCATCAAGGGTGGCCCTCACGCGGACTGCGGTCTCACCGGCAGGAAGATAATCGTGGATACCTACGGCGGAATGGCGGCCCACGGGGGAGGCGCCTTCTCGGGCAAGGACCCTACCAAGGTGGATCGCAGCGCCTCCTATGCCGCCCGGCACATAGCGAAGAATGTCGTGGCCGCGGACCTGGCCGACGCGTGCGAGGTGCAGATCGCGTACGCCATCGGCAAGAAGGAGCCCGTGTCGGTGATGGTGAACACCCGCGGCAAGGGCAAGGTATCGGACGAGAAGCTGACCGCCGTCGTACGGGAGATCTTCGATCTCACCCCCCGGGGCATAATCGAGAGACTCAAATTGAGAAGGGGGATCTACCGGAAGACCGCGGCATACGGTCACTTCGGATGGGAGGAGGATGATTTCACGTGGGAGTACAGGGACTACGTCGACAAGTTGAGAAGCAAGCTCTGATCGATCGAACAAGCAGAAAGGAATGAAATGAAATACGATTGCAAGGATATCGGAACGGCTCCGCAAGGCAAGGACAGGATACTGTGGGCCGACGACCGCATGCCCGTCCTCCGCTCGATAAGGGAGCGTTTCGGCAAGGAAAAGCCTCTGGCGGGGATCCGCATCAGCGCGTGCCTTCACGTGACGACGGAGACGGCCAACTTGATGCGCACCTTGAAGGCCGGCGGCGCCGAGGTGGCCCTTTGCGCTTCGAACCCGCTTTCCACGCAGGACGACGTGGCGGCCAGCCTGATCGCTGATTTCCAGATCCCGGTTTTCGCAATAAACGGCGAGGACAACGATACCTATTACCGGCACATAAACGACGTGCTCGATCTGTCGCCGCAGATCACGATGGACGACGGCGCCGACCTGGTGTCCACCCTTCACAGCGGAAGACATGAGTTGATCGAGAACGTCTTCGGTGGGACGGAAGAAACCACAACAGGCGTCATCAGGCTGCGCAGCATGCACAAGGAAGAAGTGCTCAAGTATCCCATCATCGCGGTGAACGACGCCTTGACGAAACATTTCTTCGACAACCGTTACGGTACCGGGCAGAGCTCCATCGATGGGATCCTCAGGGCCACCAATGTTCTCCTGGCGGGAACCACGTTCGTGGTGGCCGGGTACGGTTGGTGCGGCCGGGGCGTGGCCATGAGGGCGAGAGGGATGGGCGCGAGCGTCGTCGTCGTGGAAGTGGACCCCGTCAAGGCGCTCGAAGCGGTGATGGATGGTTTCAGGGTGATGCACTCCCTGGAGGCCGCCGAGGTCGGAGACATCTTCATCACGTTGACGGGCAACATAGCCGTCTTCAGGCAGGAGCATTTCGACCGCATGAAGGACGGGGCCATAATCGCCAACGCGGGGCACTTCAACGTCGAGCTCGACCTCGAGAGCTTGGAAAAGGCCGCGGTCAAGAAGAAGAGGATAAGGCCCCAGGTCGATCAATACACTCTTCCCAGCGGAAAGCGCCTGAACGTGCTCGGCGAGGGAAGACTTATCAATCTCGCGGCGGCCGAGGGACATCCCGCGTCCGTCATGGACATGAGCTTCGCCAACCAGGCGCTGTCGGTCGAATACCTCGTGCAGCATCACGGCTCGTTGAAGCCGTCGGTGATCCCGGTGCCGGAAAGGATCGACAAGGAGATCGCCGCGCTGAAACTCTCTTCGATGGGGTACAAGATAGATGCGCTGACCGATCAACAGGTTCGATACCTGGCGAGTTGGAATCAGGGAACCTGATAATCACTCCAGGATTGAAAAGGAAGCGCGCCTGGAAGCCGTCGCCTGGGCGTTCTCGTCCTTCACAGTGACGAGGAGCTCGTACGTGCCCTTGGGAAGGTTCTCCGTTCTTATCTTGAGATGATACGTCTCGTCCCGCGTGGAGCCCGAACCGTTGAAACTCGAGGAGACGACCGGCGGGACCGCGGCGGGATAGCTCACCGCCTTTATATTGCTTCTCGGCGTTATCTTGTATTCTATGGTGTACGAGGACGTCCCTCTTTCATCCAGCCTGAGGTTGTAGATCTCGAAGTAGATGGGTATCGTGAATCTGCGACTGTACGCGTGGATGGGGTGAGGTATGACCTCGAGCGGCCCCCGGTTGAAGATCGATGAGCCGACCGCCGGCGAGATCCTGCGCGCGAAGAGAACGTGACTTATCGCCAATTCTCCACCGAGATCCTCCACGGGGAACGCGGTTCTGTACGAGGATGATCTTCCCGTGGAGTCCTCCCTTGCTTCGATACCCAACCGGTAATATCCCATCGGCAGGGTGAATACGAGCTGAGACGGAATCAGCCTGGTTCTCTCGTGCGTGGTCCCCTTCACTTCGACGGAGATGGTCCTCTCCGCCCGTCCGACCTCCCTGAATTCCGTGTCCCAGATCACCGCGGCCAGCTTGAAATTGAGATCGCCGGTGGTTTTCTCCACGCGGAAGGGGATCTCGACGTGGACTTCGACCCGGGCCAGCCCGGGGCCGGCCTTGAACTCGTCGACGTCGAAGTAAAAAGGAAGGGGTTTCCGGTCGAAGTTGAACGGGTAACTCGCCGGCGTCTCGTTCAGGACGGTCTCGAAGTTGTCTGCGCTTTCCCGGATCTTGTCCCGTTCGAAAACGATGTTCGCAGTTTCTTTCGGCGTCATCTCCGCGCGGTCGGGGTCCATCAAGGCGTCTATGTTTTCAGGCAGCTTGGGAGCGCGGTCCGCGATGCTTCCTTCCGGTATCCTGTTCCTGAACTTCCTGTCCAGGAGGTCGAGCGAGAAGCGAGAGGAGAGCGCATCGTCGGTGTCGTAGAGCAGGAACTCGATCATGTCCGGCGACAGCTCCTCGGCGGCCCCGAGCGGATCGATCGAATATATGTACTCGCCCCTGAGCCCGAAGTTCTGGAAGGAGACCAGCATATCGTGCTTCTTGTAATACCAGACCTCGCGCGGAGGGTACATGTCCTTGTGGGTCACCTCACCCCAGATCTTCCCCCTGAACGTGGGGGGGCCGTACCTTATGAATACCTCGCCTCTCTTGTCCCAGCCCGGCCAGTGTTTCACCGGAAAGAACTTGCGTGCGAGGCGGACCCTGACGTCGTGCTCGCGCCGCATCTCGTTCTTTTCCGTCAACGGCGTGGGGTCCTTGGCCTTCCAGAAGACTTCGATCCAATGCTGCCTGGCGCTGTCGCTCGGGAGATGTACGAATTGCCTCACCTGGTAAGGGTTCATCAGGTACTGGAGGCCGGCGAGTTCGTCGCGCATCGCGGGCGACATGCGAAGCAAGTCCTCGGCGGTGACCTCGT
>CAYXEN010000039.1:16288-24560 GCA_964464035.1 uncultured bacterium | reverse complement strand
GGAACAACGCATCGGCCGGGTGGACCGCATCGGCCAGACCCACACGGTGCGCGCCGTCAACTTCGTGTTCGAGGGCTCGGTCGAACACCGTGTCCGCGAGGTTCTGGAGGAGAAGCTCTCTGTTATTTTCAAAGAGTTGGGCATAGACAAAACGGGCGACGTACTCGACTCGGCCCAGGCGGGAAAGATGTTCGACGATCTATATGTAGAAGCCATTCTGAATCCTGGTGCGGTGGAAACTAAGGTGGACAAGGTGGTCGAAAACATACAGGAGCAAGCCATGAAGTCTCGAGCGAGCGCATCTGTGCTCGGCTCAACAGAGGATCTGGATCCTCGGGAGGCACAGCGACTGATGACCCACCCGCTTCCACATTGGGTTGAGCGCATGACAATAAGTTACTTGAAAGCTCATGGCGGCAAGGCAGAGAGAAAAAACGGCGCTTGGGATCTCACATGGCCAGATGGCGAGTATCTTAGAGGGGTTGTTTTTACCAACAGGGAAGCGGAAGAGAAGCCGTGGACCAATCATGTGACCCTGGAAGATCCCAAGGTGCGCCGATTAGTTACAGGCCTCCCCCCATTTGCTCCCGGCCAACCGGCGCCGATCATTGGGCTTCCAGGCCTCGCGGCGGAGATCATAGGGGCCTGGTCGCTCTGGCGAATCTCCATTTCTACGGCTGATCGTTGCCGGTATCGGATCATGCCCTTGTTCCTCGCCGATGACGGCCGGGTGCTCGCGCCGACCGCCCGGCACATCTGGGACCGACTGCTCACCGCGCAACCGGAAATCCTGGGATATTTGGATGTTCAGTCTTCCCGGCGGATTTTCGATCAATTACGTGATGCAGCGGAAGAGCAGGGAAGGCTGATCTACGAGGAGCTGGTGCAAAACCACCGTAAGGACCTTTCGCGAGAACGCAAGAAAGGCGAGTACGCATTTGATGCACGGCGCAAGGCCATCGAGCGCATCGGCTTGCCCCAGGTCCGCAAGCACCGCCTGAATCTCCTGGAACAGGAGGAGCAACGCTTCAGGGAACAACTCGAGCGCAGGGCCCAGATCTTGCCGGCACTTCAACCAATACTGGTACTTCGTATTGAAGGGGGCAAGAAAGGGTTTGATCAGGAATAGGAAATGCAGTTCAAAGCTAACGGTCCTAATATACCCGAAACCTTGTTGGATGCGCATGAGGAAGGGCGTGTCGTGTTCTTTTGTGGGGCTGGCATCTCGTATCCAGCAGGTTTGCCTGGGTTCAAAGAACTGGTGGATAAGATTTATGAGTTCGTGGGGACTACTCGAAACCCCCTAGAAGACGAGACGTATCAGCGCGGTCAATATGATGCCACGTTGGATTTGCTGGAGCGACGGTTGCCAGGCCAGCGCCTAGCAATGCGGCGGGTATTGCATGATATTCTGCAACCGAAACTGGGCCGTAGAGGCGCTACTCACACTCACGAAGCCTTGTTACAACTAGCTAAAGACCGTGAAGGTGTGCTGCGTTTGGTGACCACCAATTTTGATCTTATCTTTGAACATATTGCTCGGCGCAGAAAGAACAACCAATCATTCAATGCCCTTGTTGCGCCTATACTGCCGATTCCAAAGAATAGTCGTTGGAATGGACTTGTGTATTTGCATGGGCGCTTGCCAATAAACAAGAATGATGAAGCCGCACTGAATCATCTGGTGCTGACTAGCGGCGATTTCGGCCTTGCCTACCTCACCGAACGCTGGGCGGCGCGCTTCGTCAGCGAGTTGTTTCGCAACTATATCGTCTGCTTTGTGGGTTACAGCATCAACGACCCTGTACTGCGCTACATGATGGATGCCTTGGCCGCCGACCGGATGTTGGGCGAGATAACCCCCCAAGCCTATGCCTTTGGCGATTGCCCGCCCGATCAGGAAGAGGCCAAGACCATCGAATGGAAGGCGAAAGGCGTCACGCCGATCCTCTACGACCCGGCAAACAAACAGGCTGCACTGTACCGCACCCTCAAAGATTGGGCCGAAACCTATCGCGACGGAGTTCTTGGGAAGGAACGCATCGTCGTGAATCATGCCCTTGCACGGCCATCGGCCAGTACCCAACAAGACGATTATGTGAGTCGAATGTTGTGGGCACTGTCAGATCCATCAGGCCTACCGGCCAGGCGCTTTGCGGAGTTTGATCCAGTCCCCCCTCTAGATTGGCTGGATGCCTTCTCGGATGATCGCTACCGGCATGCGGATCTTTCCCGTTTCGGTGTTCTGGCGTGCGCGCAAGTTGTCAACAAGCTGGCATTCAGCCTGATCCATCGCCCCGCCCCTTACACGCACGCGTCTTGGATGTCGTTGTTCGCCGATAACGGCAGTGGAGCGGCATGGGATGATGTGATGTTTCATTTGGCCCGTTGGTTGACGCGCCACCTGAACGATCCCTATTTGATTCTTTGGTTGGCAGAGCGCGGCGGCCAGTTGCATCACCGTTTTATCTGGCTAATAGAGGACCGACTGAAGCAAGTGGCGCGTTTAGAGCGAGAAGGCAAGACGGCAGAGCTAGAAGCAATTTGCGCCAACGCGCCTCACGCGATCCCCAGCCCACTGATGCGCATCCTCTGGCTACTGCTGTTGACCGGCCGGGTCAAGTCACCGGGACACGATCTGGATTTGTATCACTGGATGGACCGGCTCAAGCGCAATGGCCTAACTGCAACGCTGCGCTTTGAGCTGCGGGAATTGCTTGTACCTAAGGTATCGCTGCGCAAGTCCTTTCGTTGGGGCGATGAGAAGCGCGACCAAACGAAAGCACCGCAGCGCCTAAGAGACCTTGTCGACTGGGAATTGGTGCTGGCCACCGATCATGTTCATTCCCTGCTCCCTTATCTCGCGAAATCCGAGCATTGGCACCATGCGTTGCCCCTGCTGCTCGATGATTTTCAACAGCTGCTGCACGACGCATTGGACCTAATGCGTGAGCTGGGTGAGGCTGATGACCGCAGCGACCGCTCCTACTGGGATCTTCCATCAATCAGCCCACATCGGCAGAACAAGGGCTTCCGCGATTGGGTTGCATTGATCGAGCTCCTCCGCGATGCCTGGCTGGCCGTTCGGGCGACCGATCCGGCACGGGCAAGCCGGATTGCGGAGGATTGGTTCACGATGCCCTATCCAACATTCAAGCGCCTAGCCCTTTTTGCAGCTAGCCAAAACGGGTGCATTCCACCCGAACAATGGGTGGATTGGTTGATAATCGATGACGGGTGGTGGCTGTGGTCAGTGGAGACGCGACGCGAGACCATGCGTCTTCTGGTGCTACAGAGCGCCTCACTTATGCCGGAAGCCCAAACAAAACTTGAAAGCGCCATCCTGGCCGGCCCGCCCCGCCATATGTACCGCGCTGACCTTAAACCGGAGGACTGGTACTCTCTTGTGGAGCATTCAGTTTGGCTCCGTTTGGCTAAACTGAGCCAAGGTGGATGCCAACTGGGAGATGCCGCACTCACAAGGTTCAATGAACTGAAAGAGGCTCACCCTGAATGGAAGCTATCGAACCACGAACGGGAGGAGTTTTCACACTGGATGAGCGGGACTGGCGATCCCGATTTTGAAGAAATCCGACAGGTTGACATCGCCCCGCACAAGCGTGAGGAGTTGGTCGAATGGCTAAAACAAAAACAGTTACCACCGGCCCAGAGACCATTCTATGAGGATACGTGGCGTGAGACGTGCAAAAAGCACTTCGCCAATGCTGGTGCAGCATTAGGCGATCTCGCAAAAGAGGGTATTTGGCCTATCGAACGGTGGAAAGATGCTTTCTATGCGTGGAGCGATAAGGACCGCCTTGCTAGGCGCGCATGGCGTTGCTACGCTCCTCTCGTGCAGGCGATGCCCAATGACAGGCTCGAGAAAGTAGCGCACGCTCTGACATGGTGGCTCAGAAAGGTATCCGAAACAATCGATTCAAACGAAGACATCTTTATGGATCTATGCCGCCGTATGTTGGTTCTACCACATGAACCGGGAGGAGGTAATGAAGATCCTGTAACTCGCGCCATCAATCACCCCGTCGGGCATGTCACAGAGGCACTGCTGAATATCTGGTTTATGCGGAAACCGAGTGACAATGAGGGCTTACCGGACGATATCAAACCGCTTTTCACCCAGCTTTGTGATACTCAGAAAGAGCAGTTCCGCCATGGTCGTGTGCTGCTGGCATCGCGGCTGATCGCGTTATTCCGCGTGGACAGATCTTGGACGGAACCACATCTCCTGCAACTGTTCGACTGGACACGTGACCCCATCGAAGCCAAGGGAGTATGGGAAGGCTTTTTATGGTCCCCACGTCTGTACCAGCCACTGTTGATCGCCCTCAAAGAACCGTTTCTTGCCACGGCGACTCACTACGAGGAACTGGGCGAACACGGTAGCCAATTCGCAGCGTTTTTGACCTACGCTGCATTGGTGCCTCTGGATGGCTATAAGACAAAAGATTTCCAAGCGGCGATAGGCTCCTTGCCTCAAGAAGGTTTGAATGAAGTTGCACGGGCCCTCGTGCAAGCCTTAGAAGCAGCGGGAGAGAAGCGAGAAGAGTACTGGAGGAATCGAATACAGCCTTTCTGGCATGATATATGGCCTAAGTCTCGTGATCTGGCTTCAAATAGTATTGCAGAGTCACTTGCACTCCTTGCTATCGCTGCACAAGAGGAGTTCCGCACCGCGTTATCGACCGTTATCGACTGGCTGAGGCCACTCGAGTATCCCGATTTCGTTGTACACCGGGTGCATGAATCGACGCTGGCGAAACGATTTCCGGAGGACGTCCTACGCTTGCTGGACGCCGTTATCGATGACCAGCCGTTGGCTCCTAGGGAACTCGGCGAATGCTTGAACGCCATTTCGCGAGCCTCGCCGGATTTGCTACAAGACCGCCGATTCCAACGGTTGGCCGAATATGCCCGGCGACACGGTGTTTGAACTTAGGAGAGAAGTATGAGTAGTTGGCGCGACCAAATCCTGAGCGAGTTCACACCTCGGGTGGCCCGGTTGACGTTGGTAGCGGACCCGGATGGGTTGCTCCTTGAAGAAGGCATACTGGAAGGGATCCGCAAGCGAGGCTTCGAACTGATCCCGTTCGAGGATCATGTCGCCTTTCGCTATGCATACGAGTCCAAGTTCCGTTCGCATTGGGACCGCGGCGAGGAAACTGATCTGGTGGTTGTGCTGCGGTCTCCCTCACAAGAACTCGATGCCTTGCCATATGACTTGCTGCAGGCCGGTCGCAAACTTTCTTTCAACCTGGGCGATCTCTTTCCCAATCTAAGCTATCCCGTCATCACGTCGCTTGACAGGGCGGATCTCGATGCGCTCTACGAGGCCCAGGAGAAATACGCGCCGGGACGGCTCGGGGACAATGCAACGAAAGAGTTCATCCTTCGCCACGTATTCGAGATAGCGCCCGAGCTCATTAAGCAACCGTCCGATCTCCTTAGGGTATTGTTGCGTCGCCATTATCGCGGCCAGCGGATCCCGGCCGTCCTCGATGAACGTTTCATCCATCTTCTTAAGGAATCCGGCTCGTTCGAGGACTGGCCTCTGGAATCCATCATACCCGATCGACATGCGTTTTTTGCGTTTCTGCAGGAGCGCTGGCCGGCGTTCCTCGATCGCATGGCGATCCAAGGCGGCGATGTAATCCGCGAGGAAAGACCGAAATATGTATATGAGTTCAGCGGGCCGGAAGACCTGCCTTTCGACCATGACGATGTGCGCGTCTATATTGATAATCTGTTCATAGAAGGGATGCTCCAACCGGTTATGCACGATCATGCTGAGTTATTATCAAAGACGTGGGCGGGTATAGGCGTCGCTGTTTCTCCTGGGGAGAATCGCCGCCGTCGCATCGAAGGTCTTCTGGATTCGGTTGAGAAGACTATTCCAGCTACCGGCGCACGTTACGGGGAGTGGCTGCAGTTCGCTTACCGGTGGGCTGAGTTGATAGCATTGGAATTGGATTCGGATGGCACCCTCCTGGATGAGTTCCGCGAGCGCCTGGATGCAATGAAATCTCGGATTGATTCAGCGCTCACTGCCTGGGTGCTTGAACGCTATGCCGGCCTCGCCAGCCTTCCGCCGGCGCCCCCGGTGATGCTTCATCATATCGCGCGGTTCCTCGCACGAGACATTGGGGGAGACCGACGCACAAGAGTTGCTTTCCTTCTCGTGGACGGTTTGTCCCTGGACCAGTGGATCGCGCTCCGCGAGGTTCTCAAGAGTCAGGATCCCAGGCTCCTTTTTCGTGAGAACGCCGTTTTTGCGTGGATTCCCACTGTCACTTCTGTTTCCCGGCAGGCGGCCTTTGCCGGGAGGCCGCCGCTATACTTCCCATCGAGCATTCATACAACTGACAAGGAGCAGGCGTTATGGAGCCAGTTCTGGGCGGACGAGGGAGTCCAGCAGCACGGGGTGGCTTATGCGAAGGGTCTTGGAGACCTATCCGCCGGCCAGGCAAGCGGCAATCTGGACTGTGTCTCCGAACTTGTGTTAGAACCTAGGCTCCGCGTGATCGGGTTGGTCGTCGATAAGGTCGACAAAATCATGCACGGTATGGAGCTTGGAGCCGCGGGTATGCACAACCAGATCAGGCAATGGGCCGGGCAAGGCTTCATGCTTAACCTTCTCGGGATTCTCCATGATAGGGGGTTCAAGATCTATCTCTCTTCTGATCATGGGAATATCGAGGCAACAGGGTGCGGGCGGCCTGCCGAAGGGGCTATCGCGGAATTGCGCGGCGAGCGCGTACGTGTCTACTCCGATCCACTGCTTCGCGCTGGAGTCAAGGAGCGATTTCCGGAAGCATTGGAATGGCCGCCGATCGGCTTGCCTCAAGATTACCTTGCGTTGATAGCACCGCACCGCGCCGCGTTCGTGCGAACCGGGAGTCGAACTGTCGGCCATGGGGGTATAAGTGTCGAGGAGCTGATCGTTCCATTTGTCCAGATCGATAGGAGAGACGGATGAGTTCGCCGGCGGATCGACGATACGATCAGATTGGCATCGACCGGCTTGTTCGGCTTAAATGGCTTGAGCAAACCGCATACCTCGTGTTGGCGGGAAACAAGGACTCTGCTCTGGAGACGGTATTGCAGGAGGAGCTCAAGAGTTCGTTTCGATCGACTATCATAGGTAGACGCGGCTCGCTGGACAAGACGATCACGATCCTGATGAAGATCTGGTTTCGCGTTCCCGACAATCTTTGTTCTCTTCGGAACGACGGCTTGAAACTTCTATCAAACCTGCCACGTGAAGATCATATTGCCGTCCATTGGGGCATGGCGATGGCAGCCTATCCGTTCTGGGGCGTAGTGGCTGCTCATGTGGGGCGATTGCTCAGGCTGCAGGGGACGGTTGCAGCCGGCCAGGTTCAGCGCCGCATGCGGGAGAGATACGGGGAACGGGAAACGGTATCTCGTCGTGTAAGATATGTATTAAGGAGCTTCGTCGATTGGGGTGTCTTGAAAGAAACATCGAAGAGAGGCATCTATGCATGCGGCGTTTCACGTGATGTAGTTAATATTGAGCTTATCGCATGGCTGGCCGAGGCCTTCTTGCTTGCTCATCCCAACCGACCCGTGCTATTGAAGGCGGTGATCGATTCCCCAAGCCTTTTCCCGTTCCGGTTCAGCCACGTGTCTGCTGATCAGTTGATTGCGGCATCCGAGAGGCTAGATGTGCTGCGGCAAGCGCTCGATCAGGATATGATTATGCTTCGGGATGGTGGCCGGGAATGATGAAGGCGGCCGCTTCCGAGTGGTGTGTATTTCCGCCGGGTGAGAGCAGCCGGTGCCACGATCGTCCGCAAGATGGCGATCGTGCGTTGAAAAGCGGGCGAGCGATTCGACAGGGATTCGAGGGCTCACGCCCGGGGAACGAAAAGGGATTAGAAAAATTTGGTTTTGCGAGCGTTCGTGCCCGCGGGGGTACAGCGAGGGTTGTATGCCTAGCTTTGCGATGTTTTGGGTGCACGCCGGCGCTGTAATTCCAGATGGGGACCTCTGGGCGATTCGGCTGCTATCTGAAATTTACTCCCCGCTGCTCTTGTTGGAGAGCACTGTATGACTGCTAGCTCGCCCTCCTTCTATCATACATAGCAATAGACAGCGCTTGATGCTCTGATCTTAATAATCTTGCGCTAATCATTGAGCCCATCATTGAAAAGATAGCAATATGCTTCACACTCGTAATGAGGATTGTAAGTGCTCTATTTGATTGTAACAATGCAACCTGATGGAGATTAAG
>CAYXEN010000039.1:13159-16188 GCA_964464035.1 uncultured bacterium | reverse complement strand
TGAGGATTGTAAGTGCTCTATTTGATTGTAACAATGCAACCTGATGGAGATTAAGCCATTAGCTGGATCGTGAAAAAAGGAGGCTTCTATGGAGTCTAGCTCATTCACCTAGCATGCTTTTGTTCTAATCCTCATTTACTGTCCTGTCACAGTTTTTTGGTAAGGAGGGGAATCACCGTGTCAAAGAGAAGAACTAGTATAGGAATCATGGCAAGGCTCTTATCGCTGTCCGCGCTTTTAGCATTGATTAGCTTATATATCTCTGGATGCTGCTGGCCGTGGGAAACTTGCGATCCCGAGTGCAAAGTGACTCCCGGGACCCTTGACTTCGATTCAGTAAAAATCGGACAGCATAAAGATTTAACCTTCGCGATCAAGAACGAAGGAGGGGGAACCCTGACGGGGAAGGTAAGTGAGGCTTGCGATGATTACTCTATTGTTTCAGGCGGTGATTCAGCTTGGGCGAAGGTGAGTCACGCATAGTTACAGTTAGATTTTCGCCTAGCTCCCCTGGGGCGAGAATGTGCGCGATAGAAACAGGAACCGGCTCGTGTTCTGACGTTAGATGTACAGGCACTGGAACCCAACCACCCAAATGCAGTCTGACTCCGGAAAGTCTTGATTTCGGTTCGGTCGAAGTCGGGAAATATAAGGATTTAAGTTTCATAATCAAGAACGAAGGTGGGGGAACCCTGACGGGGAAGGTAAGTGAGGCTTGCGATGATTACTCTATTGTTTCAGGCGGTGGATCTTTCAGTTTAGGTAAGAATGAGTCACGCACAGTTATAGTTAGATTTTCACCCAGCTCCGCTGTCACAAAATCTTGCGCCATCGACATAGGCACGAGCTTATGTAGCAATATAAGTTGTATCGGCATAGGTAAAGCCTGTACGTGCACGGTCAATCCCACGAGCCTGATCTTCGGTACAGTGTGCGTGGGGAACTCGCTTGATAAGAGCTTTACCATTACTTGTCCTTCATCGAGTCCATGTCCGATCTCGGGCAACATATCGGAGAGCTGCAGTAATTATCAGATAATATCAGGAGGCGGATCGTATACGCTTCAGCCTGGCCGGAGCCGGATGGTGACTGTGCGATTCAGTCCGAGCTCTAGCGGGACTAAGACATGCACGATTCAGACAGGAGGCGCTTGCTCGAATGTAAGTTGCTCCGGGGCAGGTGCTGTAGGCACGTGCACGGTCAATCCCACGAGCCTGATCTTCGGTACAGTGTGCGTGGGGAACTCGCTTGATAAGAGCTTTACCATTACTTGTCCTTCATCGAGTCCATGTCCGATCTCGGGCAACATATCGGAGAGCTGCAGTAATTATCAGATAATATCAGGAGGCGGATCGTATACGCTTCAGCCTGGCCGGAGCCGGATGGTGACTGTGCGATTCAGTCCGAGCTCTAGCGGGACTAAGACATGCACGATTCAGACAGGAGGCGCTTGCTCGAATGTAAGTTGCTCCGGGGCAGGCGATGCCTCCTCCGCATATATCAATATAACACCTTTGAGCAGCAATTACGCCCAGGTGAAGAGCAATTATTGGATACTTAGCAGTATAAATCTGGTGTACCACGGCATAAGCTACGAGGATCCTACTTGGAATAATTGCCCGATTGGTTGGCGTGTAAATGGCGACTATTTTTTTGAACGGGGAATCGAGATCCAAAATTTATATGTTCCAAGCGGATGCACAAGGCTGCGAGTCACGCATAGAGCCGATGCCGAGGACCCCTGCGTATGGCTTCTGCTACAGATTGATGGCAATGAATATACTAAAAGCACTTCAACCACCTGCCAATCCTACTATTGGAGCGTATCTTGGCCTTTTCCAAATTCATCGGGTAATAGAGATATATTGCTAGGCACTGATAATTATCATTGCTATAAAGATATCGTCATTACTTGCTACAGCTCAGCTGAGTGCATCCACTACGAGTTCGAAGGTTTATGCCCTTCCGGACAGATATATGAAGGGCTGGTTCCTTTGAAGCGACTAGATCATGAGTTTGAAGATATATCGCCAAAGGAGGAATAAAAAGAGATCATAAAACAAGTTATTATACTTAAAGTGCTAGGAACTATTAGGTTAATCTTCATTGAATTGGAGCAAAATAGATAGTTATTGCTCTTGGAAAAATGGTGGCCTAATGCCAGCATGCTTTTAGCAAATCCTTGCTTCTCGGGTGATGCCAGAGCCGTTGGGCCTAATATAGCTTATGAAAGGAGGAGAACGTATGATCTTAAAATTTGATCGCGCGGGAATCATGCACCTCTTCTTGCTAGTGTTGATTGCATGCATTGGTTTTCCTCCATCGAAGGCGAAAGCCAGATTGAGTATGGCCTGCCTTTCGAATTCAGTAAAGAGAGGCGGCGCGATTTCTATATTCCCCGAGCAAGCAAGTGAAGCTCGAGAATCCTATCCAAATAATCATATATCGGCGAAGCGCCTGCAAAAGAGCGGCCGAGACGACGATCTCGGCAAAGCAGATGGAGATAGCTATCAAGTGAAACTTGCCGGCCGCTGGGCATCAGGGCCATGTTGGGGGCTAGATGTTCAAAATGATCTGCTTTATCTTTTTGATGGTAGTCAATTGGAAGTGCTGGATTGCTCTATTCCGAGCTCGCCGAATGTGATTGGGAGAGCATGGTTACGTACGACGCCTCAAAGTAGCACAGGCATTTGTGCATCTGGCGATCATGTTTATATAGCGGATGAAATCGCAGGGTTAATCATCATAATAGATGCGAGCGACCCTACAAAACCAGCAGAAATAGGCGTTCATGATACTGCAGACAGCGCCATGGCAGTTGAGATTTCAGGCAGCTATGCATACGTGGCGGATTGGGGAGATGGTCTTCGAATAATCGATGTAAGCGATCCCACCAATCCTGTAGAGATCGGGTTCTATGATACGGGAGGCTATGCTCGAGATGTTGCACTATCAGGGAGTTATGCTTATGTGGCGGATTGGGGAGATGGCCTTCGAATAATCGATGTAAGCGATCCCACCAATCCTGT
>CAYXEN010000039.1:4519-13059 GCA_964464035.1 uncultured bacterium | reverse complement strand
CGGATTGGGGAGATGGCCTTCGAATAATCGATGTAAGCGATCCCACCAATCCTGTGGAGATCGGGTTCTATGATACGGGAGGCTATGCTCGAGATGTTGCACTATCAGGGAGTTATGCTTATGTGGCGGATTGGGGAGATGGCCTTCGAATAATCGATGTAAGCGATCCCACCAATCCTGTGGAGATCGGGTTCTACGATACGGCGGGCTATGCCCAGAATGTGATATTATCGGGGAACCATGCCTACGTGGCGGATGTGGAAGATGGTCTTAGGATAATTGATGTAAGCGACCCCACGAATCCTATAGAAGTTGGATTATATGATACGGGAGGATATCCTTTCCTTTTAGCCTCTTATGGTAATCATATGTATGCGGCTTATAGATATGGGCACCCCAACATACGTATATTCGACCTAAGCCATCCAATAGCACCTATCACCCTTGGATTCTACGATACGGGAGATGCAGCATTCGACGTTATAACTTCCAGCTCCCATGCCTACATATCCGATATTGGAACTGGCCTTCGAGTAATCGATGTAAGCAATTCTATGAACCCCATCGAAGTTGGCGCTCTATATGATGGTCCATATTATTACCAATACGCGCGTGCCCTTGCGCTTTCGAATGATTATCTTTATATGGTAGGTGAAGCCGGGTTTCGGGTAGTCGATGTGAGCGATCCTACAAACCCTGTAAAGATAGGGTTCTATGATACGGCGGGGCGGGCCGAAGGCGTAGCTGTGTCGGGCAGCTATGCCTACGTTGCTGATGGGATGGCTGGGCTCCGGGTAATCGATGTGAGTGATCCCGCTAACCTTGTAGAAGTTGGATTCTATAATACGGGGGGGGCTATGCCCTGGATGTAGCTGTATCGGGGAATTACGCTTACATAGTAGATGGGTTTAATGGGCTTCTCGCGATTGATGTGAGCGACCCAACGAAACCTAATGAAGTTGGGACCTATCCAATAGCTAAGACTCCTGAAGCTGTTGCTATTTCAGGCAAATATGCCTATGTTGCATGTTGGGATATCGGCCTTCGAGTGATTGATGTGAGTGATCCTGCGCATCCTGTTGGAGTTGGATTTTACGATACAGGCGACGATGCACTTGGTGTAGCAATTTCCGGTAGCACAGCATATGTAGCAGATGGCTTTGATGGACTCTACATTCTCGATTGCTCCCCTGCACTTCCGGTCATGCTGCAATCGTTAGATTTATCATCGAATGCTCAAGGAGTACGAATCGACTGGGAGATGTCCGATGAGACGAAAGTGGCTTCTTATGAGATCTACCGCGCTCGCGCGGGTGAAGGAATGGGGCGGCTCGTTTTGACGACTTCAGCCGCAGGCCAGGGGCGATACGAAATGACAGATACTGATGTACTCTCTGGCGAATCGTACCTGTACACGCTAGGCGCGGTGAAAGAGGATGGGGCGAGGATGATTCTGGGCACTAGAAAAGTGATAATTGGTGCGCCATCGGTTCTTTCTCTCGAGCAGAATGTTCCCAATCCTTTTAACCCAACGACGGAGATCGAAGTACATCTGCCCGAAGCAATTAGGGTGGAGCTAACCGTTTACGACATCCGGGGGCGCTTGGTCGCGACCATCTTCTCGGGATTCGAAGCGGCTGGCGTGAAGCGATATACATGGACAGGGCAGGATAATGAGGGCAATCCTGTAGCAAGCGGCATATATTTCTGTCGCCTTCGGGCAGGTAAGCGGACATTAAGCCGGAGAATGGTTTTGCTCAGATGAGTCTTATAAGCTTCCGTTCTGAAGCGCTATATATGCTGCCGGAGCTATTATTCCACGTTTGATGCCACAGGGTGGTGATAGGCAAGCCAACCATTTCGGCTATCCTTGTTTACCACCTTCCATCACCTCTTCCCCCAACCCTCCTGCCTCTTGAAATAATCCTTGTAATCCCTCTTCGCCACCGCGGCCAGCCCGATCAGCGCGATCAGGTTCGGCGCCGCCATGAAACCGTTCGACACGTCCGCCATGTCCCATACGAGCGGCAGCGCGAGCGTCGAACCTATGAAAGAGAACGCGACGAAGACTATCCTGTACGGCGTTAGCGCCCGCTTGCCCCAGAGAAAGAGCACGCACCTGTCCCCGTAGTACGACCACGATATCATGGTCGAGTAGGCGAAGAGCGGTACGGCCAGGGTTATGATCAGGTGCCCGTATGGGAAGATGGGCGCGAGGCCGGTCTTGAAAGCCCACGCGGTGAGCGCGGCGCCGTTGAGGAGGTTGCCGTCGGCGTCGAGCGCATCGGTCCAGGCGTTGGTCGAGAGGATCACGAGCCCGGTCACGGAGCACACGACGATGGTGTCTACGAACGGCCCTATCTGGGCCACTATGCCCTCGCGCACGGACTCGTGGGTCTTGGCGGCGGCGTGCGCGATGGGAGCCGACCCCTGGCCGGCCTCGTTGGAGAAGAGCCCCCTCTTGGCGCCCCACGTGAGCGTAAGCAAGAAAGTCGACCCGGCGAAGCCGCCGACTTTCCCCTGGGTGGTGAATGCCTTGACGAAAATCAAAGATATGGCCTCGGTGAGGTGCGTATAATTGAGAAGCAGCACGGTGATCCCGCCGAGCATGTATATGACGCACATGGTGGGCACGAGCCTGGACGCCACGTGCCCGATCCGCTTTATCCCCCCGACGATGACGATGAAGACGAGGAACGCCATGAGCACGCCGGTCACGTAGGTCGGGATGCGGAGGTCCTTCATGAAGATCTGGCTCACGGTGTTGGCCTGGACCATGTCGGCGGATCCGAGGCTCGCGAACGCGGCCAGGAACGCGAAGGTCACGCCGAGCCAGTGCCAGTTCTTTCCCAGCCCCCTGCTTATGTAGTACATGGGCCCGCCGGAGGCGCTTCCGTCCTCGTGTATCACCCGGAACTTGTGGGCGAGGTAGCACTCGGTCCCCTTGGTGGCCATGCCCACGAAGGCGGTGACCCACATCCAGAAAAGCGCGCCGGGACCCCCGTAGTGGATGGCGGTGGCGACGCCGGCGATGTTGCCGATGCCGATGGTCGCCGAGAGCGCAGAGGAGAGGGCCTGGAAATGGCTCAGGTCACCTGCTTCGCCGGGATCGTCGTACTTGCCGGAGATGACCTCGAGGCTGTGCTTGAACCGCCTTATCTGCACGAAGCGGAGATATATGGTGAGGAAGACGCCGGTCCCTATCAATAGTATGAGAAAGGGCGGCCCCCAAACGATGCCGCTCACGGCGAGGACGATGTCGTGGAACCTGTCGAGCCCGGCGCTCACGTAGGCGTGGAGTCTATCGAATGATGCGGACAAACCTGGCTCCTTTTTCTTGGCGTTCCGGATTCGCTTGGGTCATAGTCTTCGCCCGGGCGTATACTCCAGGTCGCTCCGAGCTTCTCCGGGTCGCGCCGAGGGGCCACCTCCGGCCCCAGAGCTCAGCGGATCCGGCGCTCTACTTGTCATCGGGTCGCGCCCTCCGGGATCCGCTTTCTCCCCGCCGGCACCCTCATGGGCCCGAGGGCCCGATCAAGCGGGCGATCGCACGAGGCGGACGAAACGGCGAATCGAGCCGCCGATGAGTATCAACCCCGCGACGAGCATGATGGCGATGCCCGCCTTGGGCGTCGACGCGAACTTGACGGATGTGTTCTTCGAAATCTCCGTCTCCCGTCCCGCTTCCCCCCACTTCGCGCTGATCCGGACGATCCCCGCGTCCTCGGGCGTCCAGGCGACGATGCCGGCAAGGTTGGTGAGACCGACCTTGTCTGTCTTCTCCACCTTGCTTCCGGGCCGGTAAGTGACGCTCACGACGGCTCCCTTGACCGGGTATCCGTCCGCGCCGCGCACGTATATGAAGATGGGCTCGCCCTCTACGGGGAATCGCTTGGCGGTGTAGATGCCCGGCTCCGCGGGGACGTCCGAGGCGGCGCTTGCACCGGCGTCGGTCTCCGAAGCACTGCTTCCACGGGAGGCCGTCTCCGAGGCGCCTCCTCCACCGGCGGGGGCTGCCTCGGAAGTCACGGCCGCGTCCTTGGCGCCACGCGCCGGCGTAACGACGAAAACCGCGAGCGACAGCGCGGCGAGGATCACGAATGCCGCGATGCAGCTATTCTTTCGCATATCCACCCGCCCGCGTGAGAATGATCGATACCACCGTGCTCGATATGAACCAGAACCCCAGTATCATGAACGGGAAGAACCTCATGAACCCGTACCCCGCGCCGTAGTTCGACGAAAACCCGGTGCCGTAAAGCCCGCCGGTTATCTCGTTTCGAACGGAGTAACCGAGTATGAAGACGAGAAGGATGGGGATCACGAACTTGATGAGGGCATTGAACCACGTTCCGAGCCGCACGCTCGAGTTGCCGTTCAAGTGCTCTCTTATCCTGTCGGCGCCGAGAACCCATCCGACGAAGATGCACTCGAAGAGACCTATGATGAGAAGGCCGTGGGAGAATGCCCAGTGGTCCACCATGTCGAGGAGCGTGAGTCCCATGGTCCCGTCGTTCTCCAGTCCGGGATTCACGACCTGCGGCAAAGCGAAGGCGGCGCTCCCCAGGAATCCGATCGCGCCGACGACGGCGATGGTCTTTAGTCTTCGCCAGCCGAACTTGTCCCGCATCGCGGCGACGAGAGCCTCGACCAGCGACACGGAAGAAGTGAGCCCGGCGAGCAGGAGCAGCAGGAAGAACATGACCCCGAAGGTGGTGACGGGGCCGGTGCCGCCGGGAAGCTGGCCGATCCCCTTGGGGATGATGAAGAACATCATGGAAAGGGTGCTCGCCTTGGGCACCATGGCGAAGGCGAACAGTATCGAGAAGACGGCGAGGCCGGCTATGTATTCGAACCCGCAGTTCAAGAACGACGTGATGAGCGCGTTCTGCGTCAGATCGCTCTTCTTGGGAAGGTACGACGCGTAGGCGGTCATGATTCCGAAGCCGAGGGACAGGGTGAAAAAGATCTGGCTGAAGGCGCCCTGCCAGACGGCGGGGTCTTTCATCACGGAGAAGTTGGGAGTGAAGAGCAACATCACCCCCTGGAAACCGTTCGTGAGCGTGACTCCTCTCACGATGAGCACGATCATGAATATCCACATCAGCGGCACGAAGATCTTGGTCGTCTCCTCGATGCTCTCCGCCCCCTTGCGCACTATGAGGGCGTTCAGGACCCAGACGATGGCCACGAAGAGGATGGGCTTCCAGGTCGAGAGCATGTGAAAGAACACGGCGTAGGGATTGGGCAGGTCGCCCCGGGCGAGATGGAACGCCGGCACGGCGACGGAGTCGGCCCAGAGATCACCGAACGAGGCCACGAGCATGCCGAGCACCCAGCCGAGGATGGTGATGTAGTACATGGTGATGAAGCCGGCATTGAGGATCGCCCACCACCCGACGAACTCGCCTTTCTTGCCGCATATGCGATAGAGTGATTCGGGAAAAGCCCGGCCGGTGAAGTTGCCGAGGCCGAACTCGAGGATCATCACGGGGATCCCGACGGCGAAAAGGGCTATGAAATAGGGAAGGTAAAAGGCGCCGCCGCCGAACTTGTAGGCGTTGGCGGAGAAGAACACTATGTTGCCGAGCCCTATTGCAGATCCTGAGGCGGCGAGGATGAACCCGAGCCGGGATTTCCATTGGCCGCGCGAAGAATTGTTGTCCGCCAAACGAGTCCCCCTGATTCAGCGAATGCATATCTTGAGAGGCCTGAAAGCCGCTACTATAACCGCAGAAAGGCTTTACTGTCAAGTATTTTGCCTCCCCGGCCGAAGCGCCGGCGTTCCTATTCGGCTTGCAATTCCAGGTGGGTTCCGTAATACTCAATAATGAAGCACATGGGGTCGACAAAACGATCGCGAACAGAGTACAGGTGGTTCGGTCATGAGAGTTGTGGTTTTCGGCGCGGGAGCCATCGGCAGCGCCCTCGGCGGGATGCTTGCGCTGAAGCGCAACGAAGTAACCCTCGTGGGCCGCAAGGAACACGTCGATGCCATAAACAAGCAAAAGGGCATCAAGCTGCGCTCGACCACGGGCGAGTATTTCGCCGAGCTCGAGGCGGTGACGAAGCTGGGCAAGCTCGAACCGTCCGAGGATACGTGCATCCTCTTCACCCCCAAGTCCAACAGCACCCGCAAGTGCGTCGATGAACTCGCCGATGTGGTTCCGGACGAGGTGCCGATCGTCAGTTTCCAGAACGGGATCGCGAACGAGGAGATGATCGCGGAACGCTTCGAGAACGTCTACGGGGGCGTATGCAGAATGACGTGCTCGTTGCTTCATCCGGGCAGGGTGACTTTCCGAAGGGTGGGGAGGATCATCATCGGCAAGTATCCCAAAGGAGTCGATCCGTTCGCCCGCAAGCTCGCCAAGGCCTTCGAGGAAGCCGGCCTGCAGAGCTCGGTCTCGCGGAGCATAATGTGCGACAAGTGGCTCAAGCTGGTCGTGAGCCTCCAGAGCACTCTCAACGCGATCGTCGAGCCCCGCGACCACGACACGATCGAGTTCATGAAACTCAAGATCGGCGTGATCGAGGAAGCGAAGAAGGTGCTCAAGGCGGACAAGATCAGGGCCAAGTCCTGCGACGGCCGCGACTTCTCGCTGGACGAAATGATGAACGACTTGAGGAAGCCCCGCGCCCAAAAATCGCCGTCATACATAAAGGTGAACAACTCCACATGGCAGAATCTCTACCTCAAGCGCAAGGACGTCGAGAACGAGTACTTCCACGGACCCATAATAGAGCTGGGGAAGAAGCACGGCGTTCCGGTTCCTTTCAACGAGACGGTCCTCGCAAAGGTCCTCGAAGCACACAAGAAGAAGCTCGGCCCCGAGGCTTTCAGGGCCAAGGAGATCCTGGACGAGATCGAGAAGAGGAAGCCGGGGAAGTGAAGGCTTTTTTCTATACATTGATATTGGCCGCCGTTCTCGTGGGAGCGACGATATTCCTCCGCTCGCTCGGGCCGGTGAGCCCTCCTCCCGAGACGGTCTACGACCGGCAACCGATCGCTTCATCGCCCCCGCTCGCCGCGGCCGACATCGGGGCGGATCAAATCCAGGGCTACGGGATCGAGGAACTCCGCAAGACGGGCGAGGAGTTTCTCGAGCAATGGCACTACCCCGAGGCCGCGAAAGTCTTTGCCAAGGTGGTGGAGCAGGACAGCACCGATATTTCCGCCTTGATCGCCGCGGTGGAATGCTACGGCGCCCCGGATTACTACGACGAAGCGGCTCTCAGGCGCTCGCTCGTGCGCGCCATGAACTCGGCCGCGGAGCGCGATGATTCGATCCTCGTCTCCGCAATGGCCGACTACTATCTCGGTTCGGACTACGAGAGCGCGGCCACCAAGCTCGAGCGGCTGCTGGAGAACAATCCCGGCGACGTCGACGAACGGCTCGCCCTGGCGCGGGTCTACCTCGAGCTCGGCCGCTTCGGCCGTGTCAAGCAAGAGCTGAAGCGCGTCCTCGGCGATGACGAGAGCCACGGAAGGGCGCGGGAGCTCCTGGTTCGCTGTTTCGCATCGGAGGGCGACTTCGAGGAAGCGGAGAGAAAGGCCAAGGACCTAGCCGGCATCTATCCGGGCGAACCGTTCCCGTACGTTCTCCTGGCCCGCGTCGAGCTGGCGCTGGGTCGCTCGGAAGACGCGTTTGCCTTTTGCAGGAACGCCCTCTACCTGGATTCGAGGTACGTGCCGGCCATCCTCACCCAAGGGTACCTCTACGCCGCTCGAAACGACCTGGAAGCGGCGCGGGTCAGCTTCGAGAAGCTCCTTCTCTTCGCGGATCCCTCCCTCACCGCGACGGCGCACGAGGCCATCGCCTACACCGACTTTCTCGCGGGACGTTTCGACGAGGCGAAGGATGAACTGGACGAGGCGATAAGGCAGGCGCTCACCGCCCGCTCGGGGCGACGGGCCTTCCGTTACCTGTTCGAGCTGGTGGACTATCTCTGCGAGCTGGGCCAGGGCGAGGACGCCGAATCCGTCCTCGACAAGTGGCAGGGCAACTTCGGCGCGATTCCGCTCGAGCTCTGCAAGCTGCGCCTGGATCTCTATTACGGCGAGATGAAGAGGGCCAACCATGTCCTTGACAAGATAAGGGGCGAGAAGGATTGGAGAAGATGGTTGCGGGCGATAGACGTGAAGCGCGACGGGCTGGCCGCGCTGGCCTCCATAAAGGAAAGCAAGTTCGAGAAGGCGATAAAAGCGCTTTCCCGGCGGACGCCTTCCCCGGACGATTACTACTTCCTCGGCTTCGCGTTCTACGAGAGCGGCGAAGCGGAGAAGGCGGCGACGTATTTCACGAAGGCAGTGAGTGAGAGGGGGAAGCTGGAATATCCCTACCACTGGGACCCGGTGCGGTACGTGCAATCCTTCTTCTATCTCGGCGAGGCCGCCGCGGCCAAGGGGGACATGAAAAAGGCCGGAGAGTTTTACGAACGTTTCCTCGCCCACTGGGACGATGCCTCTTGGGAGCTGGGAGCGGTCCAGCGCGCGCGGGAGAAGATGAAGGCCCTTTCCTCGATCCAGCCTTGAATTG
>CAYXEN010000039.1:0-4419 GCA_964464035.1 uncultured bacterium | reverse complement strand
CGGCGGGCGATGGTATGGGGGTCGACGGCGAGTTCCGCAGCGCGCCGGCCCCGCCTTGTGCTCAGCAGGTTTTCATGATTATATGACAGGCGCGCGAGGACTGTCTGAAGCCGGAGCGCCCCCATACCATCGCCCGCAAGTTCTTCTACAAAGCCTCAAGGCTCGAGCGTCCGGAATCTCAGGACATAGGAACAGCTCTTCGTGCCGACCAGGTTGCTTATGTCGGGCCGAAGGAGCTTGATTTGCTCCTCGATCCTCAGCTCCGCCTTGGCTGGGATCACCTTCCCCTCCACCAGAAAGAACGTCCCTCCCACGTGGATCTTGTCTTCGAGGATCACGAAGGTCTCCCCGTTGGGCATCTTGAGGCGCACGTCAGTGATAGTCGTATCCGCCGTGACGACGGCCGCGAGTTCCCCCCTCGCTCTCACGGTGCGCCAGGAGACCACGATCTCCGGGCGGAATCTCAGGCTCGAATAGCCGGGGAGCTTCACGATCGAGCGCCAGCGGATGCCATCGCGCCCGACGACGTGCCAGGGCGAGGCGAAGAAAGCGCCGAGGGAAACGGGGGGATCTATCATGCCGTATTCACCGCTCGGGCAATCGGGTTTTCGATCCTCGATCTCCGCCCTGAAAAGCCGATCTCGACCTTCGCCGCCGGGAATCCGCGCAGGCCTGCCGAGCGAGATCTCTAGCGAAGGCCCTTCGAAAATGCAGGCCAGCATCGAGTCGTAGAGAGCGACGCGCCCGGTGTCGCTCACTTTCGGCCCCGCCTTGGTGGAGTGGTACATGGTATCGCGCGACATGAACGACTCGAAGGGCATCGGGGCCAGTCTCTCGAACCTTATGGAATCGTTGTAGGCGACCACGGTGATCGTAGAGTCGTCCGGGCTCACGGCCAGGCGGCCGTACAACGTGACCTCGTTCCTGAAGGCAACCTCGACGGTCGAAGGAGCGTGCCCGGCGATGCGGTTCTCGATCCGCTCGTCCGTTATGGTGAGAGAGAACCGGGTCATTTCCGACCCGCTCTTCGCCCCCCGCGCCGACGGCGCCCCGAGCAACAGCACCATGACGATGGCCGGGCCTATATTATTGATGTTTCCCATCGGGCGTATCTTTCTTTCCGAAGATCATGATGACCGCGGCGAGAACCCCACCTCCGGCGAGGAGCGACAGGGGAGCGGGCACGCCGAAGGCCGACGGCAGGTAACCCAGGATCAGCGAGGCCAAGGCGACGGTGAGGGCGTAGGGCAGCTGCGTGCGCACGTGGTCGACGTGGTCGGCGGCGCTCGCCATGGAGGACATGATCGTCGTGTCGGAGATCGGCGAGCAATGATCCCCGAAGACGCTTCCTGCCAGTATCGAGGCGATGCTCAGGAGAAGGATGGAATTCATCGTCTCTCCCGTTATCGAGTTCATCTCCAGTATCTTGAAAGCGAGCGGAATGGTTATGGGAGTGAGGATTGTCATCGTACCCCACGACGTTCCGGTCGAGAAACTTATCGCCGCGGCGGCCACGAAGATGAGGCCGGGCAACATGTGGGGGTTTATCGTGTCGGAGAAGCTCGCGACCAGGTAGTCCGCCGTGTGGAGATCGGTGCAGACAGAGCCGATGCACCAGGCGAGCACCAGGATGACGATGGCCGGGACCATCGACTTTATCCCCGCCATCCAGGCGTTCATGATCTCCGTGAGAGAGAGGATCCGCTGGCCCCTGGCGAGAAGCATCGCCGCCACGCACCCCGTGAGCGAGCTCCACAAGAGCGCCTGGAACGAGTTGCTCTCGCGGAAGACGTCCATCAGCGTGTAGTCGATCCTGCCCGCCTCGGCGAGCGACGCCCTGCCCGTGAGGAGCAATCCCACCACCGTCCCCACGACGACTATCAATATGGGAATCACCGCGTTGTACCACCTGCGCGGGATGTCGGGCGCCACGGAGAGCTCGGTATCTATGTTGGATATGGGAACCGCCTTGTCGGACAACACCTTGCCCGTCGAGCGGGCCCTCCGCTCCGCCTTGAGCATGGGCCCGAAATCCCGCCTGGATATGGCGATGACGAGCCCGAAGAACAGCGTGAGAATCGGGTAAAAGCTGTATTTTATAGAGCTTACGAATGTGGTGAAGGGGTTGCGCACTATGCCGAGCGAATCGAAGGCGTCCTTTATAAGGGAGATCTCGAAGCCGATCCAGCTCGTTATGATCGCTATGCACGTAACGGGGGCGGCCGTCGCATCTACTATATAGGAGAGCTTCTCGCGGGAGATCCTCAGGCGGTCGGTCAACGGGCGCATGGTATTGCCCACGATCAGGGTGTTGGTGTAGTCGTCGAAGAAGATGAAGACCCCCATCAACCACGTAGCGATCTGGCCGCGCCTTGGGCTCGTCGCGAGCCTCGATATCGCGTCCACTATGCCCTGGGTGCCTCCCATGCGCGAGAAGATCCCCACCATCCCCCCGAGGAGCAGCGTGAAGATGGCGATTGACACGTGGTCGGCGCCGCTCGCCCCGGCGAGCGAATCTATCACATAGTGGTCGATCACGTAGTAGAAGCTGCGCAGCGGATCGAAGTCGATGATCAAGAAAGCCCCCAGCCAAACCCCGGCGAAGAGGGCGACCACGACCTGGCGGAAGAGCAACGCCATGAGAATGGCGAGCAAGGGGGGAAGCACGGTCGAGAAGCCGGGAAGGGCTCTTCCTTCCGTGATCCATTCCTTGCCTCCCGCTTCGAGCGCGACGGTGAACCTGCCGCCGCTGGCGAGGGTGACTTCCACGGGTTCGGCCGGGGAGGATCCCCGGCTCGAGAACACTTGCTCTCCATGTCTGAAGATCTTTATATCGAAGGATCCCGCGCCCTCGGGGATTCTCACCCCGATCTTGAACGGCACTCCCGCCACTACGACGCGGGGAATATCGACGGCCGCTTGCGGTGGGACCGCCTCGCCGGGGACGACGATGGAGGAGAAGAGGACGAGGAATGCTCCAAGGGCAAGCAGGATGTGGAGAGTTCTTCTCATCGAGCTACTTTCGTTCAGACTTCTTCACCCTGGAGGGTGTATTCACCCGGAGCGCCCATCAAGGATCGCAGGCGTTCCAGGTGGCCGGCGGGGGATACGTGGTGCTCGTCCATGAACACGTCCCTGCCCTTGCGCTCTCGAATCATGTCGAAAGAAGCCTTCTCGATCGCGCAGATGTCCCGGCTCACGAGGTGGCCCAGGTCTTCGCAGAGAATCCTGCCGGAGTCGGGAGCGCAATCGCAGAGGGACGTTATGTTGATCATGCTGTTTATGAAGAGAAGCCTTCCCATGCGGGGGAGAGCCAGCTTTACGGCCTCGGCCAGCAACATGTCGAAATAATCCACCGCGGGAGTTATCGCTCCGGCCTCGCAGACGAATGAACAGTTGGAGCAACCTGTGCAATAAGACACGTCGAACTCGGGGCGCCCCTCGGCCAGGCGTACGTTGCCGGTGGGGCACATCTCCACGCACTTCATGCATTCCGTGCATCCCCCCCGGTAGACGGGCTTGCCGCCGTCGTGAATGAGCGTTTTCGTCTCGCGGCTCATCGCACCCATCCCGATGTTCTTGATGGCTCCGCCGAACCCGGTGCACATGTGCCCCTTGACGTGAGTCAGAATGCACGTGCCGTCGACATCGGACAGCACCTTGCAGAAACCATACGTCGCCTTGGATCCCTCGAGCGGGATCGCTTCGTTCGATATCACGACCGGGCACCCGATGTAGTCCGGAGTGAATCCTCTCGCGAGAGCCAGTTCCTTGTATCCTTCGGGCGTGTGGCGCCTGCTGTTGTACGCGACGGGGGAATCGAAGAGGAAAGGTTTCGCCCCGACTTCCATGATCGCCTTGGCTATCGATCTTGCGAGAATCGGGGAAAGGGAGGTGTTGTTCCTCTCCTCGCCCATGTGCAACTTGATTGCAATCGTGTCGCCGGGCGAGAAAACTTTTTCCATTTCGGCGATCAACGAAGGAATCGGCTCTCCCGATCCTCTATCGAAAATCTCTCTTGTGAAGCGCACCAGTGACAACGAAACGACCTCCTTGTGCTCGGTGTAAGAGTATACATGGAAACGCCTGAATTGCAATACGAATAACGAGATACACGATCACTTGCCCGGGTGATCTCTCGGCGGTGCGCGGCGGAGATCATGCTTCGCTCGAAGGTGCCGGGATGCTCTCTGCGACTCGGTGAAGGCTCACTATCCGGGAAATGGAATAGAATTTGCAAACCGAGCCTTGCGACAAGAATTCGGTGATGTTTTTCACGCTCTGGAATGAAGTATTCAAAATGTGAGATCTTCGATTGATGAATAGCAATACGGAAATTCCCAACGTGGGATTCCGCCCGAAGAATGAAATAATATTTTTTTCAGGGGAGGATATTTTTTCTTGACAGCTTTTCTGAGG
>CAYXEN010000038.1:0-25607 GCA_964464035.1 uncultured bacterium | reverse complement strand
CGTAGGGAACCGGCATCTTCTCGGGCAATCCCCCGGTCGCGGGCACGGAGAAGAGCTCCTGCGCCCTCGGGTACTCCTTCATTCCCCGGGCGAAGAATATCAAGCGCCCGTCGTTCGTCCAGTCGGTCAGGACCTCGTAGACGGGATGGTGGGTGACGCGGAACGGGACACCGCCCGAGACGGGCACGGTGTAGATGTCCGAGTTGCCGTCATAGTTGCCCATGAAGGCGATCATCTTTCCGTCGGGGCTGAATCTGGGGAAACTCTCGCGGCCGGGAGGGCTTGCCAGCGGCACCGCCATGCCGCCTCCCTTCGGCACGAGCCAGAGATCGTTGGCATAGAGAAATGCTATGTGCGTGGCGCTGACATCGGGATACCTCAACATCCCCCCGTGAGGTTCGACGGCGCCGGCGGCTCCGGCCAAGAACATCAGCACCATGGTCAAAGCGGTGAATCTGGATTTCATTCTTCCCTCCTGGATTTGCGCCGGAAGGCTTTATCGAAAACGACGACGAAACATGCCCAGGTTTGCTACAAGGCAGAATGTGGGGTGACAGCCGCTCTCCCTGGATTCGAGCATCAAGCGGACAGACGTGAATGTGGGCTGCGTGACCTGAGAGGTTAGCTCAGGAACGCCCGTGCTGTCAAGGATTGTCGGCGCGAGTTCCCGTGCGAACAATTTCGTTGCCATCGAGCGGCGAAAGATGTAACGTTTTCCCAACCCACCGCTTGCGCCGAAAGGCGACGCCTCTTCGGCCACGCACCCATCACAGCAGACTTCCATTCGGACCGACGGTCGAGAGAAGGAGGTTTCGAATATCATGAGATTTTCCACAACCGGCTCGATGATCTTTCTCATCGCTCTTCTGCTTGGATCGGGCAGGGCCCGGGCGAAAGACATCTTCCCATATCCCGTGCACACGCGCACCCTGGAGAACGGGCTCAAGGTGGTCATGATCCCTTTCGACAGCCCCGGGATAATAGCGTACTACACTATAGTGAGGACCGGCTCGCGCAACGAGATCGAGCCGGGCAAGTCGGGTTTCGCTCATTTCTTCGAACACATGATGTTCAGGGGTACGGAGAAGTTCTCGAGCGAGGCGTACAACGAGCTCTTCAAGGAGCTGGGGAGCGACGCAAATGCTTTTACGACCGACGATTACACGTGTTACCACGCTCTCTTCGGCAAGGAGGGCTTGGAAAAAGTGATCGAGGCCGAAGCGGACCGCTTCCAGAACTTGAAGTACTCCGTCTCGGACTTCAAGCAGGAATCCAAGGCGGTCCTTGGGGAATACTACAAGAATTATTCCAATCCTTTCTCCAAGATATACGAGAAGGTGCGGGACACCGCTTTCGAAGCCCATACGTACAAGCATACGACCATGGGTTTTCTCGAGGACATACAAGACATGCCCAATCAGTACGAATACAGCCTGAAGTTCTACGATCGCTGGTACCGCCCGAACAACGTGATAATACTCGTGGTTGGCGACATCGACGTGGACGAGACCTTCGAGCTGATCAAGAAGTACAATGGGGATTGGCGACCCAAGGAATACAACCCCGAATTCCCCGTCGAGCCGGAGCAAACCGAGTTCAAGTCGGCGCACATCGACTGGGAGAACGAGACTCTCCCCTATCTCACCCTCGCCTATCACATGCCCGCTTTCGACCCTTCGAAGAAGGATAACGCCGGCCTGGACATCCTCGCGCAACTGCTCTTCGGATCCAACAGTCCCCTCTATCAAAAACTCGTGATAGAGGATCAAAGCGTCGAATACCTATCCGCGTACGTCCCCGACCACAGGGATCCCTTCCTCTTCATGATCTTCAGCCGGATCAAGAGTGAAGACAAGATCGAGGAAGTGGAAAAGGCGATTTTCGCCGCCGTCGAGGAGGCCGCGACCAAGCCGGTCGACGATGACAGGCTCGAAGCCATAAAATCACGCATCAGGTACTCGTTCGCCATGAGCCTCGACACTGCGGCATCGGTCGCCTACAACATGGCCGGCTACCTCGAACTCACCGGGGACCCCGATTCGGTGAACGAGCTGTACAGGCGTTATGATGAAATCACGCCGAAGGATCTCATCGCCCTGGCGAAGAAATACCTGAGAAAGACGAACTGCACGGAAGTAACCTTGACGGGGGTGAAGAATTGATGAGAAAAGCAGGAAACTTCATTATAATGACGATCATGATCGGCCTTATCCTTACCACCATGGGCGCCCACGAAGGACGGTCCAAGCCGGGCGGGACCATTCCCACGGTCCTGCTGCCCATAGAGAAATCGCCCCTGATCACTTTCCGCATAGCCTTCGATGCGGGCTCGATCAACGATCCCGCGGGCAAGAAAGGGTTGACGATGCTCACTGCCTCCATGATCTCCGAGGGGGGCACGAAGAAGAGATCCTACAAGGAAATCGTCGACGCCTTCTATCCCATGGCCACGTCCGTCTCGATCCAAGTGGACAAGGAGATGACTACGCTCATAGGAACCGTGCACAAGGACAACCTGGACGAGTTCTACTCGCTCATGGTCGAGATGCTTCTCGAGCCGGGCTTCAGGCAAGAGGACTTCGAGCGCCTGAAGACCAACCAGATCAACTACCTGGAGAAGCAACTACGCGGGAACGACGACGAGGAACTGGGCAAGGAAGCACTGAATGCATTCATGTATCCCGGGCACCCTTACGGACAACCGGTCGAAGGGCTGGTGCGGGATCTCAAGAGCATAACCCTGGACGACGTGAAGGCGCACTACAAGAGGATCTTCACGAGGGACAACGTCACGCTGGGACTCGCCGGCGGTTACGACGACGATCTGGTCCAGAGAGCGCTTGGAGATCTCTCCAAGCTGCCGTCCGGCTCCCCGCCTGCAATCGAGGTGAGAAAGACCCAACCCATAAAGGACATTGAAGTTCTCGCCGTGGAAAAGGAATGCCGCTCCACCGCGGTGTCGATGGGGTATCCCATCGCCGTCACGAGGAGCGATCCTGACTTCTACCCCTTGCTCGTTGCCAATTCGTACTTGGGGGAACACAGGACCTTCAACGGCGTCCTCATGATAAGGATGCGCGAGCTCCGGGGACTCAACTACGGCGACTACTCCTACATAGAGAACTTCATACAAGACGGGGGCAGCACGTTTCCCGTGCCCAACATCCCGCGGCGCCAGCAGCACTTCAGCATCTGGATCAGGCCCGTGCAGCACAAGAACCGCCACTTCGCCATCCGCCTCGCGATCTGGGAATTGAAGAAGCTCGTGGAGGACGGCATCTCGGACAAGGACTTCGAGCTGACACGGAAATTCCTGAAGAACTACAGCCGGTTGTGGGCGCAGAGCCAGAGCCGCAGGTTGGGCTACCTCTTGGATTCCCGCTTCTACGGAACGGATGATTTCCTGGCGACTCTACCGGAGAGGCTCGACAAGTTGACGGTGGACGACGTGAACGCGGCCATCAGGAAGTACCTCGACTACCGGAACATAAAGATAGCGGTCATCACCAAGGGAGCCTCCGATCTGCTGAACGATCTCATAACCAACAAGCCTTCTCCCATCGAATACGACGCGGAGAACATGCCGCCCGAGATTCTCGAGGAAGACAAGCTGATAGCGGTCTTTCCCCTCAAGATAAACCGGGAGAAATCCCGTGTCGTATCTGCGGATGATCTCTTCGAGAAATGACGGGTCCGTGGTGAAGCGGTCGAGTCGTGCGCGGACGGCTAGTCCTTCTTCAACGTGGCGAGGTAGGCGAACAGGTTCCGCATCTCCTTGCCCGTGAGATTCGGCCATAAAGTGCCCGTCTTGAGTGCCGTCTCCGACATCTTGTCGGCCTGGTCCAGCATCGCCCTGAGAACGGAAAGGCTGGATCCCAGATAAGGAGCTTCGGCGAGATCGGAGGCCAGGGAGCCGCCCTTGCCTCGAACGGAATGACAAGCCATGCACTTCCCGGCGAACACTTCCCTGCCCCGGCCCGGATCGCCGGGCTCGTCCATGAAGTTCAAGAAGTAGAGGTACGCCAGGAGGTCGGCCATCTCCTTGCCGTCGAAAGTCGGCCAGCTCATCTTCTCGTGACGCATGGTCTGCCACATCTTGTCACTGTGGTTCCACATCCTCCCGGCTATCGCGGTGACGCTCAGCGTCAAATCCACCTTATCCAGGGCCGGCCCGATGCCGCCGCCCTTGCCGTACACGGAATGGCACGAGAAACAACCCTTGTTCTTGAACACCTCGGCGCCTTCCTTGGGATTGCCGGGAGAAATATACACGTTCTCCTGGGTCTCCCACTTGCTCACCGCCCTGATGTAAGCGCTGATGTCGACGATATCCCTGCCGCTGAAAGTCGGCCTCTCGATACCCATCTCGTCCATCTTCTTCTGCATCTTGGGGCCGTGGTTCCAGATGGCCTGGATCATGTACATCGGTGAGGCGTACTTCTTCAAGCTGTCCAGCTTCGGCCCTACGCCGTTGCCTCCCTTGCTGCCGACGCTGTGGCAATACATGCACCCTTTGCGGCGGATGAGCTTCTTTCCCCTCTGGACGTCGCCCGGCTCACCGAGATAGCGGAGGTAATACAGATAAGAGATCAGCGAGTAGAGTTCATCGTTGGAAAACCCCGGCCAGGGGAGGTTCAGGTTCTTGTACTCCACCACCATGTCGGGGATGTGGTTCCATAGGAGAGATGAAAGATCGAGAAACGTGCCCTTGAAATCGACGCGGGCGAGATCGGGACCGACGCTTCCACCCGCCCCGCCTATCGCGTGGCACGTGATGCACAGCTTTTCCTCGAAGAGCGTCCTTCCCTGGAGAGGATTCGTGGGGAGCCATTCGTCACCGGATTGAGCCCGAACCGACGCTGTGAAGGCGAGCGACATGAGCACGGCGAGCGCGACGACGGCCAGGCGCAGTCTCTTTTCTTCGATAATCGCAAAGGAACGTTTCATTTCAGGTCCTTCTACCCGCACGCCGGCGGGAAGCAATCAGGTTCAAGATCCTATTTCTTGTCGTTCTTTCCCCTCTGCAAACCGATGAAGACATAGGTCAGCACGCTGGCTCCGGTGAGGAACACCGGGATCGCGACGATACTTATGCCCACGGACGCGCCCGGAGCATCGTTGAGATGGCGGGACAACTTTATGAGATGAATGATCCAGACGCTGATTCCGATAACGAACACCCATATTCCCATCAGGGAGAACAGCTGAAAAACGAATGTTATCTTTTCCTTCATGTTACAACCGCCTTGGAGCCGGAACTCGTTTCCTCGTCGGGAAGGTATCCTCTCACCCTATCGGCCACTTCTTCCACGCCGTGACGCCTGCCCTCCTGCATCTCCCACACGGAGACGAGCGGGAACAGCTTGGAAAAGATGACGAATCCGAGTACGAAAATGGCCGCCGCCCCGGCGAAGAGAGACCACTCCACGATCGATGGAGTATAGAACCCGGTCGGATAAGGCAACCGGGGATTGGCCAGGGACGGGACGACGATGTTCAAGCGCTCCAGCCACATGCCTATCACGACGGCTATCGAGGCGACGAGCACGCTGGGGATCGTCCTTACCCTGGGAGAGGAGAGAAATATGACGGGAATGACGAAGTTCAAGAACACCATTCCCCAGAAGTATGGAGCATAGGCGCCCGTGAACTTGTACATTATCACGCGCATCTCGTTGGGTTCGTTTCCGTACACGCCCGTGAGATACTCACAGAAAGTGAAATAGAACCAAAGGAGAGACATTATCAAGAGCAGCTTGCCGAGGTACGAAAAATGTATCGGCTTGAGATACTCTTCGAGGTGAAATGCTTTCCTGAAGGCTATCATCGTTATCAGCAGAGCGGCTATGCCCGAGAAGATGGCCCCGCACACGAAATATGGTCCGAATATCGTGCTGTGCCAGCCGGGTTGCACCGTCATGGCGAATATGTAGGATATCACCGTGTGGACGGAAACCGCGATCGGGATGACTATGATCATCATCACGGTCATGCCGTTCTCCAGGACGCGCTTCTGGCTCTCGGTCCCCCGGTATCCCCAGGAAAGGAAGTTGTACAACCAATTCAACCTGCCGCCCCGGTCGCGGATCATCGCAATATCGGGAATGAGGGGGAGGAAGAGATAGACCGTACTCGCCATGAAATAGGCGGATATGGAGGTCACGTCCCAGAGAAGGGGCGACTGCAGCCTCCCGCTTCTGAAAATGTTGAGGAGACGGTCGGGTCGCCCGAGATCTATTATCGGGTGGACGGCTCCTATGGCCAGAACCATCACGGTGATGACTTCGGCCATCCGCGTGATGGGCCGCCGCCACTCCGCCTGGCTCAGGCGCAAGATGGCGGAGATCAGCGTGCCGGCGTGGCTGATGCCGATGAAAAAGACGAAGTTTACGATGTAGAACCCCCAGGTCACGGGCTCGTTCATGCCGGTGACTCCCAGGCCGAGCCACAATTGGCGACCGAACATGTAGAACATGTTGAAGATCGCGGCCAGGAGAATCGCTATGAAAACATAGAGCTTGGCCGAACCCTTGAGAATCGGCTTGAGAAGGATCTCTTCTTTGCCCAGGTCGTTCACACCGGCGGCGGAGTGTTCTTGCATGTTCACTCACCCTTCGAGAGATAGAATACTTTCGGCTCGGCACCCAGATCTTCCAGGAAGCGCGTCGCCCTCGGGCTCCTGCTCAATTCATAGACGGCGGTGTTCTTGTCCTCGAGATCGCCGAAGTATATCGCTCCGGCGGGGCATGCATCCTGGCAAGCCACCGTATAGTCCTCCTCGCGCAACGGTCGTTTCTCCATGCTCGCCTTCTCCCGGGCGACCTGGAGGCGGTGGTAACAGAAAGTGCATTTCTCGACCACGCCCTTGGGCCTGAGCGAAACGTCGGGATTCACGCACTTGAGCCTTTCCTCGCTCCATTCGGGCTCGTACCAGTTGAACACCTTGACCGTATACGGGCATGCGGCCATGCAATAACGGCATCCGATGCAGCGCCCGTAGATCTGCGCCACCAGACCTTCCTGCGATTTGTAGGTGGCCCGGACCGGACAGACCCGTATGCAAGGCGGGTTGTCGCAGTGGAAGCAAGGTCTGGGAACGTATTTTATCTTTACGTCGGGGTATTCACCCTCGACTATCTTTATCATCGCCATCCAAAACATGCTGCGATCGCGGCGGCTTTCTTCAGGAGAAACGATCGGAACGTTGTTCTCGGTCTTGCACGCGGCCACACACGCGCCGCACCCCGTGCACTTGTCCAGATCTATGACCATCCCCCACAGAGGCATGTTATGCGATCTCCCTTCTCGTCTTTGCGATCTTCACCCGCGTTGCCGTCTTGGCGGGACGGCCCCAGAGGTAATCGCTCTCCACGGCGAGGATGTCGTAAGGATTCACTCCGATCCCCTTCGCGTACCTTCCCGAGGCTTTGTGTCCCATCCCGAAGGGGACCGCCACCACTCCGGGATCGAGGGCTTCGTTGAATACGACCCTCGCCTTGATCGCCCCCTCGGGGGACTTGACCTCCACCCAATCATCCTCGCTCAGGTGATGCGCGCGAGCCGTCTCCGGGTTAAGTTCGACCCAAGATTCCCAGTACACGCGCCGGTAGTATCCGAACATCTCCTGCAACAGAGGCGAGAAGGATCCCGCCCCGGTCCGGTTGGTCAGCACGCCGAACGTGAACAGTACATACGGATACTCGCTCTCCTCGCCCTCGAACCTGGGCTCCTCGAAATGAGGATAGAAGACCATGTCGCTCTTCTCGTTTATCTTCCACTTCTCCAGCAGGATGCGTTTCGTTTCCTCCTGCGACCGATCCCTGCCCAGCTTTGCGGAAAGCTCCCTGGTGCGCTCGGCCATGCTCCGGCAGAACAACTCGATTTTTCCAGTCGGTGTCCGCAACGCTTTGCCGATCGGGACCTCTTCCTCGACCGGATTCCACCATCCGCCCCTTTCGACCAGGACTTTCCAGAAATCGTCGAACGAATCGTAGACGAGGTTCTGCCATCCTCTCTGCTTCAGGTACTGGACCCAGGATTCCTCGAAGGACCCGGAGATGACCGAACCTTCCCCGGATGCATAGACTCCCCGGAAACGTTCCTTCAAGGCGCCGACGAAATCGTCCGCCGGCATCGCTTTCGAAACGTTCCCGCCGAGCTTTCTCGCAATGGTGATCAAAACGTCGCCCGCGTGACGCGTGTCATAGAACGGGGCGACCACCGGCTGGCTGACCGCCGCATGAGCGAAATGCACCCCGCGGGTCGGGCCGCTGTCCATCCATCTCTCGAAAGGCGAATGATTGGGAAGGATTATATCGGCGAATTCGCTCGTATCGTCCAGGATGGTCGAAAAAGACACGATGAACGGGATCTTCTCAAGCACCGAGCGGATTCTCTTGGCGTACGGGTGATCGAACGCCGGATCCGAACCGTAGACGAAGAGCGTGTTGATCGGGTAGAGATCCCCCGCCTCGACGTGGCTGCAGAAATTCTGGATCGAGTTCTGGTCGAAGGGGAATCTGTACGACCTGTCCTCGAGAAGCGATTGAACGGCCAGGGCCTTGCGCGCGACGCCGTCCAGAGGAACCTTGGGGAATCGCTTGAAAGGAGTCTCGCGCTTGAATCTGATCCCGCCCTTCTTCTCGATATTACCGGTGAACACGTTGAGTGCCAGAACCGCCATCGCGTTGAACATTCCATTCGTGGTATCGCTCGCCGCCTGGCCGACCATGGCCAAGGCTGGGCGGGTTCTTCCGAACTCGCGGGCGATCTCCACGATCCTTCTCGCCGGAGCGCCGGTGATGGCGGCCACTTTCTCGGGATAATAGTTCTCGAGCACGAAAGTCCTGAACCCGTCGTGCTTCTCGCCCCTCTCGTCCACCCACGAATCGAAGCCCAAGACGTTCTTGTGAACGAAGTCGGCGTCGTAATGCTTCTCCTTGATCAGCACATATGCGATCCCCAGGGCGAAAGCTCCGTGCGTGCCCGGCTTGATGGGAATGAATTCATCGGCGCTCCCCGCGGTGAGAGAATGCCTCGGATCGACGTAAACGACCCTGGCTCTTCCGCCGACCTGGTTTTCCCTCATCTTGCCGTAAGCGGAGATGTTCCTCACCGGGGAAGCCCCTTCCTCGAGGAAGTTGGCCCCCATGCTCAGAATGAACTTGGTGTTTTCGATGTCGTATTCGGGCGTCTCATCCCATCCGAACATCATCTTGAAGGGAGCCGAGCTGTCCGTCTCGCGATCGAGCACGAGCAGATTATTGGAACCGTAAGCCCGCATGAAACGCGAAATCAATTCGAACATCATCCCCTGATCCGTATCCGTGAAGAATGCGAGTTGTTCCGGCGTCCCGCTCTTGCGGATGTCCATCAGCCTGGTGGCGACCGTTTCGAGAGCTTCGTTCCAGCTTATCTCGGCCCACTTGCCCTCGCCTCGCTTGCCCGCGCGCTTGACCGGCCCCTTCAACCTGTCGGGATGATACTGGAAGTCCAGCCCTGCCGATCCGTTCGGACAGATTCCTCCGCGGTTGATGGGATGCATCGGGTTTCCATCCAGGTGAACCGGCACGCCGTCGATGAGGCGCGCGCGTATGCCGCAGCCGGCGGGACAGAGCTGGCATATCGTGTTCTTGAAAGTCTCTATTCCGGGCCCGCGCAGGGCTTCATCTATGAGATTCTGCGGAGCGGCCCAGACCGTGTCGGTGCCGGCCAGGACCGTGCCGCTCACGGCCAGGCCGAGCATTTTCAGGAACTCTCTTCTTCCAATCTCCGTAGGTTTCATGCAACCTTCTCCGATTGCCGGCAAACCATCACCTGTGACATCTCGTGCAGTCGGTCTCGGCCTTTTCCTTCTCGTGGCACTTGAGACAGTTTTTCATGGAGATCCGGACCAGCTGCCTGGTGACCGGCTTATCGAGCTTGCCTATGTCCCCGTGGCATACCGTACAGTCTATCCCGGCGAGCACGGTATGACGCCGGTGCGAAAAGTACACATTCGAAGGGACGCGGTAGACTTTCACCCAAGGTATCTTTTCACCCTTGGTGATGTACGAAACGAGTTTTTTCTCCTCGCCGCTGTCCGTCATGGGTTCGGCATGACAATCCTGGCAGACTTCGATGTTCGGAATCGTAGCCCTGGCCATCGTCTTGGCGTACCTGTGGCACTCCGTGCAATCCATCTCCAGTTCCTTGACATGTTTCTTGTGGTTGTACTTGATGGGTTGTTCTATCCGTTCCGCCGAAGCGGAAAGGAATGCAATCATGAGCAGCGACACAGCGAGGATAGATGACGTTATCGATGGTTTCATCGTCCAGAATTCATTCGTAGCAATGCGAACATCAGGGAAATCCAACAGACTAATAATGCCCTATTTTACCGATTGCCGCCGGGGTGTCAACAAATTTTGTGATTATTTTCACACGGAACGTTGATACTCTATTAACAAAGAAGATTTTTGTCAATTTATTCTTAAACGGCTCTTTCATATCTATTATTTGAGGTATTGCTTCAAGAACGCTTCCACCTCGGGAATGCCCCCCTGATATATGAGGTAGCCGTTGTAGGGTTCCCTCTCCGTTATCTCACCTGCTACCGGGCTAAGCATGATCTCTCTTAGCTCCTCGGGATCGCTGGTCTGGGAGAGAGCCCAGCCGAGCTTGACGTAGGCCACTTCGGGAAGCATGTTCGCCGCCGGAACCACGCCGAGTTCCATCATGTCCCTTCCGGTGTCGTACACGTACATCTGCACGAATCCCCATAGGGTCTGCACGGTCATGTAAACGGCGATTCCCTTGTCGTGAGCCTTTTTCAGGCTTGGATAGAGCGGCTTGTTGACGTGCCCGAGGCCTGTTCCGGCGATCACTATCCCCTTGTAGCCGTTGTCGATCAGCGCCTCGATGATGTCCGGATGCATGTTTGGATAATAATAGACTATGGCGACTTTCTCTTCGAACGTCGCCTTGATCTTCACATTCCGGTCTTTTCGTCTCCGTTTATAATCATTTCGCAGGTAGCGGATGCGATCCTTGTTCACCGTCGCCAGCGGGATGTCTCCGATCGTCCTGAAGGTCGAGCGATAGCTCGAATGCATCTTGCGCGTTCTCGTTCCCCTGTGGAGAAGCCCGTACTGATCGCTCGTCGGGCCGAACATGCAGATCATCACCTCGGCGATGTCGCCCTCGGCCGCGGTCTTGGTGGCGTGGATGAGGTTCAAGGCGGCGTCGGAAGAAGGACGGTCACTCGAACGTTGCGAGCCGACCATGACGATGGGAACCGGCGAGTCCTGCACCATGAAAGACAAGACGGCGGCGGTGTGATGCATCGTGTCGGTCCCGTGGCCGACGACGATGCCGTCGATCCCCGCCTTGATCGCCTTCTCTATGGCCTTGGCCGTTCCTATCCACTGCTCGGGTCCCATGTTCTCGGAGAAAACTCCGTAGAGTTTCTCTGTTTCGAGGTTGCATATATCGGCCAGCTCGGGGACGGAACCGTATAATTCACCCGGAGAGAAGGCGGGAATCACCGCTCCCGTCCTGTAGTCCAACCTGCTGGCGATGGTTCCCCCGGTGCCGAAGAGCTTCACGTCGGGCTTGGCCGGATCGACGGGGAACTCTTTCTCCGGGATCTTGTAGTGAGCCTCCCTGATACCCACCTCCCTGATGCCGGATATGGTGGAGGCGGCTATGCCGATGTTGTAACCGTTTCGAAGCTTGATAACGATGTGCCTGTCGTCGGCCGTCTCGCTGCGGGGGAGGATTATGCCCTTGAACTCGCCGCGCGAGGACGAGATCTCCACGTCGCTCCAGACGCCCACCGAAAAATTCTTGAGGACGTCGAGAGCCTCTCCGCGATATCCCTTATGTTTGTCGCTCGAACTCATGGACATGCTCCGCGCTTTTCTTCGTTCTTCAATCGACGCCGATCGTCGCAAGGACCTTTCTTATTTGCTCCCCCGACACCGCTCCGCTCAGTCGCTCTTTCACCTTGCCTGTGTAATAGTCCAGTTTCGCCTCGACATCGCTGCAATGACGAGGGCGGGTCGAATGGAGCACTTCCCTTGCCGCTTTTTCCAGCTCTTCTCCGTGCGCACCGGCCGTTCCGGAACGGGGATCCCGCGCGGAGGATGAAAGCTTTTCGAAATCGATCGCCCCGTCCGCCCAGAGCTTCACCGCGTCCTTGGAAATCTTTCCGCCGGCGAGTAGCTCGAAAACCGACTTGACCTCTTCCTCCCCGGGCCACTCGCCGCGAACCTTGCGGTTTCCCAGGCGATCCACGAGTATCGAGGCGACGAAGGACGGCTTCACGCGGGCTTCATCCACCAGTTCAAGGAACAAGGGGGCAAGGCCCTTTCGATAGAGAGCGGCGGCCAGGTGCGCGGGAAGCCGGAGACCCCGGCAGGCTTCCGCCCAGCGGACCGCGCTCATGCCCGTGTTCGCCTTTATCGCATCCAGTTCCTCCTCGGTCACCATTCTCGGCGGAAGATCCGTATCGGGATACATCCGGTCGGGACCGGGGAGAATCCTCTCGAAACCGTTCGTATTGTCCGGGAGAGCCTGGCGCGTCTCGCTCGGCACTCCGTCGAGAGCCTCCTTCGCCCTCCCCTCCAGTTCTTCCACGGCCGTGACGAGATCTTTTCCCTTCCCCCAAACGAGGATCGCGGCGTCGTCGGCGCCCGCGCCGAGCTCCCGCATGATCGATCGCCATTCCTCTTCCTCGAGATTTTCGCCGGCGAAATCCGAGCAGGCGATGTTGGGCACGGCGTCGAGACACGCCACCACCCGCACGCGGTCGGAGAATTCCCGCACGAAAGGTCTTCCCGGCTGGATCTTGCGAGCGAGAAGTCCGGCGAACCCCCGGCAAAGGACCGCCGTGACCCCTTCGCCGCGGGCAAGCGCGTCCCTTATCGGCTCGTAGTCCGTCCTTTGCAGCAGGTGAGAAACGTCTTTGTGCACGGCTTCGGCGGCGCCTTGCCCGCCACCTCGCTTGACGAGCTCGTCCCTTATATCCAGAAGCGCCCTCTGGCGGAGCGCCTCGTTGTGCACTAGATAAGGTATCCTGGGAATCTTCGACACTCCCTTTATCTCGACTCTCGTGCCTCCCTCGATGCTCACGTTCACGTCCTGCCTGGCCGCTCCCGCGCCGGTGCGAACCTTGCCCGTCCCCCTCGTCAACGTCCTCACTGCCTGCGCGGCCGCGTAGACTTCCCGGGGCGTGAAGAGTTCCGGCGCCGTCACGACCTCGATGAGCGCCATGCCGAGCCGATCCGTCCTGTACACGCGCCTGTGCCCCACGTCCTCCACTTCCCTGCAGGCGTCTTCCTCCAGCCCGAGTTGGATCACCCGCACGATCTTGTCTCCCACGGGCAGCCTGCCGTCCAGCCCCACGACAGTCGTCCTCTGGAAACCCGTCGGAATGCTTCCGTCCAGGTACTGCTTCCTCGCGATGTGGATCTCTCCAACTATGTTGCACTCGAGAAGGAGCGCGATTTGGAGCGCGATCTCGACGGCGCGCTCGTCGATCTGGAACGGCGGGGAATCGTCCATCTCGTACGTGCAGACGGACTCGTTGTTGAGGCGGTAGATGATCTCCTTGCGGGTGCGGTACTCCATGAGAGCCGTCCCGTCGTACTCTCCCAGTTCCGACAGCGTGGGCCGCATGTGCCGCAGTATCTCGGCGTTATACTCTTCGTCATACCTGCCGGCCGGGCAGCGGCAGAAGAGTTTTCTGGCGGTGAGCAGTTGTTGATGGACCTCGAGTCCCGCTTTCATTCCCAGGGCTCGGTAGAACTCGGGCTCCCGGAACGGAGGGTTGTCGAAAACATCCATTATTGTCGTACCTCACGAAACCGGTTGAATCAAAGAAAGCATCCACGCATGGTATCGCAAAACGGCGCCGGCATAAAGGAGATTATATATATGGAAACCGGGCACCTGGACGGGGGTCGACGGCGAGTTCCGCAGCGCGCCGGTCGTCAGCATTTCATCGTGAATCGAACCGGCAATCTTGCAGGCGCGCGAGGACTGTCTGAAGCCGGAGCGCCCCCATCCCGGTGCCCGGTCACCAGAGCACATCCAAGCAGGCTGGAGCTAGCGGCCCGCCTTCTCCAAGGACGCATAGAACTCGAGAAGCGGTTTTATCCCGACGTCCCAGTTGTACTTCTCCCACACTGCGCGGCGCCCGTTCCCGCCCATCCGCCGGCGAAGCTCCGGATCCGCATGGAGCCTTCGCAGCGCTTCCGCCATGGCGGCATCGTCGCCGCTCGCGACGACGAGACCGCAATCCTCCTCGCCGACTATCCTCTCGAGCGGGATCGCGTCACCTACGATCACCGGCTTCCCGAACGCCATGTAATGGAAAAGCTTGTGCGGGAGCGTCGAGTCCGTGTGCGGAGTGCTCAGGTGAGGCACTAGTCCCACCGAGCAGCGGGATATCCGGTCCAGGTAAGATTCGAAACTCAACCACCCGGCGAACTCGACCGACTCGCCCACTCCAAGCGAACCGGCGAGAGCACGCAAGCCGTCCTCGTCCGGTCCCGCCCCGGCCAGCACGAGGAGCGCTTCCGCCCCTTCCCGGATGAAACGCGCCCAGCCGCGGAGCAACACGTCCAGGCCGCGGTGCTTGGCGAAACCTCCCGCGTATATGAAAACCGTTCGCCCTTTCTCCTCTTCCCCGGCGCGCTCCGTGATGTGCTCCAGATCGGCTACGTTTGGCACGACCAGGATCTTCCCCGGATCGACGCCAATGCCGACCAACCGGTCCCTGCTCTCCTCGACGACGACCACCACCGCGTCCACTTCCATGCACACTTCCCTCTCCACCTGTTTGAAAGTGAACCTCGTAGCGGCGACTCTCTCTATCAACCGGCGGGGGACCGAGGGAAGGAGTTCCGCCCAGTTCTCGTGCATGTCGAAGACCACGGGCCTGCCGATCCGCCGCCCGACCGCCAGCACCGTCTTCACCAGCGGAAGATCGTGCACGTGCAGCGCGTCCGCCCCCCAATCCACGGCCGCCTTCTCGACGAAACCCGACCACGCGGGATTCACGTAGGGCATGTTGTTGAAAAACGTCTGGACTTTTCTCAGGACCGGCGGCCAGAGGCCGAGCCTCACCACCTCGATGCCGTCGACGCTTTCCCTCGGGGGCAATCCCTTGCGATTGAAACACACCAGAGCCACTTCATGCCCCGAGCGCATGAGCCTGGAAGCCTCCTGGGCGACCCGGATGTCGAACGGGAAATCTTCCCTCAATATCATGAGAATCTTCATAACGGACTTTCGCTGTGCGGGAAGCAAGACCGATCGCGTCTTCCCGCCCGCCGACGGGCCCCGGATCAGGCGACCCCGATCTCCCCGCTCTCCGTGCCGGGGGGCGCAACCCCGGACCCTCTACCTCTCTTGTAGACATGAAAAAGGATGAAAGTGAGGAAGAAGGCAAGGTACCCCAGGCTGAACCTGGCTCCCGTCCCCACTCCTATCGCGCTGGTGACCTCGTTCCCCTCGAACCTGTAGGCGTGAATGATCCCGAAATAGGAAAGGAGAACGCCGGCGAGCGACCAATACGCGGCCCTGAGGAAATCCCTCTCGATCAGGAAGACGGATACCGAGGCGAGAATCATCGACGTAAAGATGAAGCCCCTCTCCAGAGCGAGCATCCCGTGAAACCCGTTTATCATCACCTTCGGCGCGGCGCTCGTGATGTCCGTTCCGGCGGCGAGGAAAGCCTGCTTCATGATCTGAACCCCCCATGCCGCCAGGGCGGGCAGGAATCCCACGGCGACGGCGGGGGCGTGCTCCCGCGGCGTCGCCTGGTAGGCTTGCGCCGAGATGATGATGCCGATCCACAGCACTATCGCTATCCCCGCCTCCATGGGCACCAGTTTGGTTATGAAATCAACGGCGCCGAAAAGGCATATGATGGTGAAGAAAAGGCCGTTCAATATCGAATACCCGGACCTGGCTCCGAGCCCCTTCCAGCCGGGATGTCCTATGTAGATCGTGGTGGGAAAACAACTGCCCAGCAAGGAGGCGACGATCGTGCCGATACCGTTCACGGCCAGCGACGGCCGCGTCTCGTAGCGATCGCCGGCGGCCTCGGCGCTCTCCAGGTTCTGGAGCGAGCCGATCACGCTGAATAGTCCCATCGGGATTATCACGGCAAGGTACTTGAGCAGGTAACCTTCCTTCAAGACCGAGAAGAGGGCTCCCGCTGCCGGCCGCGGGGGGTAGAAACCGAGCGACCCCGTGCTCGCCCCGAGCGCACCGCCGTCCATGAGCCCAAGGCTCCAGGCCAGTATGGTACCCGCCGCCAGGGCGACGAGCCCTCCCGGCAATCCCCACGGGAACCGCACCCGCGAGAAGTACTGGATGAGTATTATGGCGAGGGGGAGCATGGCCACGAGAGGCTTGTCGAAAGTCTGGAAAGCGAAATCCATCGAAATGAAAGTTATCGCGATGCCGGCCAGGGTTGCGAGCAAGGCGGCGCGCGGGGTCACCCGCCTGAGCCAGTCCACGACGAATGCGCCCGCAAACTCGATCACCCCGCTCCCGAAGCAGGCGAGGAGTCCCACTTTCCAGGCGAGTTCCCCGTCGCCCGACTCTACGTACACGGGCAGCATCACGAATATGAAAAAGGCGAAGAGGCTCACCGTGTTCACGCCGTAAGGAAGAGCGGTGACGTCGTCCCTGCCGGTCTTCTCGGCGAGCTTGATGGCCTGCCGGGCATAGTACCAGTTGCCCACTACGAGCGACAGCGCCACGCCGGGGAGAATCCGGGTGAAGATGAAGCTCTCCGACCAGCCGAGCAAGAGCTTTCCGAGGGAGACGATGAGAAGGACCTGGATCAGGTTGTCGATGGCGAGGCCGAAGAAGCCGTCGATGTCGCGTTTGACTATGTATGGAAAAGCTCGCATGGCAATGGATCCGCATCCGCGGGATCAATAGGCCGGCATGAAGTAGATCCCGTTCAAGAACAACCTGTCCAAACCGTGCCAGAAGAGTCTGAAGTCGGGATCGTCCAGGTACAGCACGACGTGTCCCTTACCGACTCTCTCCTCCACAAGGTAGGGAGTTCCAGCCAGGAGCTTTTCGTTCTCCCGGGATATGAAACCCGCCACCTTCGCGCCATCGGGGAAGTAACCCACCACGTTCACGTCGTCCGAAGCTTCGAATATCGTCCGCGTCGTCTTGATGATTCGGATCTCCCCGTCGTAGCCGAAAGCGAGCGGGTGCCCCTGATCGATCTTCACGCGAAGGACGGTTCCGGGGATCTTGTCCAGCTCCCGCTTCTTCCTTTTCTCCTCGAGCGTGGGATACGCGGCCTCGGCTTTCTTTTCCTTCTCCTCGCCTTTCTTCCCGTCTTTCTTTTTCAAGCAGACGGAGGAGAGCCCCGCGTGGTCCTTGCAGGCGAATGCGGCGCCGCCTCCCAGCCCTATGAAAACGCCCCCGCGCCGCACCCAGTCCTTTACAGACGCAACGGCGGAACTGTCCATCTTGGAATCGTACGCCTTGCCTTCCCCGTCCTCGTTCCGGTCGTCGGGGAGTATGAGAACGTCGAACTTGGAGAGGTCCGTTCGCGCGATGTCCTCGAGATCGATCACGGAGTGTTTCACCCGGTAGACACGATCGAGCAGGAACCAGACTGCGCCGAGAGAAGTCGGGTTCGTGCCCGGGCCGCCGAGCACTCCCACGGTCACGGGTTTTATATAATGAGTCTTGTTCGAGCCGAGATCGATGCCCTTGGAAGTCCGGCCGCTGGATGCTGCATAGACTTGCACGCCGAACCGGCCGGCGAGGCGCTGCACCACCGCGGCCGTCGAATCGGGATTGCGCCCGGCGGGGACGATCAGGGTGCCGGCTCCGAAATCCCTCCCACCCGAGCGGAAGCTCTTGGCCGCGAAGCGAACGTAGAACCCCCTTTCCAGGAGGGCACTCAGCATCCTGGGCGCGCCGTTGCCTGTCCACGGAACGAGGAAACCGAAGAGAGGATCGGAGCCGATCAAGCCGCCCCGCGGCCGCGGAGGAGAAGTGACCTCCGCCAGGCGGCAACGGGGCATCTTCCGGGCGGCGAATGCTTCGACCCCGTAGGCGAGGGGCAGCGACCACGCGGTGATATCATAGAAGAAAGTATCGGGCAGCTCGGTCTCCGGCTCGATCAGCGACTTGGCGAAACGCCTCAAAGGTTGCGCCATCGGCACCACGTACGTTCCCGGCGAAAACTCCTTGGAGCCAACCCTGCGTCCATCCATGTCATACAGGCGCTCACCCCTGAACCCTTCCTCGGCCTTCAGCACCTCGATCCCGTGCGCGAGGAGAAGTCCCACGAGATCATCGGTCTCCGCCGGATCCTTCCCGGCAGGCAGGACGTAGGCCTTCACGGATTCCTTCCCGGCCCCGCGGACCCCGTCGACGAAGAATTCGTGGAAGCTCTCGAGCCTTTCCGCACGGTTGGCCGCCGCCGTCTCGATGGTCGTGAGGGCGGAGAGAAAGTGGTGCTCCATCCTGTCCGCGAGCGTCAGGGCCACGCCGTCCCTGCGCTCGAGCAGGAGCCCCGCCCGTGAATGTCCCGCCTGCTCGTAGGTCATCCCGGTCGCACCGTGGAATGTCGGCCACGAATCACCGTAACCCGGGTAGAACATGTCGAATTCTTCTTCGGTGAAATAGGCCCACCCCCTCTCGTCGAAGGCCCTTGCGTTCGCTTCGCCGAAGACCTCGGTCCACTTCTTCACGGAGTGCAGCGGGTAATTCGGGTTCAACGGCTCGGCCGGCGGAAAGAAGAAGTAGCTGCTCGAAGCATACATCTCGTGAAAATCTACGTGGACCTGCGGCTTCCACGCGAGGTACGCCTTCACCCTGGACTTGCTCTCGATCTGAGTGAGCCAGCTCCAGTCACGGTTGAGATCGAAGAGATAATGGTTGAACCGGCCGGACGGCCAGGGTTCGTCGTGTTCCCATGCGAACCTGTTCCCGTCGGGCTCCGCTCCCATGCGCGAGGTGTAGAAGGCGACGTAACGTTCCCTGCCGTCGGGATTGAGGAGGGGATCGATGATCACGACCGTTTCGTCGAGAAGGCGCGAAGTGCCGCCGCTCGTGTCCGCCGCGAGGTGGTAGGACAGGGCGAGAGCCGTCTCGGTCGAGCTGGCTTCGTTGCCGTGGATACAGAAAGACAACCAAACGAAGATCGGGGCCTTGTCGTAGAAGCCGCGCGTTGGTTTGAAAGAAGGATCCGCGAGTCTCAGGTTGGCGGCTCTCAGCTCCTCCACGTTCTTCACGTTTTCCGGGGAGGAAATCACCAGGTAGACCAGTTCCCGCCCTTCGTACGTCCTCCCGTACCGGTACAGCCTGCACCGGGGGGAGATCTCGGCGAGTCTTTCGAGGTATCCAACGACGTCGCGATGCGAAGTGAAGCGGGTTCCGAGCTTATGGCCGAGGAAATCGCCCGGCTCCGGTATCGAGGGATCGTATCCGCTCTCGGGATAGGAAAACACCTCGGGCGGCGAGGAGTAGGCGGGAAGCGAAGTGAAAACGACCGCGGAAGCGACGAAGAACAGAACCATCGCCCTGGAGAACGCAGACGGCCACGCAAGCATTATCGAAAAGATCCCCCTAGACAATCATCACCTCCCCTTCACCTTTGACGATCTCGCCTATCTTGAACGCATCTGCGACGAGACCGGAGATCTTGCTTCCGCATCCCGGGGGAACCACGAAGATCATCCCCAAGCCCATGTTGAAGGTCCTGTACATCTCCCCGTCGTCCACGTCTCCCGCGGCCCTCATGAACTCGAAAACAGGGGGGACCCTCCAGGAATCCCTGTGGATTCTCGCGGTGCAGTTCCGTGGGAGAATCCTTTTCAAGTTCCCCGGGATCCCGCCCCCGGTTATGTGAGCCATACCCCTGATGGGAATGTTCGTCATCAGCGTCGTCATTTCTCGAAGATAAGATCTATGGACCTTGAGGAGTTCATCACGCACGCTGCATCCAAGCTCGTCTATATCGTCGTCGATGGCATGTCCGAGCACATCGAAGAATATCTTTCTCGCCAGCGAATAACCGTTGGTATGCAGCCCGGAGGAAGGAAGTGCGTAGATCTCGTCTCCCGCGACCGTGGTCGAGCCGTCGATGATACGTTCTTCCTCCACCAGACCCACGATGCAACCCGCCACGTCGACGGCTCCCTCCCTGTATACCCCCGGCATCTCCGCCGTCTCGCCGGCGATGAGGGCGCAACCGTTTTCGCGGCAGGCCTCGGCCATACCCTTGATGAGTTCTTCCACCTTGCGGGCATCGAGTGCGGCTGCCGCCATGTAATCGAGAAAGAAGAGGGGAACGGCTCCCTGGACGAGGATGTCGTTCACGCAGTGGTTGACGAGATCCTTGCCTACGGTAGTGAAATCGCCCGCCATCTCGGCCACGATCATCTTCGTCCCCACGCCGTCGATACTGCTCACGAGCACCGGATTGCGCACCTCGTTCAAACGGTAGAGTCCTCCGAAGTGTCCCACCTTGGACAAGACCCCTTCACTCCAAGTCGAGGACACGTGTTTCGCTATCTCACGCTTGATCTTGTTCGCCTTGTCGATGTCTACACCGGAATCTTCGTACTTCACGACGGCACCCTTCGCTTGCAAGGCCTGCGACAGTTGACGGCAAATGATACAACGCGGCGGGAGGATTTACAATCGATCTTTGAGCGACTGGTAGATGGCCGTGGTCGGATCGCTCTCGACGATCAGCGGGAACTCGCCCCGCCTGAGCATGGCCAGGAAAAGATTGCTGATCTGGAGGTCGAACTGCTTGCCCTTGTAGAGTTCGAACTGCTCGACCACCTTCTCCATCGGGAGACCCTTGCGGTACGGCCGGTCCGAAGTCATGGCGTCGAAGGCGTCCGCCACGAGAAGGATCCTCGAGCCGATCGGTATCTCGTCGCCCCTGAGGCCGTCGGGGTAGCCCTTGCCGTCGGGTTGTTCATGGTGATGGCGAACGATGACGGCGGCTTCCTTCAGGAACTTCAGGTTCTCGACTATGTCCGCCCCAATGCTTGGATGCTGGCGAAGCGTCCTCTTTTCCTCCTCGCTGAGCTTTCCGACCTTCAGGAGAACGTCGTGTTGGATCGCGATCTTGCCGATATCGTGGAGAAGGGCGCTGTATTCGAGGATCTCGAGATCCTTCGACGATAGGTTCATCGCCTTGCCCAGGCGGAGCGCGTAGCGCGAGACCCGGTAGGAATGACCGTGCGTGAATGGATCGTTGGCGTCTATGGCGGACGAGAGGGCCGCCACGGTGTTTATGTGCGCCTCTTTCATCTCCACGTAGAGCTGAAAGCTGTAACGGGCGAGGAAAAGGGGGATGATGAAGAGAGCCATGGTCCACATTCCGTAGCCGGTGTAGATGAGGGCTATGATCGCGCCGACGGGAAGGAACGAAAGGATGTGGAAAAAGGTCCACATGTAGTTCTGTTTCCAGATCTGCAAGGGGTTCCTGCCGTCGCTCAAGCCTATCACCGTACTTATCGAGAAAGTATTCACCGCGTAATAGACGATGCCGCAGAGGAAGAGGGGGAGCAGGAAGCGCGGCGACGTTATGTCCGTCCATCGGGGTCCGAAACTCTCGTAGACGATGCCCGCCACTCCGACGGTCATCACGAGCAGAGGCACGTTGAAAGCGATCTTGACGGGAGGTCTCCTCTGGATGAAGACTTCCGAGAGCAAAGTCGAAACGGCCTCCATGAACGCCGTGGCGGACGGGCCGAAGAGGATTATCGCGGCCAAGTCGATGGGACTCGAAGCATAGATCGAGGCGCCTCCGCGGGGCAGCGAGATCTGGGCGGTGTCGGCGACGATGATGAAAGCTATGAAGAGACCTATGTCCGGCAGCTTCTCGACCGGGAAATCTCGCATCAGGTACGCGAAGAGAGCCGATCCCGTGAGCAAGAAGAGAGTGTAGAATAACTTGAAAACGCGGGAGGAACTATTCAACTTTGTACTCAACGCTGCCCTTGGCTTTGATCTTTCCCAGGATCCTGTTTACGGCATCAAGGGTGGCATAGACGACGGCCCTGTTGGCGTCGTCCGAAACGATTGAACAACCGGCGAGACTTTTCCTGTCACGATGCTTGATGAGGTCGACGCGCACGACGATCATCCTATCGTTTCCCATCGCGACCTCACGAACCCCAAATAAACACAGCTTGATATCAGCGTCAAGAAATTCCGATACCGCCCTGAGGGTCGCCTCGGCGATGAGTTCCCCGGCGAACGCGGAGGCGTTGTCGCTGCTCGCGCTGCCGAAAGCTTCCTTGCCCTCGAGGACGAGTTCGACTTCCGCCTTGACCCCTTCCTGGGAGAGGAAGAGATTCACGCTCTGGAACGAGAACCGCGCCGGGTACTCTTCGATGGGGAAGGTCCTCACTTCCTGTTCCGGCACGCCCCCCTCCGGCTGTTCGGCGGCATTCGAGTCCGCTTCATCCTCGTGGTCGTAGAGCACGACCCCTATTTTCTTGTAGTCCACGTGGATACCCAGCTCGGCCTTGAGACAGGTCTCCACGTCCCTTGCAATGAGCTTGGGAGGTTTGCCGGCGGAGGCGACGACGTGAATCTCGGTTATCCGGCCGGTCTCGTCCGTTGTAATTCGAGAAGAGCTTATCCCCTGGATCCTGCTTATGAGCTCCTCTGCGCGCGCGATGATGTCGGGTGTAAATCTTTGTTCTTCCATGACTTATGCAATAGCTCCAGCATTGCCCGTCGAGCAGGGGTCAAATTATATCATATCGCCCAAAAGCGTTCAGCAAAAAGCTTTCCACAATCCCGTTTCCAAGGGGGAAAATGTTCGGTGGGCGTTGGCACGGGCTTGGAAGCGGCGCATCGAGTGTCCTCGGCGACCGCTTCGAGCCAGGGACCTAGGACGGGATCATCTTCCTCAGTGCCGTCAATCTCTCCTGGACGTCGTCGCCGGTGAGTCCGCTCAAACCTGACACGGAGAAATCCTCGACGGCGAAGCTGGCCAGCACGGTTCCTTGGAGCATGGCGTCGGTGATGCTCCTCCGGTCGAGCTCCTCGGAGCCCGCGAGGTATCCCATGAAGCCGCCGGCGAACGCATCGCCGGCTCCGGTCGGATCGATCACCCTGGGAAGCAGGACGGCGGGGACGAATATTCTCAAATCATCACCGAAGAGGATGGCGCCGAATTCCCCTCGTTTTATGACCACGTATCTTGGGCCGAGCCCGAGGATGTCCTCCGCGGCGAGGAGCACGCTGTCGCGGCCGCTGAGTTCGAGAGCCTCCTCGTCGTTTATGAAGAGGATATCGACCCTGCCGAGCACCGAGACAAGCTCTTCGCGCGAATTCTGAATCCAGAAGTTCATCGTGTCCATGCCGGTGATCCTCGCGTCTTCGATCTCACCGAGAACCTTGGCCTGGAGGCGCGGATCGATATTGCCGAGGAACACGTACCTCGCGTTCCTGTATTCCTCGGGCAGCGACGGATCGAAACTTTCGAATACGTTGAGACAGGTCTCGAGCGTATCGCGCTCCTTGAAGTTTTCCCGGTACCTGCCGCGCCAATGGAAGGTCAGCCCCGGGGCTTTCTCGATACCCTTCGTGTCGATTCCATGCGCGGAGAACATCTCCATGTGTTCGTCCCCGAAATCCTCCCCCACGACCCCCACCATGAGCGGGCGACAGTGATAGCTCGCCGCCAGCGAGGCGAACGAGGCGGATCCGCCGAGAGCTTTCTCCGTCGATCCCGCGGGGGTCTCAACCGAATCGAATGCTATCGAGCCGACAATGAGAAGATCGTCGTTCCTTTCCATGGATCACTTTCCTTTCCGATTTTCACATGCTGGCCGGAGCGTCGACGCCCAAGAGCGTCAACGCGTTCTTCAAGACCTGTTTCGTAGCCTCGACCAGGAAGAGCCTCGCCGAGGAGAGATCGGCGTTCCCGGACACTATCCTGCAGTTGTGATAGAATTGATGAAACAGCGACGCGAGCTCCTGGGCGTAGACGGTCATGCGATGCGGCTCGCGCATCCGGGCCGAGGCCTCGACCACGTGCGGGAAAAAGAGAAGATGAAGCATCAAGTCCCTCTCCTCTCCGCGTTCCAGGAGGTCGAGGCGGCGGTCCGAACTCACCACCCCGTTGTCTCCGGCGTACCTGATCACGCTGGCTATTCTCGCATGCGCGTACTGAACGTAATAGACGGGGTTCTCCTCGGATTGCTTCCTCGCCAGTTCCAGGTCGAAATCGAGCGGTGAATTGGCCCTGCGCATCAAGAAGAAGTACTTGGCGGCGTCCTTGCCCACGTCTTCGACAAGTTCCCTCATTGTCACGAATTCGCCGGCGCGCTTGCTCATGCCCACAGGCTTGCCGCCCTCCACCAGCCGCACCCAGCCGACGATCATGACTTCGAGCCATCCCGGGGGAGCTCCCAGGACGCCGGAGGCCGCCTGCATCCTTTTTATGTGTCCGTGGTGATCCGGTCCCCAGATGTCTATCACTCCCTCGTATCCCCGTCTCAGCTTGTCATGGTGGTAGGCGACGTCACCCAGGAAATAAGTCGCCTCACCGTTGCTCTTCACGAGGACCCTGTCCTTGTCGTCACCGAAATCCGACGACTTGAAATAGAGAGCGCCTTCCTTCTCGTACGTGCATCCCTTGCCCTTGAAAAGCTCCAGGGTCTCGTGGACGCCCCGGGGATGAAGGGCGGATTCGTGAAAGAAATTGTGAAATGTCACGCCGAATCGATCGAGATCATTCCTTATAGAATCGAGTATCCTGTCCGTCGCGTACCGGCCGAGTTCCGCCCCCGTCTTCCTCGCCGGGTCGACCCACCCGGAGGCGTCCCGTTCCGGGATCTCGTCGGCGAGATCCTTGAGATACTCGCCGGGGTACGCCCCGATCTCCTCTCCGCTTTCGAGCGTTCCCAGTCTCTCGCGCAACCGGTAGCGCAGGCTCTCCCCCAGCGCCTCGACCTGCTTGCCGTAATCGTTGACGTAGTATTCGCCGTGGGCCTCGTACCCGGTGAAGGAGAGCAGATTGACCAGCACGGAGCCGACGGCGGCGGCGCGGGCGGAGACGACGACGAGAGGCCCGGTGGGATTGGCGGAGATGTATTCGACTTGCCACTTCCTCCCCCGTCCGACGTCCGACGAGCCGTATCGATCCCCCGAGGAGTGAACGTCCACCAGGGTCCTCCTCAAGACCTCGCCCGAAAGCGTCATGTTGATGAAACCCGGCGCGGCGATCGAGACCGAAGCCACGACGTCCTTCGGAAAATCCGCCGCGGCGACTATGCTCTCGGCGATCTCCGTGGGATTGCGGCGGAGTTTTCTCGCCAGAACGAGGGCCACGGGCGTCGCGATGTCTCCGTGCTCCTTGAGCTTCGGCTTTTCGAGGACCGGTTCCGAGAGATCCTCGTCCCGTATGCTCGCCGAGCGCATGGCCTCCGTGATGACATCTTTGAGCCGATCCTTGATCCTCATTTCATCGCTTCCCTGCTTTCGTCGCCGAACTTCTCCTTCGGCGCGTCGCCCCACAGCCTCTCGAGTTGATAGTAAGCCCTGACCTCGGGTTGGAATATGTGCAGCACCACGTCCACCAGGTCTATGAGCAC
>CAYXEN010000037.1:0-26022 GCA_964464035.1 uncultured bacterium | reverse complement strand
GCGAAGCGAGCACGGTGGGGTGAGATCGCCGACAGGACCCGCGGCACTCCGGCTATGAGCCCGCGCAGCGGGTGGTGGTGATTCGGGGCCCCCGCCGCGCGCAGCGAAGCGAGCACGGTGGGGTGAGATCGCCGACAGGACCCGCGGCACTCCGGCTATGAGCCCGCGCAGCGGAAATCGCGTCGGAGCGCATCGAGACAGGCTCGACGACAGAGGGAAGCAAAACCATGGCGACTTTCAAGGAAATAGTCGACGCTCCAGCGGGGAGCAAGTTCATACTGCAGGGCAACCTCGCCTTCGCTCTCGGAGTCGTTCATGCCGGATACCATGCGGCGGACGGGTACCCGGGGACGCCGAGCACCGAAGTCATCGACAAGGGACTGGCCCACGTGCAGGACAGGCTCCAGGTCGGGTGGTCCGTGAACGAGGCGGTCGCCGTCAACGTCTGCATGGGCCGCGCGATCGCCGGTTACGATTCGGTGGTCACGATGAAGATCCCCGGCGTCTTCCAGGCGGGAGATGCGATAAGCACCTCCGCGTTCTTTTCCGGCAAAGCCGGGGCGCTCGTCATATACGCAGCGACGGACTACGTTCCCTCCAGCACCCAGCACGTGATCGATTCCCGGTACTTTTTCGCCTCGGCCCGCCTCCCCGTCCTCGAGCCCCGCAACCACCAGGAGATGTACGAGATCGCCTGGACGGCGGCCGACATGAGCAAGCGATTCAACACGCCCGTCGTCGTCCTTGCCTCGGGAATCCTCGCCCACTCCGAAGGCCTGGTGGTCACGCGGGAGCGCCGCAGGATAGAGCCCCGCGATCTTCCCGAGAATCTCCACGACTGGATGCTCATGCCCTCGATTGCGAGGAAGAATTACAACCGCGCCACCCAGGAGAGGATTCCCAGGATCCAAGAATGGGTCGAAAGTTCCAAGTTGATAGACGAAGTCGAGGGCACCGACGACTGGGGCATAATCACGAGCGGGGAGAGTAACATAATAGTAAGGGAGGCGTTGAAAGCCATCGGAGCCGGGCCTTCACTCCTCACCCTGGCCGCCACGTATCCTCTTCCCGTGAAACGGATAAAGTCTTTCGCCGCCAAAGTCCGGGACAGGCTCTTCGTCGTAGAGGACGGGGACAAGTTTCTCGAGGAAAGAATTAGACTCTCCGGCGTCGACGTGATCGGCAAGGATGAATACAGCGTAACGACCGATTGGTCACCCGAAGCCGTCGTGGAGTTCCTCTCCCGGCATCTCAACGTGAAATACGAGGCGCGAAAGAAGCAATTGGACCTGGAACCGGTGCCGCGCCCTCCTTCCATCTGCCCTGGTTGTTCCTACAAAGCCCTTGGGCTGGCCGTCGCGAAGCTCAAGAGGCGCAAGAAGCTATACGCCGCTTTCGGCGATATAGGGTGCTCGACGCTCCTCCATTATATAAACGCCCTCGATACGGTCTCTTGTATGGGGGCGTCCGATTCGATGCGGCAGGGATTCGTCATGTCGCGCCCCGATATGGCCTCGAAAACCGTGAGCATCATCGGGGATTCCTGCGAGTGCCATTGCGGATTGGATTCCACGCGCAACGCCGTTTTCAGGAACGTTCCCGGCGTGAAGATAATACTCGACAACAGGGTCACGGCGATGACCGGCGGCCAAGTCGCACCGAGTTCCGAGGTCAACCTGGAAAACCAACCCCACATGTTCAGTTTGAGAAAAGCGATCGAGGCGGAGGTGGAGAGAACCGTCGTAGTGGACGCGTACAATGTAGAGGAAGTGGAGAGCAAGCTCGAGGAAGCGCTCGACCTCGCGGCGAAAGGCACCTTCACCGCCCTCATCCTGGAGGGGCCGTGCATCCATGAAGTGCTCGCCCGACAACGCATGAGGACGGTGTCCATCGATTACGAGCTGTGCAAGAGCTGCGGTCTCTGCGACGTTTGTCCCGGCATAGAGCTGGATGAAGACAAGACGCCTCATTTCACGGCCCTTTGCACCAACTGCGGCGGGAACAGCCGGGTTTGCGTCCAGTACTGCCCGTTCGATGCCATCGTTCCGGTGAAGAGGGAGAAGAAAACGACCAAGAGGAAGCTCCCCGATGTAAAGACCGCCGGCGCAAGTAAAGTCGATGGAAGCAAGCTTCCCCTTGCGCTTCGGGTCGCGATAAGAGGAATAGGCGGCCAGGGCAATCTGTTCTTCGGTAATGTCCTATCGGAAGTAGCCATGAGGACTCCCTATGCGGAGATGAACATCATCAAGGGCGATACCCATGGAATGGCCCAACTGGGAGGTTCCGTAATTTCGACGTTCGGGTGCGGTGAAGTCTACTCTCCCGTGCCTGCTCCGAATTCTGCCGACGTCCTCGTGGTCATGGAAGTGAGCGAAGTACTCCGACCCGGGTTCCTCGATCTTCTCAAGCCGGGAGGAACGATAATACTCAACGAGTTCGCGGCACTGCCCGTAGGTCTCGACAAGAAGCAATATCCCGACATGCCGGCTATAGAGAAAGTCCTGGCCGGCCACGACTTGATAAAATTGGACGCGTACGGCATCGCCCGCGAACTGGGTGACGAAACGGGTAGGACGGCCAACGTCGTGGTCCTCGGATTGCTCTCGACTATCGAGCCTTTCAATAACATTCCCGAGAATATCTGGCTGTCCGCACTCATGACCGTATCTCCGAACGATTCCATCAAGTCGGCGAATCAGCTCGCATTCAAAGCCGGCAGGGAATACGTGATGAGGTCAGACTTCGATTCCAAGTAGGTGTCTCACCAAGTAGCCGATGAAGAAGCTCAGCCCCGCCACTCCGAAGCTGATCCCGGCCATCTCCAGGAAGCGTTTCCGGAACGAGGTGTCGTTCACGATGGAAATGTAATAATTGAAGAAGGCGATGATGACGACGGCGGCGAGGATAGTCAAGGCCAGGCACAGGAAGTAATTGTCCAGCAATAGGTAGGGGAGGATGAGGATGGAAACGGTAACTATATATGCCAAGCCTGTGTAGATCGATGCTTTCGCCGGGCTTCGCGTCGTCTCTTCGGTCTTGGTGGACAGATACTCCGAGGCCGCCATGGAAAGGGCCGCGGCTATACCGGTTATCAGGCCGGTCAGGGCAATGAGCTTCGTTCTCTGCAGCGCCAAGGTGAGCCCGGCGAGGGCGCCGGTGAGCTCGACCAATGCGTCGTTCAGCCCCAGCACGATCGAGCCTATGTAGCGAAGCCTCTCCTCGTCGATCAAAGCCAGCAACTCTTGCTCGTGCTCGTTTTCTTCCTCGATGATCGCTCTTATTTCCGGCAGCACGTCCATGATCGTCGCGTAGCTCGCCTGGGCTTCTTCCTCGCTGCGCTCCATGAGTTTGATGCCGAAAGTCAGGCCGAATATACGGCAGACGAGATAGATCAACAGTATGACGAACCTCGATGGAGAAACCTCCGTTCCCGTGTATCGCTTCCATTCCTTGTAATGTCTGAGTTCGTCGTCAGCGATCTTTTCGAGGACTTTCCTGTTCTCCGGTGACTTGACGGTTCTGGCGAGCCTCTTGTAGAGATGATATTCCGTGATCTCGTTTCTCTGGAAGGAGATGATCCTGTTTTTCAATTCATTGCCGAGTTCCATGGCTGGGATACGCCTTTCTGGAGGACGCTGCGAGAGGAATCCGCGGGGTCGTATTTCTTTATCAGTCCAGCAATCTTATCAGTTCCTCGATCCTTTCGGCGATGAGCCGGATGTCGGAGCGAAGATAATAGAGCTGTCTCCTCAATTTATCGATGTCTATCTGCTTGATCTTCCCGTCATCGGGGAAGAGCATCCTGTACGTGCGATCCGTCGCATGCTTGAAAGCTCTTATTTCCTCTTCATGAAAAAGAAGAAGCGAGGAACCGAAGTCAAGCGGTTTGAGCTCTCCCTCTTTGACGTGCTTCCGGATGCGGGCCTCGGAGATGCGAAGCGTCTCGGCGGCTTCCTTCAGGGGTATCACGCGCTTTATTCCGTCGGGCAGCCGTGAGCGGTTGATCACCACCCATCTCTTGTTCGGAAATTGGTACGCTCCCGATATCTTGCCGGTCCTGAAAAGCTCACGCAGGTACTCCTCCGGGGATCTGTCCTTGGCCAGGATTCCCGCTTGCACGAGCCACCTCGAGGCTTCGACGAGGGAAGCGCCGTCCCTGCCGCTCGAAGCGAGCTTCTTTTCGAGGAATGAGCTTATTTCTCTGGTACTTGCCACGATCGGGAGCTGTGCGAACCGGTCAGCTCAAACCCGGGATGGAGCGGGGAGCAATTGGAAAAGCAAGGCAAACGTTCTGCAAGATCATTCTGATCGATCCGCCCGGCCGTTGCAAGTATTTTCTTTACAAACATTCGTTCATCTCCTATACCGGAGGCAGTGACCGAGATCTTTGCCCCACTTCCCTAAATCGTTTTGTTCAACTTCCAATCAAGGAGGAACAATGAACAAGCGGGTATGGTTGGGTTTCATCGTCGCGTTGATCGTGCTGGAAGCCCTGAGCTTCCTGGTGCACGGAGTCTTGTTATCGAAAGACTACGAAGCCACGAGCAGCGTCTGGCGCCCTGAGGGGGAAATGAAGTATTCCATCTTGATTATCACCAACATCATCTTCTCTTTCTTCTTCGCTTTCATCTTCTCCAAGGGCTACGAGCGCAAGGGGCTGGCGGAAGGCCTCCGCTACGGTCTCTACATAGGGTTGATGATGGCGCTTCCGGCGGCGTACAACACATACGCTGTTCTACCGGTCACCTATTCCTTCGCCCTGAAATGGTTCATTTACGGCACGATCAGCTACATGATAGCAGGCCTTGTTCTGGCCATCGTGTTCAAGGGAGGAAAAGGACAAGCAGCGACAGCCTGATTGCCGGGGGGCTTGGAGCCGCCCCGCGCTTGAATGACAAGCGAAAGAGAACCCCTTCTCACGCGGAGAAGGGGTTCTCTGTGTTAACCGGAATGTCGGCCGGTCTCAGTGGATATTCGGTACGGCCTGGAAGAGCTCAGTCAGGCTCTTCGAAGGATGGCACGGCTTGCACGAATAGTCGAGAGTGATGTACCCGTTTGCGTATTTCTGGTCGGGGGTGAACATCTGGGCGGTCGTATCGGGGTTTATCCGCCAGAGATGCGAGTGGATGTCCCCCGTGAACGTGGCCAGGTCCCCGATCGCGGACTTGGCGCTATAGGGCATATGGCAATTGGTGCATGTAACCGAGGCCTGCGCATGGAGAATCGTCGAGTTCGCGTATCCTTCGGCCTGCTTGAAGTGGCAGTTTTCGCACTGGATCCTGATCGCCGAGGCTCGGTCCGGGTTGAGTGGGTGAAGACCCACGTGGGGGTCGTGGCAAGTCACGCACTGAAGGGCGCTGTGCTTCGTCGTGAACATCTCGTTCCATTGTTCATGGTGTTTCACGAACCCGCCCTTGGCCGGAATCTTGAAAACGTCGCCGCGGTGGTGACACTCCCCGCACATCTCGCTCGAGCGGTCGATCGTCATGTTCACGTCATAAGGATTCTCTACGTGGGATCCGCCGGGGCCGTGGCAGGCCTCGCACTGGACTCCGTTCAACGCCCACGTTCCGATCAACCCCGGCTTGCCGTTCTGATTGCCGACGGCTTTGTAGCCGGTTGTATGACATCCACCGCAAGTGTAGTTCTTGAGGCCAAGGGTGTCCGTCTCGTACTTGACGAATTCGCCCGTGGCCAGGTTGTACTGTCTCTGTGGTCCCGTGTAGATGCGTCCATCGTTGTCTATGAAACGAGCTTTCCACCAGAACCCTCCTATCACCATGCTCACGTTACTCCAGCCGCCCGGTATCGTCGGTGATACCTCGACCGTGGAGAATGGGTAGTAACCGGGTTGCTGGGCGTCCGCCGCGTCGCTCAATTTGTACGGATGGCCCGTCTTGCGGAAACTATCGTAGATACTTTGATGGCAACTCTGGCATGCCTCACTCCCGACGTAGGACGATACTTCCGGGGATACGAGATTGGTGATCTCGTTCGTCGTTTTTCTCTCGCATCCCCACGAGAGAAGCATGATTCCCGCGAGAAGTATCGCGAATCTGAGAAAATACTTCATGATAAGCACCTCCCTATTGACAGCTCACTACCCTCACTTCGGCGCCTTGCGCCGATTGTGTCGCCGGTTGGACGCCGTGCCGGCGCCGCGCGTTGCCTGCGGCAACGAAGCAGTTTCATTGAAAACAAGTATTCGCTTGCCACACCTCCTCTCCTTTCCTTGGGTCCTTCCGGAGGAACCTCCCTTTGATCCTCCGGTCTCAGAAGTCGACGTTCTTCGCAAGGCTTACTTCGACTATGTTCCCCGTATAGAATTCGTCATGAACAAGGAAGTTGTCGTAGTTGAAAACCGAGTACTTCGCCTCGAAAACGAATGATTCGCCGAGATCGTAACTGGCCGAGAAGAACATGCTGAATTTCTCGGTGTCCAGGTCCCTGAGGCTGCGGTAATAGGTGCCGCCGAGGTTGACTCCGAGTCTGCCGATCCTGGCCGGGGAAAGGGTTCCCGTGACGATGTGATCGGCAAACACGAATCCTTCCACGCGGTTGGTGTATTCGCCGGTATAATAGGAATAGACGATGTCCGCTTCGCCGCAGGATGCACGCACGAGCCGCAGTTCCGTGGAAACCGACCGATAATCCACCTTGGCTCCGATATCCGGGTTCTCCCGCACCTGGGCGCGGTACTGGGCGGAGATGGATCCCCACCTGCCGTCCGAATACCTGAGGGAGGCCCGGTAGCGCGTGAAATCCTCGTCGCCGAGGAGGGTCGATCCGGTTACGATATCTTTGTTTCTGATCGCGATCATCCCCCTGGCGAAGAGGCGGTTGCGCAGATTCAGCCAGGCGCCGGCCAATAGTCCGTGCGACTGGCTTCGATCGATCAGGTCGTCCGCGATTCTGTTTTCATAACCGAGCCTCAGGCCGCCCCGCCTTTTCCAGATCTTGCTCAGCACGATAGTGTTCATCGCGTTGTCGGTCTCGATGAGGTTCGCGCTATGCTTCGTCCTCGCAAAGACCGTGCGAAAATCGAGTTTCGTCTCGCGAGGCAGATAAATCCTTATCGCTCCCCAGCCCCGGTTGGTTCGAAGCTCGGCCGCTTCCGAGTCGAGCTTGTCTACGCGATGGTTGTAACCGCCGGAGAGAATGACTCGCTCCAGACGAGGAACGGCCGTGCTGGCGTTTACACGGAAGTCGTCGGCCTTGCGATCCGTTCCTTCGTGCGCGTGATCGTTGTAATCCGAAGTCACGTATTCGACCCGGATACTGCTCTTGCGATAGAATCCCTGGCCTCCGACATTGATAGACATACGGTCGTAGTCGGTGCTGAGCAGGAGTGGATCGGAGGGTTCAATGAACTCCACGAGGTCGTTCCCTTGTTTGTCTATCCTTTGGAATCCTCCGAAGATCTTGACGTTCTCGAATGGTGAAGCGGAGGCCGAGCCCGCGATGGTCTCCCGGCTGGTGAACTGCGCCGCATCGTGATCATATACCCTCCGGTACTTACTGTCCCGGAACTTGATGGAAAAAAGACGCGATTTGAAAGTCGAGAACCTCAAATTGCGGTTGTCCAGGGTGATGTTCCTGAAACTACCCGTCAAGTTCACCCCGTTGTCCATCGCGTACGCCAGATTCTCGATGGAAAGGTTCAATCCCTTGAACGTATTGAAGGTTTCCTGGTTGACGGAGTGGTTGCCTTCTTCATCGAGAAACACGTATCCGACCCCCAGGCGGACGTTGCCCTCATCGGCGTTTGCGCGCGCCGCTTGGATCAGAGCCACTACAAGGGTAAACAGCAGGATCTGCGTTATCGAAAGCTTCCTCATGACAGACCTCTCTATTTGATTAGACTGTGGCATCCAATGTTGTAGCAATCACCTGAAAATTTTGCGGGTAGATCGGGATCGAGGAACAGATTGCTCACGTACGAACCATGTATGTCCACGTGACACTGCTCGCAGGCGTACTTGGCCCAGATGCCGCCGTGGGCTGTCTTGTGCCCGGCGGGGAAATGGCACTGTTCACAAAGCCGATTGTCGGGTTGGCGTAACAATCTATCGTTGGCGCTGCCGTGAGGGTCGTGACACTGCGTGCATCCACTCCCTTCTATCGTATATGAATTGACCGCTTCGTGTTCGTAGACGTGCGGCGCTCCTTGCTCGGGATGACACCGCCTGCAAGTGCCTGCGAACTCGTATGCGAGATTGTTGCCCTTGCGCTTGCTGAAGCGATGGCAACTCAAACAAGTCAGGTCGGCCTGCAACACTGGATGGTTCGAGGTCTTTGCAAAGCTGTTCCGCATCTTGGAATGGCACTTGAGACAGAACTCGGCGCTGTCGTCGAGCAGAAGCGCCGGGTTCCCGCCGTGAACCTTGTGGCAGTCGGCGCAGCTCAATTGCTCCGATGAATGCGCGTCGAAACCGTAATCATCCAGCTGTTCATGAGCCTTGTGACATTGCGTGCACAAACTGATTGCATCGAGCGAAACGAGTTCGGCGGCCGTCTGCATGTTCGCAGGTGACGGATCGTTCACGTGTTCTTCCGCCCCGGGATGACAATTCGTACAGCCGATCTTCACCTCGGGTGACTCCGTTTGGGAACTGAGCCGGTGTGCAGTTTGTGCAAGGGATCGATCATACCCCTCGTGACACGTAAGGCAAGTTTCATCATCGACATCGTCCGCCGCCTTAACCACGCTTTGCGGAGCAATGATGAACAAGATCAAGGCACAAAAAAAGAAGTGCCGGTACAAAGGCAGGCATATTCTCATCTCCACCTCCCATCATGAAGTTTCGTGCTCGACGATTATTATCCAACAATTCTCTTGAAGTGTCAACAAATGGAATCGATAAGAGTGCCGTGCTAAGAAGCTCCACGAATAATTAATACTCTCAAACCATCATACGTGCGGAACTACGCAATGAACCGATCATCGTTCTTCCGTTTTCATCTGGTGGTATGAGATTGTCGAGGCTCTCGATTCACTTCGCGCGATGAGCGTCGTCGAGACCGGGCTTCAGGAAGGAGCGGGAAACCGTGACGGGGACCTGGAAAATTCTGCTTAAAATAGGATGGTGATTGTACTATATTATTACCTCGTGTCGAGAAGCGGGACTGCCAGGTGCAAGTCATGCCGTCTATCTTGCAAGGTCAATAATTGCAATTAGATGCGCCTGTGGGAGAGACCTGTCCAAGAAAAGGGTCGCAGGTCCGGCGGGTGAAGTTGGAAATAACTGTATGAACGTTCGGGCCCATCGGGGCGGGACGCCCCGGGGAAGCGGAGGCCGAAGGGTCGTCGTTCGATAAGAGGAGGACAAATGGAAGGCATAGTAGGATACGGGGCGTACATCCCCAGGAATCGAATAAAAGTGGAAGAGATAGCAAAGGTGTGGGGAGCCGATGCGCCCAGCTACAAGAAGGGACTCATGCTCGAGGAGAAATCCGTTCCATCGATCGACCAGGACGTGATAACGATGTCGGTCGAAGCGGCGAGAAGAGCCATTCTCCGCGCGGGCATCGATCCCCAGGACATCGGCGCCATCTACATCGGGTCCGAGTCCCATCCCTACGCCGTCAAACCGAGCGGGACGATCGTGGCCGAAGCGATCGGTGCCACTCCTTCGATTCATTCCGCCGATTACGAGTTCGCGTGCAAGGCCGGCTCGGAAGGGATGTTCGTGAGCTTCGGTCTGGTCCGCGCCGGCCTGATCAAGTACGGCATGGGCATCGGGGCGGACACGTCGCAGGGAGCGCCGGGAGACGCGCTCGAGTATTCAGCTTCGGCGGGTGCCGCCGCGTTCGTTTTCGGCAAGGACAACGTCATCGCGACGGTGGACGCGACCTACTCGTACATGACCGACACGCCGGACTTCTGGCGGCGCGAGTACCAGTTCTATCCGCGCCACGGGGGGAGGTTCACCGGAGAGCCCGCGTACTTCAAGCACGTCCTGGGCGCGGCCCGGGGAATCCTCGAGCAGACCGGGCTCAGCGCGAAGGACTTCCGTTGGGTGACTTTCCATCAGCCGAACGGCAAGTTCCCCTTGAGGGCCGGCAAGATTCTCGGTTTCGAGAAGGAACAGATAGAACAGGGTTGGCTCGTGCCCAAGCTCGGCAACACCTATTCCGGCGCGTCTCCTCTGGGCCTCAGCGCCATCCTGGACGTGGCGGAGCCTGGGGATCGCATTCTCATGGTCTCCTACGGTTCCGGTGCGGGAAGCGACGCTTTCGTCTTCACCGCGACCGACAGGATCAAGGAAGTCCAGGACATGACTTTCAAGACCAGAGAGATGCTCGACAACAACAAGCGCTACCTCGAGTACGGCGAGTACGCCAAACTGCGCGGCAAGATAAACAAGATAGAGGACTGAGGGATCCCCGCGACTCCGGGATCGAAACGGGAAGAATGAAAATACGATATCCAGGAAGAAGACAGGAGGAAGACAATGCGTGAAGTCGCAGTCATCGGCGTGGGTATGCAGAAATGGGGCGAACTCTGGGAGAAATCTCTGCGGGACCTTTTCGTGGAAAGCGCTCTCCTCGCCATCAAGGACGCCGGAGTGGACAAGATAGATTCGATGTATGTGGGCTGCATGAGCAGCGGGCTGTTCACCGGGCAGGAGCACATAGCCTCCATGCTCGCCGATTATCTCGGGGTGAACCCCGCGCCCGCCGCGCGGGTGGAGAGCGCATGCGCCTCCGGAGGCCTGGCCTTCAGGATGGGTTTCATCGAGGTCGCATCGGGCATGAGCGACGTCGTCCTCGTGGGAGGCGTGGAAAAGATGACCGACGTGGACGGCGGTGCCGCGACCTACAACCTCGCCACGGCCGCCGACCAGGAGTACGAAGCCTATAACGGTCTCACGTTCCCCGGCCTCTATGCCCTGATGGCGAGGGCTCACATGGAACGCTACGGGACCACGAGGGAGCAACTCGCCGAGGTCGCCGTGAAGAACCACGACAACGGTTCGAACAACCCGCACGCACAGTATCCTTTCAAGATCACCGTGGACCAGGTGCTCGGCTCGACCATGGTCGCCGACCCGCTGAGGCTCCTCGACTGCTCGCCCATAACGGACGGGGCGGCGGCGGCCGTCCTGGTTCCGCTCGACATGGCGAAGTCGCTCGGCAAGAAGCCGATCGTCAAGGTGGCCGGTTCGGGGCACGCCACCGATACCATCGCGCTCCATTCCCGCGAGGACATGACTTTCCTGCGAGCGACGGCGGTGGCGGCCGAGAAGGCTTACGAGATGGCCGGGGTGGGCCCCAAGGACATCGATTTCGCCGAGGTGCACGACTGTTTCACCATCGCCGAGATCTGCGTGACGGAGGCGCTCGGCTTCTTCGAGAAAGGGCAGGGAGGCAAAGCGGTCGAGGCAGGCAAGACGCGCATCGAGGGAGAAATCCCGGTGAACCCGAGCGGTGGTCTCAAGTCCAAGGGGCACCCGGTGGGGGCGACCGGCATCGCCCAGATACACGAGATCGTGACCCAGCTCCGGGGTGAAGCCGGGGCTAGACAGGTGAAGAATGCAAAGCGCGGCCTCGCCCAGAACATGGGCGGGACGGGCGGATCCGCTTTGGTACACATACTGGAGGTAGCGTAAATGCTTACACCGGCGAAATACTGGCGGGAGATCCCGCAGAGATACAGACTGGAAGCGGCAAGGTGCACGGGCTGCAAGAAGACATTCTTTCCTCCCAGGCTCGTATGCGACGAGTGCGGCGGGGAGGAGTTCGAGACGCTGAGGCTCCCGAACGAGGGCAAAGTGGTATCGTATACGGTCATCCATACTCCTGCGAGCAACTTTTCCGACGAGGCTCCGATAGCAGCGGGCATAATAGACCTGGGTGACGGCGTGAAGATCTCCGCCCAGATCGCCGACTGTGACGCAGGCGAGCTCGAAGTGGGGCTGCCCGTGCGGATCGAATTCAGGAGGATACAGAAGGCGGGAGGATCCGGGGTGCTTTGCTACGGATACAAGGCGGTTCCCGCGAAATAATCGGTAGAAGAGTCCGACGGCTGTCTCGCGACCGGGGAGCTTCGATGTACAAGATAGAATCCAAGATCAAGACCTCCAGTTCGGAGTTCAAGGAGAACTCCGCGCACAATCGCAGGAAGGTGGAAGAGTTCCGCGAGATTCTCGCCAAGGTCAAGCAAGGCGGCCCGCCCAAGGCGATCGAGAAGCACAAGGCCAGGGGCAAGCTGACCGCGCGGGAGAGGCTGCAAAAGCTCTTCGACCGCAATACGCCGTTTCTCGAATTCAGCGCTCTCGCGGCGAACGGGATGTACGGCGATGAAGCCCCCGCGGCCGGTATCGTGACCGGCGTCGGAGTGGTCAAGGGCAAGGAAGTCCTGGTCGTTGCCAACGACGCCACCGTCAAGGGCGGTACCTATTTTCCCGTAACCGTGCGCAAGCACGTCCGCGCCCAGGAGATCGCGCTTGAAAACCGCCTGCCTTGCATCTATCTCGTCGATTCGGGTGGGGTGTTTCTTCCCCTCCAAGACGGCGTGTTTCCCGACAAGGAGCATTTCGGGAGGATCTTCTACAACCAGGCGCGGTTGAGCGCCCTCGGCATTCCGCAGATCTCGGCCGTGATGGGATCCTGCACGGCCGGCGGAGCCTATGTCCCCGCCATGAGCGACGAGACCATAATCGTCAAGGGCAAGGGAACGATCTTCATAGGAGGCCCCCCCTTGGTGAAGGCGGCGACCGGTGCGGACGTGACGCCCGAAGAGCTCGGGGGAGCCGATGTGCACTGCAGGATATCGGGAGTGTCCGACCACTATGCGCTCGATGACGAACACGCGATACAGATTCTCCGCAACATAGTGGAGAACCTTCCAGCCCCCGGGAAGTATCCCTTGGAACGTGAGGAGCCGGAGGAACCCGCCTACGATCCCGACGAGATCTACGGGATCCTTCCCCGGGACCTCAGCAGGCAATTCGACATGAAAGAAATCATAGCGCGCATCGTCGACGGGAGCCGGTTCCACGAGTTCAAGCCGCTCTACGGGACGACGCTCGTGACCGGCTTCGCGCGGATCGAGGGCTACCCGGTGGGGATAGTGGCCAACAACGGGGTCCTTTTCAGCGAGAGCGCCCAGAAGGGAGCCCACTTCGTATCGCTTTGCGCGGTGCGCAAGATTCCCCTCGTCTTTCTCCAAAACATCACCGGCTTCATCGTCGGCAAGGAGTTCGAGCACGGCGGCATAGCGAAGGACGGCGCCAAGATGGTTCACGCCGTGGCGAACGCGCAGGTCCCGAAGTTCACCATTATCGTAGGCGGCTCGCACGGTGCGGGCAACTATGCCATGTGCGGCCGGGGATACTTCCCCCGGCTCCTCTGGATGTGGCCCATGTCCAAGATCTCGGTGATGGGCGGCGAGCAGGCGGCGAACGTTCTTCTCACCGTGAAGAAGGCGGCGCTCGCGTCCGAGGGCAAGGAGATGTCCCCCGAAGAAGAGGAGAAGTTCAAGGCCCCCATCCTCGAGAAATACGAAAAGGAGGGGAGCGCATACTACGCGACCGCCAGGCTCTGGGACGACGGAATCATCGAGCCGCTGGATACGCGGAACGCCTTGGCCCTCGGGATAAGCATGGCGCTCAATGCCCCGATACCCGATCACAAGTTCGGCGTCTTCAGAATGTAGCGGCCCCCGGCCCCGGGGTTTGCGGGTCCGGCAGCGTGCCGTTGCGGTCGCGAACGGCAGGAAGGCGAACGAGGTGGATTCATGAAGTACGAAACACTCAAGGTGACAATGGAGGGAGAATCGGTGCGCGTCGCTCTATCCCGCCCCGAGGTCAAGAACGCCTTCAACGACGAACTCATAGCCGAACTCACGAGCGCCCTTCGAGACTTGGCCGACAAGGGAAGCGTCCGCGTCCTCACCCTCACAGGTGAGGGGAACGTCTTCTCCGCCGGTGCGGATCTCAACTGGATGAAGAAGACCGCGGGCTATTCCCACGAGGAAAACCTGGCCGACGCCCGCCGCCTCGCCGATCTCTTGGAGACCTTGTACACTTTCCCCGGGGCGACGATAGCCATGGTGAACTGCGCCGCCATCGGGGGGGGCGTGGGCCTCGTCGCCGCGTGCGACGTCGCCGTCGCTTCGCGCGCGGCGGTCTTTTCACTGAGCGAAGTGAGGCTGGGCCTGGTGCCTGCATGCATAGCCCCATACGTGATCCGGAGAGTCGGCGAGAAGAACGCCCGCGAGTTCTTCCTCACCGGCAGGAGGTTCGATGCGGCAAAGGCGCTCGAGATCGGCCTCGTGAACGAGGTCGTCGAGACGGGCGAACTGGAGGAAACGTGCCGGAGGCTGCGCGAGGAATTCCTTCTCTGCGGGCCGGAGGCGGTGAAGTCGTGCAAGGAACTGATCGCCAGGGCTTCCACGGAGCGCATCGAAGACCTCAAGGATTATACGGCCCGGCTCATCGCCGACCTTCGCGCATCCGAAGAAGGCCGGGAGGGGATAAGGGCGTTTTTCGAGAAACGCAAGCCGTCCTGGCACAGGGAGTAGAGAGTGAAGAAGATACTCGTCGCCAATAGGGGCGAGATAGCGATAAGAGTGATGAGAGCCGCGAGAGAACTCGGCATCGCGACGGTGGCCGTCTATTCCGAGGCCGATGCGAAGAGCCTGCACGTTCAGCTGGCCGACGAAGCCGTGTGCATCGGCCCCCCTTCCCCGCTGGAAAGTTATCTCGACATGAACAAGATCCTCGAGGCGGTCCGCAAAACCGGAAGCGACGCGGTCCATCCCGGCTACGGGTTTCTCGCGGAGAACGACCGTTTCGCCGCCATGCTGGAGGAAGAAGGAATCACCTTCATCGGTCCACCGTCTTCCGTGATCCGGGCGATGGGGAGCAAGCTCGAGGCGCGATCTATAATGAAAAAGGCCGGGGTGCCGATAATCCCGGGCATGCTCGAGGGCAGCGACGATCCGGACGAAGTGACGAAGGCGGCCGAGGGCGTGGAAGGGGCGATATTCATCAAGGCTTCCGCCGGGGGAGGGGGCAAGGGGATGCGGCTGGTGCGGGAGCGCAAGGATCTGGCGGCGATGGTGCGTGAGGCGATCGGCGAAGCCAGGTCCGCTTTCGGCGACGGCACGGTGTACATCGAGAAGGCGATCGAACGCCCGAGACACATCGAGTTCCAGGTCCTCGCCGACAACCACGGCAATGTCGTTCATCTCTACGAGAGGGAATGTTCCATCCAGCGCCGCCATCAGAAGGTCCTCGAGGAGACGCCGTCGACGGCCCTCGACGACAAGCTTCGCGCGAAAATGGGCAAGGCGGCGGTGAAGGCGGCCGGGGCGGCGGGATACAGGAACGCCGGTACCATCGAATTCATCGTGGATGGGGACAAAAACTTCTATTTCCTCGAAATGAACACGAGGATCCAGGTGGAGCATCCGATCACCGAGGTCACGACGGGCATCGACCTCGTGAAATGGCAGATCATGATCGCATCGGGGGAGAAACTCGGCTTTACGCAGAGCGACGTGGTCAAGAGGGGCCATGCGATCGAGTGCAGGATATACGCAGAGGATCCGGACAACAACTTTCTCCCCTCCTGCGGCATGATAAGACTTCTTCGCGAACCATGGGGGCCGGGGATAAGAAACGACAGCGGAATCTACGAAGGCTGGGAAGTGAGCCCCCACTACGATCCGATCCTCTCCAAGCTGGTGGCATGGGGGGAAGATCGCGAAGCGGCCCGCCGCAAGATGCTCACGGCCCTGGACGAGTACGTGGTGCAGGGGATCAAGACATCGATAGCGATTCACAAGCGCATACTGCGAAACGACGCTTTCATACGGGGCGAGACGTACACCGACTTCTTCGAACGCCACCGCGACGAGATCTTCGCGGAGGAGGATGGTGGTGTCCCCGACGAAGCTTTCATCGCCGCGGCCCTGGCCGACATCCTGGCCGATCGTCGCTCCAGCCCGGGCGAAGCGACGTCGCGACCGACGCCGTGGCATGAAATCGGCAAGTGGGAGATCGGTACGGGGGAAGCCTGATGGAACTCGACATCAACATTGACGGCGTGCAGAAAAAGGTGCTGGTGGAGAAGACGCCCGACGGTTACCGCTTCTCGATCGAGGGGAAAGATTACGCGGTGAGCGCTTCGAAGCTTTCGCGCGGCTCACTGGCGTTTCTCGTGGACGGGCGCTCCTGCGTAGCGTGGGTTTCGCGCAACGAAACGGGAATTCACGTGTCCATCGGTGGAAATGATTACAATGTACGAAGCGAGGAAGAGGAAGCAGGCGCCGGCTCTCACTCGTCGGGACACGGAAGCGGTACGGTCGAATCGCCGATGCCGGGCAACATCGTGGCGGTGAACGTAAGAGAAGGAGAAGCGGTGAAGGCAGGCCGGGCGGTGGTCGTCATCGAGTCGATGAAGATGCAGAACGAGATAACGGCGCCCGTGGGAGGTGTGGTGAAGAAGGTTGGTTGCGCCGTCGGCGACCAGGTGAGCTTCGGCGATCTCCTGGTCGAGATAGAGCCTGAAGGGTGATTTCCCCTGCACGCGGCTGTTTTCTTGCAGGAACGCTCCTGCGTCGTCCATTGCAGAGTAATCAAGCGTCGGTCCGCATGAGCACGTCCGCCGGCGAAAGCCCGGCGATCAACCTTATGGGAAAATAGGAAACGAACACGATCAGGAGTGTCACCGAGGCCATGCTGACGGGGAAGAGTATGAAAAGAGGCTGCATGCTGAGACCCGCAAGGGACGAGCTCAAGAAATATCCCATGAGAGTGCCGATGAAGTATCCCAGTATGCTCCCCGCGCAGCCCAGCATCGCGGCCTTTTGAAAGAAGCCCCTCTTTATCGTTCCGACATTCGCACCCATCGCGATGAAGATCGCTATCTCCCGGCGCCTCTCCCTGATATTGCCGGCGATCTGATTGGCCACCGCAATAACGCCCATCAGAAGCGCGATCAGGGACAACGTGAGCGCGTAAATTGAAACGGTACGGGATGTCTTCTCGCGTGCTTCGAGGATCTTCCTTCGAGTGATAACCTTTGCTCCTCGAAGCTCGCCGGCGATGGAGCGCTTCAGGCGATCGAGGGCCTTGCTGCTGTTCCCCGTGATCAAGATCTGGTTTACGAGCGTCCCCCGTTTGAGAAGTTTCTGTAAGACCCCGATCTTGAAATAAAGAGTGACATCGGCTTCCGAAGCACCCTCTTCGGCCAAGGTGCGTTCCACGGTAAAGTCGTCGTCCATGAGATCCAATCTGCCCCCCGGGCGCAAGTCGAGATCCTTCGCGGTCTGGTAGCCGACGACCACTGCGTGAGGCGAGGCGGGAGCGAAACGGCTGCTGTCGGGCACGCCTGCGAAAACCACTTTCTTGCCGTAGAGCCGGCTTTCTTGTACCAGCCTGGGCTCGACGCGGATGCCTTCGTCCCCGGCCAAGCCGGTTATCCTATTCGCGTAATCCATCGGGAACCCGGAGTTTCCGAACCTGCCCATGAAATAATCGGCCTCTTCCAGGTCCTCGGGTATCACGATGAGGGAGGGGCCCATGCGGCCGACTTCCGCGCTTATCTTGAGCCGGTAGGAGTGCATGACACTGATGACCGCTACGACCAGCGCAGTGGCCATGGCTATCGTGATGAGACTGGCCGTGGATTGAACGCGGCGTGATGATATTTCTCTCAGAACGAGGCGGAATAGTGACATGTGTTTGATGGCTCCCTTGCTGGTCTACTCGCTGCACGAACTCTTCAAGCCACCCTCGTTGCTCCCCCCACATCCGGATTTACTAAGCAGCACCCTCTGAAAAGAGCCGATTAGATCTCGCATGCTGACGGGAGGGGAAAAGACGCCGACTATTCCGCCTGCGCTGAGCATGAGCACTTGCATACCGGCCACGTCCGTCGCTTCGACGCCGAACTTGCGTGAGACTTCAGCGTCTTGGGGCAAGGAGACGTCCAATTCCACGGTTTCCACGGATTTCTTGAATATCTTCTGGAAGGCGGCGACCGATTGCAATGATGGATCGTCTCGGGTGAAGCCTTTTCCTTTTATCAAGAGCAGGACGAGCTTGTTCTTCTGTATCGCGGCTATGATCTCGGTCATTCGGTCGGGGATAAGGGCGCTGGTGACATCGCTCGGCTCGGGTATCCCCTTGACGCCGCCGGTGACGACACCATCCGGTGATACTACGATTACGGCGGGCACGTTGAAGACTCCGTATTTCTTGGCGAGCGATTCAGCTCCACTATCGGTGATATCGACGAGCTGAACCTCCGCTTTTCCATTGAGCATCTTTGATATCGTCGACATACGGTCGATGAGTTGGTTCCCCTCGATGGTTCCGCCTTTGTAGAAGGCGTAGACGGTATACAGGCCCTTGGAGCCGGACTGATCCGTGTCGCCCGGATCGTTGCCGTTGTCCCGGGCGGCCGCCCCGAAATTGACGCCCAGAAGAATGCATGCAATAATCGCCGGTAACATTGCTTTCCGCATGAAGCTGCCTCCTGTAGACTCAGATGCGTTCACAATCGTACTCATTGGTGATGGTCGTCGAACAATACCTGCCGTCCATTATTTCGATCACACGATCCGCCCGCAAGGCCAGGTCCTCGTCATGCGTGACCATGATGATCGTCTTCCCCCTCGCCCTCAGCTCCCTGAACAGGGCGAGAATTTCTCCCGTCGCCTCGCCGTCGAGGTTGCCCGTGGGCTCATCTGCAAGAATGTAATCGGGATCATTCGCTATCGCGCGTGCGAGCGCAACCCTCTGTCTCTCCCCGACGCTCATTTCGCTCGGCTTGTGCTTGATTCTGTGGGAGAGGTTGAATTGACCGAGAAGCTCGAGGGCTTTTTGCTCCTGTGCTTTCTTGTCCATTCCGGCAAGATAGAGCGGAATCTGGACGTTCTCCAAAGAGGTCAAGTACGGTATCAAGTTGAAAGTCTGGAACATGAAGCCGATCTTTCTGATCCTGAGCGCCGCCCTTTCCTGATGAGACAGGTCGTACACCGAAACTCCATCTATGTATACGTCGCCTTTCGTGGGTCGCAGAAGGCCTCCAATGGTGAGAAGCAAAGTGGACTTGCCGCTGCCGCTGGGGCCCACGATGGCGATGAATTCTCCCTGATAAGTGTCCATGGAGATGTTCTTCAGAGCCTCGATTCTCGCTCCATTGATCTCATAATGCTTGGATATGTCCCTGACTTGAATCATGTCACTCCTCTCTCAACACCAACGCCGGTTCCTTCCTGTACTCGCTGGCAAGAGGCACCAGCGTCGAAAACATCGTAACGGCTACCGCCCCGATCACCGACATTGGAAGCCAGTAAGGGATGAACACTACGGGGTAGCCCAGGATCGTGTTGCCGACTATCCACGCGGTGAACGCGCCCAAGAAGAACCCGACCGCCCCGCTCCAGACGCCCAGTATCAATGCCTTGCCCAGGAACAACTTGCGTATCAACGATTGCGGGGCTCCCAGGGATACGAGGATGCCGATTTCTTTTCTTCTCGTTCTCAAGCTCCCGATCGTTTGAGATGCTATTGCGCTTGCGCCTATGAGAAGAAGGATGAACACGAGCGGCGTGGCGATTTTCTTGGATAGGGAGAACGCGTTCATCCTGGTCTTCGCAACCTCCTGCATCGTGACTACCCTGACGCTCTTGAGATTGTTCTCGATTCCGGCCTTGAGAACGGGAGCACTTTCCCTGTCGACGCAACACCCGAGGATTTCGACATTGCTTATATTGCTTCCCAGCCCGTAGAGCTCCTGCATCGCGTGGAGGTGCATGAAGATCCTCACGTCATCTCGGTCCCCCGTGCTCTCGAGAACGTTTTTCACCTTGAATTCCAAGTCATTCAAGCTCAGGACGTCACCGGGTTCGAGGTCGAGGGTCTTGGCCGCCGAGGCTCCCAATATCACCTCTCTCGAGCGCAGCCCGTTGAAAAGGTTGTTTTCGAGGCGGGTTTTCTCGGCCATGTTCATCATGGGCATGGCGGCGCTCTTCATCTGAGATGTCTCATGCGAGCCACTGCCGGCCTCGATGATCATCTTGGAATGGACCTCTCCTTCTTCTCCGCCGGGAGCGTTTTGTGAATCACCTGTGTGCGCGGCGTGTATCTTCATTCCCTCCGCGATCTTTTTGAGAAACGAACTCGCAATGTCCTGGTCTTCGCGCGTCACGAGCTCTTTCGGCGGCATCACGCCGGTAAGGATGAATTCATGACCTTTCAGTTCTATTCTCCTGTAGATTCTCGGATAGAGGTTGTCGGCTTCTCCGATGCCGATGGAGACGAGGTGTCGCGTGATGTTTTCAGAGAGCATCGGGACGTCTTGTTCACCACGGAGTATATCGACGGGTCTGGCGTCTCGATTTATCACCATGTAACCCGAGCCGATGTCATGCAGGTCTTCCATGAGCCCTTTGTAGGAAGATTCGCCGAGCATTCGAACGCTTACGAGAACCATGATCGCCGCAACGATAGCGACGCTGCTGAACAGGAATCCGCCGGGGCGCCTCCGCATCTCCTTGAGTATGATCCCCCAGTGATTCATTGCAGACTCCGCCCCCTTGCTCCGCATCCTCCGGACCCGGCGACGCCTCTCCCGGGCTCGCAGGAACTGCCTCCGGTCACGGTCTTGGCCCCGCAGCCTTTTTTCTGCGCAAGCACTTTAGAAAAAGAATCGAATAGAGTCTCTTCCGTGATCGCTCCTTCGAAATGTGCAACGAGGCCGCCTGCGGGCGAGATAACGTAGGTATGGGATGCGTCGCTGGATTGACTGATCCCGAGATTCGCCATTATGTCTGAGGCTTCGTCTTTTCGTCTGTCGATGGATACGACATTCGCCATGCCTTCGAGCTCATCGGCCGAATTCCTTGCAACCTGCAGGTTCTGCTGAAAGACGTTGTCGCCTTCCTGCCCGAGAAGCAGAAAGACGAAATGCTTTTCCTGGACCGAGAGAATGACCTCGGCCATCTTCTCTGATACGATCGTCCTGGCCAGCATGCTCAGGTTGGGAGCGTTTCGAATGTATCCGCCCGTCACGGCGCCGTTCGGCGCAAAGACGAGAATCGTCGGCGAAAACCTCAATCCGTACTTTCTCAACAACGGCTGAGCCTTGGCGTCCTCCATTGGAACATATGCGACGACGAGTTCGCGGGGCCAATTCCGCTTTGCCTTCTCGATCAGCTCGTCCCATCTGTGCGCGTCGCCTTTCCTGAAGAAATAAGCAAGCACGTGCTTGTGTTGCTTCCTGGCTTCATCCAGTTTGGCGAACAGATTGAACGGCCTGTCCTCGTTATTCGCGAGATCTGTCCGGTTCTGCAGCGGGCGCGAAGGCTCGTCGAGACCGCGGGATGCTCGGGCGCTTTGAGAGGATGTCGTCTGTGAGCGGGATATTCGGTCGGCGTTCGGCGCTTCGCCGCGAGGCAGAAAGAAGACGACCAGAGCGGCTATCAGCGCGAGACAAAAAAGAATCAGGGCTACATTCCTTGCATTCAATTCGATTCTGCGGGTCGGGAGTAGTGCCATCAGGGCCTCCTTTTTTCAGATGACCCTTGTTCATAGGCAACTCGCATACCAAAAGACGAACGCACGTAAGTCGTTGCATGTCAATATCGAAGGAGGCCCATCGTGCCGATCTCGAAAAAAGTGGAGGGTTGGAATAAGGAGTATTCCACAGGATTAAAGAATAGTGTGCATGACGGCAAGGCGACCATGTGGCGATCACCGCCTGCAATTGTCGTTGGCTTGTTGTCGGCGCGGGCCCGACTCTTTCGAGCAAAAGGGGGTCACCGCTCGGTCTCGTCATGGCCGCCGGCGGCGTTCGTGGAGCCGGGATCCTCCATGAATGGGCGCTTTCCCTGGATTCTGTCGGAGGCAAGCTTCATCCTGCTTCCCCTGATATCCTTGATTTCGATCGAATGAAAAGCGTGGATGTTCGCAAACTCGAAGCTGATCACATAGGCGTCCGTACGAGCGCTGAATCTGGATGGTTTGATAGTAACGCCGCCGTACGACGAATCGTCGATGTTCGAGGGAGAAATGCCCGTTCTGTCATTGAAATTGATCACCTTTTCCCCTTGGCGGTTTCGAACACGGATTTCATTGAAATCCAGCTCGTCGCGGTTCGACCTGAGCCGGATCGTCAGGGGGTCGAGCCGGACGATTTCTATCTCATAGCTGTTTATATCAGGGTAGTCCAGCAGGAGCAGGGGATTTATGTGAGGGTCTTGAGGGGTGTCGAAGTACTTTGCACAAGACGCATCAGGATGACTCAGTTGGTATTCGAGTGAGCACGTTGTTCCCACGCGGATCTCGAAATGAAGGTGATTGAAGTTCGTTTCTCCCGAATGCCCCACGGTGCCGATCTGATCTCCTTTTTTCACTTGTTCATAGGGGCCGCCCGGAACGGCCGTATTCACGAGAATCGTGTCCAAATGCAGGTAAAGCGAATAATACCTCGTGTTGCTCCTCCCGTGAAATGTAAGCGGCGTGTCGAAGGCATGGCGAAGAATCACGACATTGCCGCCGCCGGGATAAGGGCTGGCCGGGTCTCCCTCGTAATAAGTGCGAAAGATTTCGCCGTCGGCTATCGCGTGAACGGGAGCACCGCGGTCCGCTGGGATGTCGATGCCGCGATGGAAGTCGTAACGATAGTTCTCGGAAGCCTTGAGCCTCGGCCCGAAGGGGGAAGACAAAGTTCTTTCCATCGTAGGCCACTGCGCATCATCGTATTTGATCGTTTTCGCGAAAGAAGCACTGGCCGGCGTGTCGCTTATGCTCGTTGCGCTGATCTTACAGCCTGTCTGAAGCAAGGTGATTGGAGAAACAACGAGAATGCAAGATATCCAGAGCCGTGCGATCGAGTGGGATGACGAAGAGGAGGATCGCGTTGAGTCGGGTGCGTGTCGCATGGTTGTGCTTCCCCGGTGCGAGGCTGCGTTCAAAGGCAATGAGCGGCAAAGCCGCTCGAGCGTCCTTCGCGCGGGACGCGGCTACAAGTCGCAACAATGTTGAATGCAAGAAACAATCCTGTTTACGCCGGGGCAGCGCGGGGAGCCATGGGGAATAATCACGCATTATTCTCCGGCTCTTGGATTGCAGTAATACATCGAGTATTGCAGACGGGAAATTCTCCCCGATGATCCTTCGAGGCAGATTCCTTGGGCTCGAGCCGGCGGCCGCCTAGGCGGTCTTCTCGGCCCAGATGGCTGCCAGGTTCACGATCACCTCGACCGACTTCTCCATCACCTGCACGGGAATCCACTCGATCTTGCTGTGAAACGCTTCGCCGCCCGTGAAGAGGTTCGGGGTGAGAAGCCCCTTGTACGACAAGGTGGCGCCGTCGGTGCCGCCGCGGACGAGCGAGTGATTCGGCTCGATCCCCGCCCTCCTTATGGCTTCCTCGGCGTATTCGACCAGCCGCGGCTCCTCCTCTATCTTGTAGCGCATGTTCAGATACGATTCCTTCACTTCGAGGGATATCTTCCCGCGCGGGAACATCTCCTGGACTTCGTCCCTGATCTTCGCCAGCAGTGCTTTCTGTTCTTCGATCCTCGCCATATCGAAATCACGCAGAAGAAGCTTGAGCGTCACTTCTTCGTTCTGCCCCTCTATGAGATAAGGATGGATATAGCCTTCCCTGCCTTCGGTCGTCTCCGGGCTCATGTCCTTGGGCAGTCTCGTGACGATCTCCGCGGCGATCTTGACGGCGTTGACGAGCTTGTCCTTGGCGTATCCCGGGTGTACCCCGATGCCCTCGATCTTGAAGGTTGCACCGAAAGCGTTGAACGTCTCGAACTCGATGTCGCCCAGGGGCCCCCCGTCCACCGTGTATGCGAAATCCGCCCCGAACGCTTTCAGGTCGAAATACTTCGTGCCGTTTCCCACCTCTTCGTCCGGGGTGAAGCCGACCTTGATCGTCCCGTGCTTTACGTCCGGGTTGCCGAGAAGCATGTCGACCGCGGTCATGATCTCCGCGACGCCCGCCTTGTTGTCCGCGCCGAGAAGCGTTGTGCCGTCGCTCGTCACGATGTCCATTCCCTTGTATTTCTCGAGGTTCGGGTACTCCACGACGCGTATCACCTGGCCCTCGTCGCCGGGGAGAACGATGTCGCCCCCCTGGTAGTCGCGGTGGACGACGGGCTTCACGCCCGAGCCGCTCACGGCGGGAGATGTGTCTACGTGTGATATGAACCCGATCACGGGCACTTTCTCTTCGGCGCCCCCGGGCAGGTTCGACGGGACGGTGCCGAACACGTAGCCGTGCTCGTCCATCGAGGCGTCCTTAACGCCCATTTCGCGAAGCTCTTCGGCGAGCATCCGGCAGAGGTCGAGTTGCTTTTCCGTGCTGGGAAAACGATCGACGTCTTCCTGCGACTGCGTGTCGATCTTCACGTAGCGGAGGAATCTATCCAGTACCGATTCTTTCGGCGGCTTCAAATCCATGTCTTCTCCAATCGTTCGAAAGTATCCCCGGTTGCCGGGCTTGCTTGAAGGTTTCGTTTGCAATCGAAGCGATTCATAATGATAATGGCACTCATGGCGATCGTCAATTGAAATGCCCCAAGCGCTTTTGCAAGGAGGTTGCTCGTGAATATGAATAAAAAGCATCTCGCTCGATCCGTTCTCATGATTCTCTTCGTTGCGCTCTGGACCGTCTCGGCAGTCGCGGCCGACGGGACCCGGACTTTCCGCCGCCCGGTCCATACGTATTCCATCGTCGCCCGTGATTCGGTGACGGGCGAGATAGGAGTGGCCGTTCAATCGCACTGGTTCTCGGTCGGTTCGGTCGTCACCTGGGCCGAGGCGGGCGTAGGCGCGGTAGCCACGCAGTCGATCGCCGATATCACCTACGGTCCACTGGGCCTCGACCTGATGCGGGCCGGAAGGACCGCTCAGCAGGCCCTGAAAGCTCTGCTCCAAGCCGACGAGCATCCCGAGTGGAGGCAAGTGGCGATGGTGGACGCGCACGGGAACGTAGCCGTCCACACCGGGGAGAAATGCATAGCCCAGGCGGGACACGTAAAGGGAGCGCAGTTTTCCGTCCAGGCGAATCTGATGGAGAAGAAGACGGTCTGGCCGGCCATGGCCGAAGCCTACGAGCATGCCGAGGGAGATCTCGCCGAAAGGATGCTCGCCGCCCTGGAGGCCGCGCAGAGAGAGGGCGGCGATATCAGAGGAAAGCAATCCGCCGCCATACTCGTCGTGAAACCCGTCTCGTCCGGCAACCCGTGGATGGACCGCGTGATCGATTTGAGGGTGGAGGACCATCCCGAGCCGGTGAAAGAACTGCGCAGACTGGTTGAGCTCAACAAGGCTTACAATTTGATGAACGAAGGCGACGAGCACGTGGCCGAAGGCGACATGAAAGCCGCCCTGAAGTCGTACAGCGCCGCCATGAACTTGGCGCCGGACGTGGTTGAGCTCAAGTTCTGGGCGGCGGTCACCATGTTTTCGGAAGGCAGCGAGAAGGAAGCGATCGAGTATTTCAGGGACGTATTCAAGCGGGAGAAGCGATGGGTGGAAGTCGTGAAGAGACTTCCCGCCGCGGGTCTCCTGCCCGCGGACGAGGCCAAGCTGCGCAAGATCCTCGAGGCGGCCCGGTGAATCTTCCCCTCGGTTCGAGCGGCGGGGGAAAATCGCAAGGGGGCGGATCGAATCTGAGCATGGAATGCAGGATATGCGGCAGCGCTGAAAGCAACCGCGAGTATATCGTCCGCGAGATGATGTTCGGACTGAGGGACGAGTTCGTCTACGTGGAGTGCGCGGATTGCGGGTGCCTCCAGATAGCGGAGATGCCTTTTGATCTCGGACGATATTACCCCCCCGAGTACTATTCGTTCGGCGATCCTCCGGCGCTGGTGGATCCTTTCCCCAGGAACTGGCTCAAGAGAAAGCGCGCGGTCTATTGCCTTACGGGCAAGGGCGTCGCCGGCAGGGTGGCGGCGAGGCTGTTCGGGGTGCCCCGGCATTACGACTGGTTCAAGAGGACGAACGTGCATTTCGGATCGGCGATACTCGACGTGGGATG
>CAYXEN010000036.1:0-26876 GCA_964464035.1 uncultured bacterium | reverse complement strand
CCCACGTTTCGGGTACGATCGCTGCCCTCGACAACTCCATAGGAGTCATCGGGGTGGCCCCCTCCGCCGGTCTCTACGGGATAAAGGTGCTCGATCGTAACGGCAGCGGTACTTTCGCGGACGTGATCGCCGGTATCGACTGGGCTACTTCGAACGGGATGGACGTCGTCAACATGTCCCTCGGCGCTTCCGTGGGGTCGAGCGGACTCAAGACGGCATGCGACAACGCTTACAATTCCGGCGTGCTCGTCGTAGCGGCGGCCGGGAACGATTACGGCGGACCGGTGAGCTATCCCGCCAAGTATTCTTCCGTCGTCGCGGTTTCGGCCACGACCAGCAATGACCAGCTCGCCTACTTCAGCAACTATGGAAACGAGGTCGAATTCGGTGCTCCCGGCGATAATATCTATTCGACGTACAAGGGCGACAAGTACGCTACCATGAGCGGAACGAGCATGGCTACTCCGCACGTCGCCGGAGTGGGGGCCCTCGTCTGGTCGACAGGCAGTTACAACTCCGCAAGCTCGGTGAGATCCCAGATGCAGAGCACGGCCATGGACATCGGTCCCAACGGAAAGGACATATACTTCGGCTACGGAATTCCCGACGCCGACGCGGCAACGGCCGGCGGCGGCGGTGGCGGCGGCAATCAGCCTCCGGTTGCGAACCCGAACGGTCCTTACAGCGGAACCGTGGGCCAGGCAGTGAACTTCTCCAGCTCGGGATCCTATGATCCCGATGGAACCATAGTGTCCTACAGCTGGGACTTCGGTGACGGCTCTACGAGCAACAAGGCCAATCCTTCGCACACCTACAACTCCGCCGGCACCTATACGGTCAAACTGACCGTCACCGACGATCAAGGGGCGACGGATACGAAGAACACGACCGCCGACATCACGAGCGGCGGTGGCGGCGGCGGCACCGACGTCGTTCACATCACCAAGGCCGAATACAGGCAGAGCAAGAAGGAGCTCAAGGTCGAGGCGACTTCGACCGATCCGACCGCGACGCTCACGGTCGAAGGGTACGGAACGATGACGTACGACGCGAAGAAGGGAATATGGAAATTCAGGAAGAAACCCGTTTCCCCGGCTCCTTCGAGCGTCACCGTCACGTCCGACAAGGGTGGTTCCGACACGTCCAACGTGACCATCAAGAAAAAGTAGGGATCGCCCGGTAGATCGACGATAAAAAGAGGGAGGATTCGATCCTCCCTCTTTTTTCATCACACTTCTTGCAGGGAGTGCTACTCGAAGTCGGGAACGCCCCGCCCCGGCGTCCAGGGTGCCCCCGCCTCATCGAGCTTCTTCTCAAGGGATTCCAAGTCGACCTCTATCAACTTCTTGAGCTCGTCATGCACTTCTGCAAACTCCCTGGAGGCGATTTCGAAGTTCTTCAGGTGGGTCTTCGTCGGCGCGCAGGTGGCGGACCAATGCCCGTATACTATCTGGTTGATCCTGCTTATGATTCCGCGCATGGACGGCTCGTTGTACTTCCTTTTGACCGTATCCCCGGTCAGCTTTTCGCGAATGTCCATGAGCTTCGTTTCGATCTCCCTCACTTCCTTGAGCAAGGAAGGATCGAGCGTTGGCGTCCTCTCTATGGCCTTCTTCATGAACTTGATCTCCCTCTGCGCCTCCGAAAGAGCGGATCTGGCTCCGAGGACCGCCCGCTGGAGGGAGCCGGTCTTTTTTTCGAAGGCAAGCAGAGCCTTCCGGTCCGCCGGCGGGAGCGACGATTGACCAAGCGGCTCGACCTCGAACGAAACGGCCTGCGTTAGAGGAGTTACGACTCCGTTCACTTTCTTGGCCAACTCGACGGTGTACGTACCCGGCACGGCGAGCGGACCGAACCCGTCGTCCTTGAGATCCACCGGCTCGTAGCCCGGGTACCGGAAATCCCACGTCGCTCGATGGATGCCCTTCGATTTCTCTCCCTCGATCCTCCGCACCACGTTGCCCTCGGCATCCCTGACAGTGAGAATGATCGCCGGTTCTTCTTCCCTGTCTTCCTCCTTGAGCTCCTCCCACCGCGGGTAGTATACGTCCTTGCCCTCCTTGGCGAGCTCCCTCTCCTTTTCGCGGCGTTTCTTCCGACTCTTCTCCAGGGACTCCTTGAGATAATAAGTGAAGGTCGCCCCGAATGGAGGATTGGGCGCGGTGAAGAAAGATGCTCCCTGCCAGGCCTTGCCCTTTCCCGCCAGTGGGGCCTCCTGGATGTACATCCACGCTTTCTTGACGGGGAAAATGAACGCTTCTTTCTCGAGGGCACCGGAGCCCAAGCGGCGCAGGGGCGTGTAATCGTCGAGGATGTAGATCCCGCGACCGAAAGTTCCGGCGACCAGATCGTTCTCCCGCTCCTGGATCGCCAGGTCCCTCACGGCTATGGTCGGTATCCCGCCTTTGAGCTGGACCCATTTCCCGCCTCCGTCTATCGTGAAAAACACGCCGAACTCCGTGCCCACGAAGAGAAGGTCGGGATCGACGTGATCCTGGACGATTGTGTAGACGCTGCCTCGCTCGGGGAGATTCCCGGTGATCGACTTCCAGCTCTTCCCCCGATCGGTGCTCTTCAACACGTATGGCTTGAAATCGCCTCTCTTGTGGTTGTTGAAAACGGCGTACACGGTATTGACGTCGTGCTTGGAAGCTTCGATGTCGTTCACGTACGAGTACTCGGGAACTCCGGGAAACTTCTCTATCCTCCGCCAGTTCCCGCCGCCGTCGCTCGTCACCTGTATGAGGCCGTCGTCCGTGCCGGCGTAGATGAGCCCCTCCTGCAGAGGCGACTCGCTCAACGCCACTATAGTGCCGTAATAGGACGTAGACTTGTTCTTGGCGACCGCATCGACGCTCCAGACTCTCTCCATCACCTTGAGCTTGTTGCGATCGAGGTTGCGCGTCAGATCGCCGCTCACGGGACGCCAGGAGTCACCGCGGTCGTCGCTGCGGAAAAGGATCTGCGCTCCGTAATAGAGCCGCGTGTGCGAATGGGGACTGATCATGAGGGCCGAGTCCCAGTTCCACCTGAGCGGAGGCCCGTTCTCGTCCTCCTGGGGCTTGATGTCGATCCTCTCGCCCGTCTTCCGGTCGAACCTTATCAATCCCCCGTACTGCCACTGGGAATAGACGATGTCCGGGTTTTCGGGATCGACGGCTGGCTCGAACCCGTCCCCGAAAACCGTCACGAACCAATCGCTGTTGCGAATCCCGTGGACGTTCTTCGTGCGGGACGGCCCTCCCTGGGTCGCATTGTCCTGGGTGCCTCCGTATACGTTGTAGAAAGGCTCCGCGTTGTCCACGCAGATCTTGTAGAATTGGGTTACGGGGAGGTTGGCCTTGTAGTCGAACGTTTTCCCCCAGTCCCACGTTTCGTAGATCCCGCCGTCGCAGCCGATGATCAGATGATCGGGGTCGCCCGGGTCGAATACGAGTGCATGATTGTCCACGTGCTTGTTCTCGTGGCCGAACCGTTTGAAAGTCTTTCCCCCGTCGTTCGACACCATCATATATGTATCCAGCGAATATATACGGTCGAAAACGAAAGGGTCCGCGAATATCTCCTGGTAGTACTGCGGACTCGTCGTGATGTAATCGCTCATCTTCCGCCAGTTCTCGCCCCCGTCCTCGGAACGATAGAACCCGCTCTCGCCGGCGGCGGCTTCTACGATTGCGTAAACCACGTCGGGCTTGATCGGGGAAACGGCCAGCCCTATCCTTCCCTTGTCCCCCTCTGGAAGACCGCGATTGATCTTGCGCCACGTGGCGCCGGCATCGGTTGACTTGTATATTCCCGACTCGGGCCCGCCGTCGATGAGGGTCCAGACGTGTCTCCTCCTCTGGTACGCGGCCGCGTAAAGCACGTCCGGATTGCGGGGATCGAATTGGACGTCCGTCACCCCCGTGTTCTCGCTTATCTCCAGGACGCGCTTCCAGGTCTTGCCGCCGTCCGTCGTCTTGTAGAGCCCTCGATCGCCCCCCGGAGCCCACAAGGGGCCCTGGGCCGCCACATAGACGACGTCGGAGTTGCGGGGATCGACAAGGATCTTCGCTATGTGTTCGGAATGCGCGAGGCCCACGTTCTCGAAATGCTTTCCCCCGTCAATGGATTTGTAGACACCGTCTCCGTACCCCACGCTTCTCTGGCTGTTGTTCTCGCCGGTGCCCACCCAGATCGTGAGATGATTATTGGGATCGATGGCGACGCAGCCTATCGAATACGAACCGTAGTGATCGAATATCGGCTCCCATGTGGTACCCGCATTCGTGGTCTTCCAAACGTTCCCCGAGCAAACGGCTACATACCAGGTACTCCTCTTCACGGGATCCACCGCTATGTCCCCTATTCGTCCCGACATCAGCGCCGGGCCGATACTCCTGAAAGCCAACCCGGAGATGATGTCCGCATCGAGCTTCGTCCCTGCTCCGCTCCGAGCTTTTCCTTTCCGTCCTTTTGCCGCTGCGGCACCTGCAACGACCAGAGCCAAGCAGACGCCGAGCACCATGATTCTTTTCATAGACGCCTCCCTCTCTTGATGGTGAAGATCGATTGCAGGATTATAGATTACTTTGGAGGGGAAGATCGACGAAAATCGATCCGAAAGTCGGGCCCTAGTTGCTGCCGACCTTGTTTGCGTCCAGTATCCTGCGGATGATACCGGTCAGTTTCCGGATGTTGACGGGTTTCATGACGAACGCCTTGATGCCCATGGCTACGGCTTCTTCCTCGGATATCGAGGTGCTGTAGCCTGTACAAAGGATGATGGGGAAACCGGGCCTTATGTGCAGCATTTTCTCGGCCAGGCGGGATCCCTCTATCTTGGGCATCGTCTGATCGAGCACCGCGATATCGAAATCCTCTGGATGCTCCGTGAAATGATCGAGCGCTTGCACGGCATCCACGAAAGGCGTGACACGGTAGCCCGCGTATTCGAGCGTTTGTGCGGCCATGTCGACGATGGGCCTTTCGTCGTCGACGAACAGGATCCTCTCGCTGCCGCGCAGCATGCTCTCCTCCCCGTCGACTCTCTCCGTTTCGTAGCCCTCGATGACGGGGAAATAAACGTGGAAGGTGGAGCCTTTGCCGGGTTTGCTTTCGACCCTGATCGCCCCCCCGTGGCTTTTCACGATCCCCTGGACCACGGCCAGTCCCATCCCCGTTCCCTTGCCGACGTTCTTGGTCGTGAAGAAAGGCTCGAAGATTCTCTCGACCGTTCCTTCGTCCATCCCCACGCCGGTATCGCTGACCGAGAGCTTGACGTACCTTCCGGGGCCCAGCCGCGGCGGGGTCTCCATGCCCTCTTCGGTGATGGTTTCGCTCCGGAGAGAGATCTTCAGAACGCCTTTCTGGTTCATTGCGTGAACCGCGTTTGTGCAGAGGTTGATGACCACCTGTTCGAACTGTGAAGGATTCGCCATGATCAATCCGGCTCCGTACCTTATTTCGTGCTCGATCTCCACGGTGGAGGGCAAAGAGGCTCTCAAGAAATCCAGTGAACCTTCAAGCAGGCGGGCCGGATCCAAGGGTTCCATGTCTTCGCCCGCTTTCCTGCTGAAGGTCAGGATCTGCTTGACGAGGTCCCTCGCCCTCTCCCCTGCCTTCATGATGGCTCGGAGGCTCCTCTCCACCACGTCCCGGTCGGAAATCTTGTGAAGAGCGAGCTCGGAGTATCCGAGCAAGGCGTTCAAGATGTTGTTGAAATCATGCGCGATCCCGCCGGCCAATCTGCCGATGGCATCCATCTTCTGGGTCTGTCTGATCTCGGTGAGAAGTCTGATCCTTTCTTCTTCGGCCCTTTTCTGCTCGGTGAGATCGACGAGTATACCCCTCGCCCCCACGACCTTGCCGTCCCGAACGATGGGGCGCGTGTACGTCATACACGGGAAGATGGCGCCGTCCTTGCGCTTGATTCTATACTCGTTCGGGCCCTTCCCCTCGCCCCGGAGCATCTTTTCGAAATTCTCCTTGGCACGCTCCCTGTCTTCCGGCACTTGAACGTTGAAGGCGTAAAGCCCGTTGGCGATGTCCTCCTGAGTGTATCCCGTCGATTCCACTCCGTGACGGTTTATGTAGGTGATGAATCCCTGCGCATCCATCTCGAAAACAGTCTGGGGGAGCAATTCGGCCAGCTCCCTGAACTTCGCTTCGCTGTCTCTCAGGGCTTTCTCGGCGGCTTTGCGACGGTTCGCCTCTTCGACCATCCACCAGGCTCTTATGACGTAAAAAGACAGAACCAGCGCGGCGGCGACTAGGAAGGCCATGACCAACAGCCACTTGTTGCGAAACGCCCTTATCGGCGCCGCCAGCTCGCTCTCGGGCACGGAGACGGCCAGGCTCCAGTGGTTGTTCGGCAGGCGTACGGGGACGAACGTGGCATGGTACTTCTCCGATCGCGAAGGATCGCCACCTATGTGCTTGTATTCATAGATGGTACTCCCCTCTTCGCCGTCCATCATCCTGCCTACCAGCTCCATGAGAGCCGGATAGTTGGAGAAGCTCTTGAGAACATCCGTGCCTATGCGGTTCTTCTCAGGGGTATACAGCTGGATTCCCTTTCCGCTGATCATCCAAGCGTAGCCGTCCTTGCCTATCTTGATGTCCGCGAGGTACTCCCCGGCTATCAACTGGAACGGGATCAACAGTGACAGGCTCCCCGCGTACGTATTGCCGTCGAAAACGGGAAAAGCATAAGCAACCGTCCTGTAGCCTTGCACCGCCATGAAGACGTCGCTCACTATCGGCTGGTGGGTGGCTATGATCATGCGATTGTGATCCTGGTAGGAAACGTCCCTGCCTATGGCGCTTCGATTGTACGGTATCGTATAGACGATCCTGCCTTCGGCATCTATTCTGGTGATCGCACTGATCTCCCCGGAATGATCCCGGTAGAATTGCTCCATTATCTTTCTGCCCTTTTCATCCAGGTGGATTATCGATGGATCCTTTGCAAAAAAACTCAGCAGTTTCGTGTAGTGGTCGAAGAACTTTTCGATGCCCTTCGACGCCTGCAAAGCTACGGCGATCTGTTCCGTGGCGGCGGCCTGTATGGTTTTCTTGCGTACTTCTTTGTAGGGGATGTAGAAGACGAAAGCGCAGACGACTATTATGATCAGAAATAGAATCGAATGTTTGATGATTTTCGCCAGCATCTATCCGGCTCCAGGTCCAAGAAGTTCATCTGTATCCCACCGCCGCGTAGCCCACGAAATGATGCAGGTTGTTGGGAGCCGTGGGACCGAGGGTGCCTAGACGCGAAGTGTCGAGGGAAGGCTCGCTTATGCTCGTCCCGTACCCAAGGAAGGATCCCGTGAGGGCGCGGCCCTCGACGGCGCTTACGAGCCGGGCGATGGTACGAAGCCCGAAAGGAATCGAGAAACGCCCGCACCAGGTCAAGCGGTACCTCGTTACATCCAGGCTGTCGACGCACGTATACAAGAAGTTTCTCAGATTCTCACCTTTCAGTTCCCCGCAAAGAGTCTCCCGGGCGAGCTTCTCGTCCCTTTCGACCGCCTGGACGTAACCGTCCACATCCGTGCCGAAAGCGGCAAAATTCCTGCCACCCCAACCCACGTCACCGTAATGAACAGCATCCGCTGAGCATATAAAGGCAAGATCCAAGCCAAGTTTCCATCCATGTTCCTCTATAATGGATGCGAGTACCTCCGACAGGTCCCCGGAGAGCTTCTCGATCCTTTCCCAATCCATGTAGGGAACCAGTATGGACACGATCTCGACGTTGCGGTCGTAGGCCTGCAGGAACGGTATCATCGCTTCCACTGAATGCTCGACCGTCTGCATGTCGTCGTCTACGATGTAATCATCCCTTGGAAGTTTATCGATTATCTCGTTACGGAGCGGTGAGACCGTAACCGGACCGTATGGCCCTCTCCACTTCTCGAAGGTGTCGAAGACCAGGCGGTCACGGCAACCGAAGATCCTCGCCTTGTGAAACACGCCGAAGATCACTATGCGCTTCGCGTGCAGGCGCCGCATGACGAGGGAATACAATCTCGCCGCGTAATAATAATCATCGTGAGGGCAAACCGCAGCCACGAGGGGAGCCGCTCCGGCGGCCGAAGCCGCCTCCACCGGAAAGAGTTTGCGGCATTGCTCCAGTACTTCGTCCATCTGTTCGGACGAAGTCGGAAAACCGATTATGTCCATCTGACCGCGCATGCCGTCACGCGGCTTTATTCCCACGCTGTCGAGCAGCTTCTCGACTTCCTTTCTGCCCGCCTGGGCCCCAGGCCAAGACAGCGAGATCGTGACGAATAGAAACGACATCATGATCTTGACGAGTTTCGTTCCCCCATTTCCGATCATTTCATCCTCCCTTCCAGGCCGAGCCATTTCATGGCCTCCGCCCTGTCACGGAACACCTGCACCAACTCGAGGTTCTCCTCGGTCATCGCCTGGTACATGCGGGCCATCCCGAATACTTCATCGGCGCGGACCAGGATGGCGAGCTTGTAGCCGCGGAGCTTGTCGGCATGCTGCTTGTCCAGCGCGGCCATCCTCCTCACACCTTCCGTCGTAACTTCCAGCTTCTCTATGTTGCGCACGTCGCTGATCTCCACCATCCCCGGCTTGAAAGCCGGATCGCTGCAGAGTTCTCGTTTGTGGTTGATAAGGTCCTCGTCGGTCAGGACCCCGGACGCGGTGGAAAACACCAATCCCAGATTCTCATCGATACGGTAGCTTATTCCCATGGCATCTCAACATCCGTGCTTGAAACACCCGGCAATCAACCAACGTTCGATGCATGCGCATGCAGCCGGTCACTTCTCCCTAGTGGGATGCCTGATTATTTTATGCCTATAGGTACGGAATGTCCAGGGGGGTGTAACGAAACGTTCGGCTCCGCAGGCGGAGGTGCGGTGTCACGGCTCGCAAAGCTGAAAAGGTCTCGGGCCGGCCGGGGGTCTTTTTTGCTCCTTTGCACCGCTTATCGCTTAAGTTATAATATCTCAGTCGCATCCGCCTGCGGCCCTGAGTTTCGAAAAAGGAGAAAACAAGGAGGATGGGATGAAGAAAAGAGCGGTATCCCTGATGATTCCGGTTGCGGTGCTGGCGGCCTTGCTTCTCGTCGCCGAGTCACGTCTCGGAGGCCCCGCCGGATACAAACCGGTCTACAGGGGAGCGAAATACATAGACAAGTCCCGGATCGAGTTCGATGACGGCGATACATTCATGTATCGCGGCAAGCCGCTGCGCATCCTCGGCGTGGACTGCCCCGAAACGGCCAGCCCCAGTGTCGGCATAGAAGAAGACCAGCCTTTCGGAAGGGCAGCCGCCGAATCGACGAAATCGTGGATAGAAAGGGCGCGAATCGTGGAATACGTCCCGGACGGCGACGATTATTACGGCAGAAAGCTCGTTCACGTTTTCGTCGACGGCGAGCTGCTGTCAGTCAAGCTGATCGAGGCGGGTCTTGCATACGAGACGGTATCCCATTTCGGAGACAACGGCTTCCCCGATCTCGCCGCACGAATCCTCGAAGCCGCTGCGCATTCCCCCAAGCCGCGTTTCATGCCGCCTTATAAATGGCGCAGGAAGCACCAGAAGAGACACCACGGCAGGAAGCATTGATCGGGTTGGGCTTCAAGCCCGTTTCATTCCGATTCGATTCCGCCCTTCGTCGCGGCCAGCCACTCAGTATACGCCCAGAGCGCATCGATATCGCCGTCGGAAACCTCTCGGTACATCGGCATCTTGATCCTCTGGCGCTTCACGAAGTAGCGGGCTATCGGATTTTTTTCAAGGCGGGCGATTTTCCCCTCGCGGATCCACCGCCGGAATTCATCACGGTCACGGACGAGATCCCGGAAATCCGCACCGTACCACCCGGGAATGAAGCCCGTGAAAGAACCCGGATTCGGCAATCCCCCCGAAGCTCCCGCTCCATGACACGAGAAGCACTTGAACGACCTCGCGACGTCGTATCCTCGGCGGGCCGCCGATCCCGAGGGAGGGAGATTCATGCCCGATAGAACCTTGAAGGCCGCTACGAGATCGCCGACTTCGCCTTCGTCGAGAAACCGCTTGAAAGCCGGCATGTGCACGGCCGCAGCTTCCAGTTCCTTGCGAGCGGAGACGCTGGCCGCCCGTTTCTTGCTGATTCCATCCTCGATGAATTGTGCTATCTCTTCGTCGTCCCGGACGTACATCATCCAGACGCCGCCCGACCATTGCGGAACTTCCAAATCCTCCTCTCCCGGATCCGGTATGCCCTTGCGCCCCTGCCAACCATGACAATTGAAGCACCCCATCTCGATCGCCTTGGCGATCCCCGCGCGCACCGGGTTCGAGGAGCGGGCGCGCCAGTAGTAGCGCATCAAACGAGGAGCATTCATCAAGGCGGTAAAAGCGACGACCAACGAAGCGGCAACAACGATTCTCTTCTTGTTGATCATGCTGAACATCCTCGCCATATGCAAAACGGGCGCACATGCATGCGCCCGTTCCAGTTGCTCCGACCCGACGGCCGGACGTGATTCCTGCTCGCGCCAACGGGCTGGAGATTCGCTTCGATTACTTGGACTTCACGGCGTGGACCGTGATTCCCTTTATGCCGTCCTTCTCGAAAGGCACGCCTGTTATCGTGACCGTGCTTCCGGCGAATTTCTTGGTCTCGTTGAAAGCCGCATTGTCGTCATGGTCGGCGAACAGGATGAACACCTTGCCGTCCGCGGTGAGAAGTCCCATAGGCTGCCCGTCCTTCAAACATTTCTTCGCACATGCTGCGTGGTCCGCGCCCTTGGATCCATGCGAAACGTAACAGGCCATGTCCAGGATCTCACCCTGGAAGGTCTGGTCCTTGTGTTTTCCTTTCTTCTTCGCATCGGCCGAGATGCCGAACGCGATGAACAGAGCCATCAAGGCGGTGATTACGACAAACGATTTCTTGCTGAACATATCCTACCTCCGCTGTTCAATGTGACTCCACTCCCCTCCTCTTTCGGGGGGAACGCATCAGGTACTATGCTCGACGGGCTCCTTCACCTCCATCCAGCCGACGCTTTGTCAGGGGACCAGCGTGCCCGGATGATTTCGGCAGGTTCAGGAACCGGTCAACGTTGGAATATAAGAAATATCCGTGCCTTCGCCAACTGAATATCTATCTGTTGTTATGACAATCAGTTACGATAAGCCCCGCGCGCGCACTCCCTGCGATGCTCGAAAATATTCTCCAGTACATGAAGAATAATATGCAGCTTTGTGCTGATCGACTTTGGAACAGGTGTGGGAGCTGGTAGCTCATACGCCGGTGCCGGCCACGGGACCCACCGCCATGCGGGTCCATTCGAGGATGGACTCGACTCCCGGGAACCTGCCCATTCCCGGGCCCAAGCCGAGCCAGAAGACGGCGAGCACACAGACCACGAGGACCACCCTGACGGCGAGATCACCCCGGCCGGGAATCTGCTCGTCGCCTTTCTGCATGTACATGTAGACTATGACGCGCAGGTAGTAATACAGGGAAACGAGGCTGTTCAACACGCCGATCACGGCGAGGCCGATCAAACCCCTCTCGACCGCCGCGCTGAATACGTAGTACTTGGCGAAGAATCCCGCCGTGGGGGGGATGCCCGCCAGCGAGAACATGAATACGCTCATCACCAGGCCGAGGAACGGCCTCTTCAATCCAAGGCCCCTGTAGTCGTCTATCTCGAGCCCGCGGAACCCTTCCCTCTTCTCGACCACGCTGATGACGGCGAACGCCCCGATGTTCATGAAAGCGTACGCGAGAAGATAATAGAGGACGCTCGAAGCCCCGCGGACGCTGACGAGCGACAGGGAGGCCAGGCCGACGAGGATGTACCCGGCATGGGCAATGCCGGAGTAGGCCATCATTCTCTTCATGTTTCTCTGGGCGAGGGCGACGATATTACCGAGCGTCATCGTTAGAACGGCCAGCGTCCAGACGATCCCCCCCCAATGCGTCCTCTCCATCATAAGGGACATGTAGAAGAACCTCAGGAATCCGCCGAAGGCCGCCGCCTTGACCGCCGTGGCCATGAAAGCGGTTACCGACGTCGGGGCTCCCTGGTACACGTCGGGAACCCACATGTGAAACGGAACCGAGGAGACCTTGAAGGCGAATCCGGCGAGGATGAGCGCCAGGGCGAGGAGCAACGCGGGGCTCGACGAGATCTCTTTTGCGAGGATCTCCACTATTATGCCCTTGTAATTGGTGGTTCCGCATAGCCCGTAGATGAGCGAGACCCCGTAGAGGAAGAAGGCGATGGAGAAGGCTCCCAGAACGAAATACTTGATGGCGGCCTCGTTGGACAGGAGATCACGTCTCCTGAAGCCGGTCATCACGTAGACGGGAATGCTCATCAGTTCGAGTCCGAGGAACAAGGAGACGAGGTTGTAGCTCGAGACGATCACGAACATGCCGGCGGAGGAGAAAAAGAGAAGCGCGAGAAACTCGCTCCGGTCGAATCCGAACCTCTCGTTGTACTTCGAAGAGATCAACAACGCGCCGAGCGCGCATATTGCGATTATCGCCGTGAAGAAAAGGGTGAACCGATCCACGATGAGCATCCCGCCCAGCATAGGCCAGCCTTCCACGTTCCATAGCTTCACCACGAACACAAGGACGTCGAGAAAGAAGAGAGCCGCGAACAAGCGAAGAATGCCGCCGGTACCCCTTGATACCGCTCCCCAGATCGTGAAAAGCATCCCGCCGGCAAGGAGAATGAGGAGCGGAGCCAGCTCGCGGACAATCTCGCCCGTAAACGTTGGAAACGTCATTTCACTCTCCCGTTGTCTTCTCCGCTTCCCCGTTCATCGGAGTAAGCCTGTGGACCCATGGGCTCCTGGACCGTCTCGCCGGGCACGGGCTCGACCACCGCGTGAATCGCGCCCGATTCCACGCCGCTGGGCATCTCATCCCCGCGGACTTTCTCCGCCAGGCGGCTCTCTACGCCGGCCGGCCGGGTGAAGGAAGGCACGGAGGAAGACGGCAGGCTTGAAAACTCCTCGCCCTTCACAACTCTTATGAATCTCTCCACGGAAGGTTCCATCCTGCTTATGAACGGCCGCGGGTAGACTCCCATCCACACGATCATTACCAGGATGGGAGCGAAAACCATGATTTCGCGAAGCGAGAGATCAGCGAGCTTCGCATTCACCGCATCCTTGACGGGGCCGAAGAACATCCTCTGGTACATCCAGAGCATGTAGATCGCTCCCAGGACGACGCCCGTACCGGCGAAGGCCGCGTAGAGCGGTTTGAACTTGAAAGCGCCGATGAGGATGAGGAACTCGCCCACGAAACCGTTGAGTGGAGGCAACCCGATCGAGGAGAGCATCACCAGCATGAAAACGGCCGCATAGACGGGCATGGATTTGGTCAACCCCCCGAAGGACTCGATGAGGCGGGTGTGGCGCCTCTCGTATATGACCCCCACCAGGAGGAAGAGAGCCCCGGTGGATAGACCGTGATTTAGCATCTGGTAGATCGCCCCCTCGACCGCCTGGGTGTTGAGCACGAAGAGGCCGAGCATCACGAACCCGAGATGCGACACGGAAGAATAGGCGACGAGCTTCTTCACGTCCTTTTGCACCATCGCCACGAGCGCCCCGTAGATTATCCCGATCACGGCGAGGATTGCTATCACCGGCACGGCTCGCATTGCAGCCTCCGGAAAGAGCGGCATGGCGAAACGGACGAAGCCGTACGTTCCCATCTTGAGAAGAACGCCCGCCAGGATCACGCTTCCCGCGGTCGGAGCCTCCACGTGGGCGTCGGGAAGCCACGTGTGGAAGGGAAACATCGGGACCTTTATGGCGAACGAAAGCGCGAAAGCGAGGAAGAGAAGGAATTTCGTCTTGCCGGCCAGCACCACGTGGGACAGATCGTATAGATCGAAGCTCAAAGCGCCCGTCTGCCCCTTGTAGGCGAAGGCGAGAACGAGAATCGCCACCAGCATCAAGAGCGATCCGACCATCGTGTAGAGGAAGAACTTGATCGTCGCATATATCCTCCGCTCACCTCCCCACATTCCTATCAGGAAATACATGGGGATGAGCATCATCTCCCAGAACACGTAGAAGAGGAAAAGGTCGAGAGCCATGAAGGTGCCCAGCATCGCCGTCTCCAAAAGAAGCATGAATACGTGGTATTCCTTCACCCTCTCGGAGATTGCGTTGAAGGAGCTGAGTATCGTTATCGGCATGAGGAAGGTGACGAGAAGATAGAGAAACAGGCTCAGGCCGTCGATGCCGATGTGATAAGAGATCCCCAGCGAGGGAATCCACGACGCCTTCCTCTCGAATTGCATGTCCGCGATCGATTCGAAGCCGGCGAAGATCTTGAGAGAGAGCAGGAATACCACCGCCGTGAGAACGAGCGAGAAGACGCGGATCGTCCCCTTCTGTTCCCCGGACAGGACCAGGAGAAACAGGGCGCCGGCAAGGGGCAGAAAAGTTGTGAGCGACAACAAATCCATCGGTTATATCACCATCTTGAAAAGCAGATACAAGAACCCTATCAGCATGAAGAACGCATAGGTGCGCACCACGCCGGTTTCCAGGAGCCGGACGACCGATCCCATGAAGCGGACCGTGATGCCGAGAGTATTCACGATCCCGTCTATGATCCGCACATCGAAAATCCCGAAGAGCGCCTTCTGCGAGAAGGTGAATCCGGGTTTGACAATCGATCTCTCGTATATTTCGTCGACGTAGTACTTGTTGTACACCAGCTTGTGAAGTCCCTTGAGTTTCCTCGTGATCGCCGCGGGAGCCTCGGGGTTCCTGAGATAGAGCCTGTAAGCGATGAAGATCCCGATGAGGCCCGCGATCACCGAGAGAACCATCAGCGTCGCTTCGAGTCCGCCCGATGCGGCGTGCTCCACGGCAGAGGATGCATGCTCGAGCGAAGCGCGCGCCGCTTCTCCCGCGGCGGCGTGCCCTCCGCCGGGAGCGTGCCCCTCACCCGTCACGGGAGCTAGAAAAGCATGGAACCTGTTCCCGCCGCCGAGAATCCCGGGTACTCCCACGAAGCCGGCCAGAAGCGAACCGGCGGCGAGGAGAACGAGGGGGATCGTCATCACCCGTGGAGACTCGTGCAGATGATGTGCTGCTTCGTCGGAGTACCTGCGCTTACCGTAAAACGTGAGGAAGACGGCCCTGAAGATGTAGAACGCGGTGACCCCCGCAGCCACGTAGGTTATCACCCAGAGAAGTCGCGGCAGCCAGGCGGGCGAGAGCGAAGACGAGAAAGCGCTCCATAGTATCTCGTCCTTGGAAAAGAACCCCGAGAACGGGGGAATACCGGAGATGGCGAGCGAAGCGGCGAGAAAAGTCGCCGCGGTGACTTTCATCTTCTTCGAGAGCGCTCCCATCTTGAGCATGTCCTGTTCGCCGCTCATCGCATGAATCACGGAACCCGCTCCGAGGAACAGGCACGCCTTGAAGAAAGCGTGCGTCATGAGATGGAATATTCCCGCCGCATAGGCACCCACTCCCACCGCAACGAACATGTACCCGAGCTGGCTTATCGTCGAATAAGCGAGCACCTTCTTGATGTCGACCTGGCATATGCCTATCGTCGCGGCGAACAAGGCGGTCAGCGCCCCCACGCAGGCGACTATCCCCATCGCCACGGGGCTCAGCGAATACATGAAGGAAAGCCTCGCCACCATGTACACGCCCGCCGTCACCATCGTGGCGGCGTGAATGAGCGCGCTCACCGGCGTGGGGCCCGCCATCGCGTCGGGAAGCCAGACGTACAGGGGAATCTGCGCCGATTTGCCGCAGGCGCCGATGAAGAGGAGAATCCCCGCCGCCGTTGCGAGCGCGGCAAAATCGAACCCTCCCCGCACCACCATCCCGCGAAACTCCGCTATGTCCAAAGTTCCGTGCCCCGCTCTCGTCGTCACCGCGAAAATGAGGAACATTCCCAGGAGAAACGCGAGATCCCCGATCCGGTTCACTATGAAGGCCTTCTTCCCCGCCGCCGCTTTTTCGACGTCCTCGTACCAGAAACCTATGAGCAGGTAGGAGCAGAGGCCCACTCCTTCCCAACCTACGAAGAGAAGCGGAAGGTTCCTCGCCGTGACGAGAGTGAGCATGGCGAACATGAAGAGATTGAGGTAGGCGAAGTATCTAGCGTATCCCCTGTCGCCGTGCATGTAGCCTATCGAATAGAAGTGAATTATCGTGCCGATACCGGTCACCACCAGCACCATCACGATGGAGAGCGCATCGACGTAGAAAGCGAAATCCAGGTGAAGCGCCCCGGAAACGATCCACGGAAATAGCACCTTCGTCACCGCGGGGCTCTCCACGTCCGCCCCGAGAAAATACCTGAAGACCAGGATGGCCGCCGCGAAGGAGACGAGCGGCGCCAGGCATCCGATGAAACTCACCGCCGCTTCCCGCGGGCCTTTCTCCTTGTGCGAATACCCGAGGGCGATCGCGCCGTTCACGACGGCGCCCGCGAGAGGCGCGAACACGATTATGGGCAGAAGTCCATCCATCTCACTCAATCCCGCATGAGAGTGAATTCATCCGCATGCACGGTTTTCCGGTTCCTGAAGAGCATCACCATGATCGCGAGCCCTATTGCGGCCTCGGCGGCGGCAATCGCCATCACGAAGAATATGAAGACATGTCCGTCCATGCTACCCGTGTACCTGGCGAACGCCGCGAAGGAGAGATTCACCGCGTTGAGCATGAGCTCGATCGACATGAATACGACGATGAGGTTGCGGCGGAAGAGAACACCGAAGACCCCGATGAAAAAGAGGATCGCGCTCAAATAGAGATAATGGTGAATGCCGATCATGAACTCATATCTCCTTCTTGGCCAGGAGCACGACGCCTACGACGGCGACGAGCAAAACGACCGATATTATCTCGAACGGATAGAGATAAGAACTCAACATGAGATGCCCCACCTTGTCGAGATTCCCGAATGAATCGGGAACGAACGAGCGCTTGCCCGGCATCGTCGCAATCGCCCGCGTGAATCCGTAGAACGCGGCCGCCACCGCTGCGAGTATGGCGAGAGTCTTCACCTTGCCCGCCGGCGGCTCCTTGAGTTCCTCCTTGCTCAAGTTGAGGAGCATGATCACGAAGATGATCAACACCATTATGGCTCCCGCGTAGAGCAGTATCTGGAGGATGAACAGCAATTGGGCGTGGAGCATCGCGAAAAGCCCCGCGACGGCGCAGAGCGACAAGATGAGGGACACCGCTCCGTCCAAGGGATTTCTTCTCAGCACCATGAGAAGAGCTCCCAGGACCGAAAGCGAAGCGAATATGTAGAATACCGCCAGTTCCATGTTTACCTGCGTTTTCAATCGTTCGGCATGGAGTCTAACCGCCCACCAGCAGGATGATCAATCCCGTCGCGAGGATGTTCGCGAAGGAAAGCGGAATCAGACTCTTCCAACCGAAGCGCATCAGCTGATCGTACCTGAAGCGCGGAAGCGTCCACCTAACCCATATGAAGAACCACGAGAAGAAGAGGACCTTGAGCATGAACGCGCTGAACTGGACCAGCGCCGCGAGGACCCTGCCGCCCCACTCCGGCATGTCCACGTTCCAGCAGCGATAGATCAGGGCCACGATCACCAGCGACATCACAAGCGACATCACGGCAAGCATGCTCCCCTCCATATCCCTCCGGTCGCTCCATGTCCCGCGGAGATGTCTATCGTAGAGCATGAAGAGAGCGCCGGCCGCCAGTGACATGCCGAACCCGCTTATCAGCATCACGCGAAGAACGGTTTGGGAATGCTCCACCAGCACGCTCGTCGGCAGATACGGTACCTGCCAGCCTCCGAAGAAAAGCGTCGTGATGAGCGCCGCCGAAAGCACTATCGCCACGTATTCCCCCATGTAGAAGAGGGCGAACCTTATACCGCTGTATTCCACGTGGTAGCCGGCGACGATCTCCGATTCCCCCTCGGGCAGATCGAAGGGGATCCGGTTCGTCTCTGCGAAAGCGGCCGCCAGGAAAATGAGAAAGCCCAGCGGCTGCACGAAAACCCCCCAACGGGGCAGGAACCCGAAGAGGAGTTCCTCCTGTCCACGCACGATGGCGCCGAGTTGCGCAGAGCCGAAAACCATGAATACACCGACTATGGACAATCCCAGCGGGATCTCGTAACTTATCATCTGCGCTGAAGATCTCAGCGCCCCCAGCAAGGCGAACTTGTTGTTCGACGACCATCCGGCCAGAACGATGCCGTAGATGTTGAGCGAAGTGAGGGCGAGCACGTAGAGTATGCCCACGTTCAAGTCCGCGACCTGCATGGGGATGCGCAACCCGCCGATGCGAAGATCGTCCGCGAACGGAATCACGGCGAAAGAGGCCAGGATGAAGGTGAAACCGATGAACGGCGCCAGTAGAAAATAGAACCTGTTCACATCGGCCGGAACCATGAGCTCCTTGACCATGAGCTTCACCACGTCCGCTATATTATGGAGGAATCCGCCGAGCCTGAAACCCAGGATGCTCGCCCGGTTCGGGCCCACGCGATCCTGGATGAAAGCCGAGCCCTTCCTCTCCAACCATATGAGCAAGGGCAGGAGAGAGAGAGCCACCGCCCAAATGAAGACAGCTTTTGCGACTATGATGAGGTAATTCATCTTCCAAGCACCACTTATGTCGATCCTGAAATCCCCGCCGAAGCGGACGAAGCTCAATCGTTTCTCACGGTAACGCCCGTATCACCCATATCCACCAGGTCCACTCCCCTGAAAGACGGCTCGCGCTCCGTGATCGCTCTCCTCACCGACCCGATATCGTCGAACGCTCCCCTTCCTTCGCCCAGAGCGCCGAGCAGGTCGGCGAGAATCCTCCACTGGCTCACGCCTCTTGCCGGAAGATCGAATCCGGAGGGGACGTGATTGTTGCCTACGTTGGCAGGGTGTAGTTCCTGTGCTCTTCCCTCGAAGTTGACGACTATACCCGCTTTCTCCGCAAAAGTCATCGACGGAAACACGACGTCCGCCTGCTGCGCGATCCCGGCGTCGCGAGCGGCGAGCAGCACGAGTTTGCCCGCTTTCTTCAATATGTCGCGTAACCCGGAACTCACTCCGTAATCGAATCCCGTCGCCAGAACGGTCCCGCCGGCTGCAAGATCCTCCAGCCCGCTTCCTCCGGCGCCGTCCCTGAGATCGACGACCGGAATGCCCAGGAGTTCGGCGCCCTTTCGGTTCGAATGCCGGTCACCCCTTCGCAAGAGATCGTCCTCTTCACCGTCGGGCACGTGGAGCACGACCTGCACCGAAACGCCTGCCGGCAACGCCTCCGCGAGGAGCTTCAGGAGGAACATCTCTTCCAGCGTGCTGGAGGCCGAAGCAAGGAGAGTGATCCCGGATCCCCCGGCGGAATCGGATCCCAGCAAGCTCGAAGCTCCGGCGATCGCCTCGTCGCGGGTGACTTCCACTCCAGCCCCGTCTCCACGGATCACGAAGGATTCCACGCGATCCTCGTTCACGAACTTGTAATTGAGCCTGCCCTCGTCGCACATCCAGTAGCCGTTCACATCGGGGTTGTACCTCGGGCGCAGGCGGTAGACCTTTCCGTCGCGATGATCGATCGTGATCGAGCATCCCCGCGAACAAGTCGTGCAGACCGACGGCGTCTTCTTCAAGAACCACGCGGGCGAGTGGAAGCGGAAATCCTTGGAGGTGAGCGCCCCCACCGGGCAGAGATCGACGGTGTTCAATGAATATGGACTCGTGACCTCCTTGCCGGGGAAAGTCGTTAGATATGCTTTGTGCCCCCGGCCGGCAATGTACAACTCCTCGCTGCCCGCCACGTCGCGCAAGAAACGAACGCAACGGTCACAGAGTATGCAACGTTCCTGGTCTAGCACCAGCGTCTCGCCGAGGCTCACCGCCTTGCGTTTCTTGATCTTCGGGAATTCCTGGAAACTGTCCCCGCGGTCGTGAGCCATGTAGTAGTTCTGAAGCGTGCACTCTCCCGCCTTGTCGCATATGGGGCAATCGAGAGGATGGTTGAGCAGGAGAAACTCCTCCACCGCGGCACGCACTCTCCTCGCCCTCTCGCTCTGCGTCTCCACCACCATCCCGTCCCTGGCGGGCGTGTTACACGAGATGACCAGCTGCGCCCCGCGCTCTGTTATGATCTCGACCTGGCACATGCGGCAATTGCCGTCGGGGCCGAGGCCGGGATGGTAGCAGAAGTGCGGGATCCTGATCCCCACGCTCTTGCATGCCTCGAGCAGGCTAAGGCCCTCATCCACCTCGTAGTCCTTGCCGTCTATCTTGAGTTTGATCGCCATGCTTGCATCTTCCCGCGCTGCGGTTTCCACCGCGGCTCAGAAGCCGCCCGGACGAATCATCTTCCGCCCGAGCGCTCCAGCTTCGCCCCGTACGGGCAACCTCGATGCTTTATGTGCTCCTCGAATTCCGACCGGAACTTCCGCACGTAGCTCTCCGCCGGCATCGCCGCCGCGTCGCTGAGCACGCAGACCGTGGTTCCTTTCATGTTCGAGCAGATGCGAAGGATGAGGTCCAGGTCGCTCATCTTTCCCCCGCCCGCCTCGATCCTTTCCACGATCCTGGCCAGCCACGCCGTGCCTTCGCGACAGGGCGGACACTGGCCGCACGACTCGTGGGCGTAGAACCTGCTCACCACCTTGAGAGCCTTCACTATGCAGACGTCCTCGCTGAGGACGATCATCGCGCCCGAACCGAGCATCGATCCCCTCTCGGCCAGGGATTCGTAGTCGAGATTCGTGTTTCTCGCCTCGTCCGCGGTGAGAATGGGGCTCGAGGATCCGCCGGGGATGACCGCCTTGAGCGCCTTTCCACCCTTCACCCCGCCGGCCCTCGTCTGGATGAAATCCCAGATGTTGATTCCGAACTCCTGCTCGTACACGCCGGGTTTCTCGACCATTCCGCTCACGGAAAAGAGCATCGTCCCCGTGCTCTTCTCCGTGCCGAGGCTCGCATACTTGCCTGCACCCTCCCCGATTATGAAGGGCAGGACGGACAGGGTCTCCACGTTGTTAACCACCGTCGGGCAACCGAAGACCCCCACCACGGCCGGAAACGGGGGCTTGGGGCGGGGCTGGCCCTTCTTGCCCTCGAGCGATTCGATGAGTCCCGTCTCCTCCCCGCAGATGTAGGCCCCGGCGCCGCGATGGACCACTATGTCCAGAGCGAATCCCGAATCCAGTACGCTCGCGCCCAGGTATCCCTTCTCGTACGCTTCGCGCACCGCTTCCTCCAGTCGCCGCGCTGGAAATGCGTATTCGCCGCGCACGTACACGAAGGCCTTGTGGATCCCCACCGCATAGGAAGCTATGATTATTCCCTCTATCAGCCTGTGGGGATCGAGCTCGAGAATCTTGCGGTCCTTGAACGTCCCCGGCTCCCCTTCGTCGGCGTTCACGCAGAGGTACTTGGGCTTGTCGGTATCCTTGGGAACGAAGCTCCATTTCACCCCCGTCGGGAAACCGGCTCCGCCTCTTCCCCTGAGGCCCGACTTCTTCACCTCTTCTATTATTTCGTCGGGTTTCTTGCCCAAAGCCTTGCGCAAAGCCCGATAACCGCCCGAAGCCTCGTACACTTCGAGCCGGTGCGAGTCTTTCTTGTCGAAGTTTATGCTGAGTATCCTGGTGCTCATTTTTCCTCAGCCGTCCCGGCGGAAGCCGTCACTCTCCCCCTTCCGGAGGCCCGCCGTTCCTGCAGGCTTCGATGATCTCGCTCACCCTGTCCCTGTCGAGATTCTCGTAGTACGTATCGTTGATGCGCATCACCGGAGCGGTGCCGCAGGAGCCGAGGCACTCCACCAGCTCCAGGCTGAAAAGCCCGTCCGGAGTCTTGCCTCCCGGCCCTATGCCAAGCTTTTCCTCCAGCAAGGAGAGAACGTCTTCGGCGCCCAGGAGTGTGCACGAGAGGTTTCGGCAGAGCTGGATGTGGTACCTTCCCCGCCGCTCGCGATTGAACATCGTATAGAACTCGGCCACGGCGAACACGTGGACGGGAGACAAGTCGAGCCTGCCGGCGACGTATTCCAGCACCTCGTCGGAGAGCGCTCCGAATTGCTCGATCGCGATCCAGAGGGCGGGAAGGAGCGCAGCCTGGGCCGTGGGATACTTGGCGAGCGTTTCGCGGAAGCGCTTCTCCCTATTCTCGTCGAACTCTATTATTTCGGTCCTGCCTTCCATCGAATCGGGCACCTCTCACCTGTCGAGTTCGCCGGCTATGATATTGAGACCGCTCAGCGCCACCACCACGTCCGCGATGAGCCCGCCCTGGATTATCCTGGAAAGGGAACTCATCAGGTAGAAGCACGGGGGGCGCACCTTGATTCGATACGGATGCGAAGATCCGTCGCTCACGATGTAGAAACCGAGCTCGCCGTTGGGAGCCTCGATCGAGTCGTACACCTCGCCGGCGGGCGGTTTGATACCCTCTATGATCAACTTGCTGTGATTGATGAGAGCCTCCATCTGCGAATAGACTCTCTGCTTGGGGGGCAGAGTCACCAGCTTGTCGTCCACGTTCACGGGTCCGCCGGGGAGCATCTCGAGAGCCTGCTCGATTATCTTCAGGCTCTCGTACATCTCCTCGATCCGCACGAAGATCCGGTCGTAGCAATCGCCGTTCTCGCCGATGGGAACTTCGAAATCGAACTCGTCGTAATGATAGTAGGGCCTGGCCTTGCGAAGATCATGCTCCACGCCCGAGGCACGAAGACAAGGGCCGGTGTAACCGTAGCTTATCGCCTCTTCCGCCGATATGGGGGCGACGCCCACGGTCCTGTCGATGAAAATCCTGTTGCGCTTGACGAGGCCCGTAACGTCGTCGATGGCCTTGGGGACCACCTTGAGGGCTTCCCGCACGTTCTCTTCGAAACCGGAGGGCAGGTCCCAGGCAAGCCCTCCTATGCGGACATAGGAGTAAGTGAGCCTGGCCCCCGTGAGAGCTTCTATCACGTGGTTGAGCTTTTCCCTCGCGTTGAAGAAATACCAGAAGTTCGTGAGCGCCCCGACGTCCACGAGGTTCGCACCGATGCAGATCATGTGATCCATTATCCTCTGGATCTCCATGATGATCACACGGATGAATTTCGTCCGCTCGGGAATCTCGAGCCCCATGAGCTTTTCGACAGTCTTGCAGTAGGCGACGTTGTTCACGAGGGCGCTGCAATAGTTCAACCGATCCGTGTAGGGGACGACCTGGGGATAATGCTTGGTCTCCACTATCTTCTCGAAACCGCGGTGGAGGAAGCCTATCTCGACCGCCGACCGCTCGATCCGCTCACCCCTCAGCTTGCAGAAGATCCTGAAAGTTCCGTGCGTGGCGGGATGGATCGGGCCGATGTTTATGTACATCGGCTCGTGGTCGATGTCCCCCAGCGTCGTTTCGTCCGTATATTCCAATGTATCGCCGGTTGTCTCACCGGCGTTTGTTATGCCTTTATCTTTCGTCATCTGCTCTTTTTCGAATTCCGATCGCCGGTCGGGCATCGATACCGACGCCGTGCGGCGAAGCGTTCTCTAATCCTTTTCGATGTCCTCCCGAAGATCCCTGGTGCCGCTGCACCACTGGCCTTTCATTATCGGATAGTCCTTGCGCAAGGCGTGCCCCTCGAACTCGTGATGGCAGAGAATCCTCTTCAAGTTGGGATGCCCCTCGAACCTGACGCCGAACATGTCGAACGCCTCCCTCTCCGCCCAGTCGGCCGCCCGCCACAGGTCCGTCGCGCTCTGAACCACGGGGGCGTCGCCGGGAAGAGTGATCTTCAACCTCATGCGCAGGTTGCGGGGGATCGAGTAGAGAATGTACACGATCTCGAAACGCCGCTCCCTTTTCAGGTGGAGGCAGTCGACGCACCCTATGTCCAGGAGCTGATTGAAGCCGTTGGCTTTCAGGAATGCCAGCGCCTCATGCACCTTGGAGTCGTCCACCAGCACCGTCATGTCGCCGTGCGAGGTATCCACCCCCAGAACGGCCCCGTCTAGGCCGGCCTTCATCTCGGCTACCACCGCCTGCAACTCTTCCAATTCACTCACGATTTCCGCTCCTGATCCTCGGAATCATTTGCTTGCCGGGAGGGTTTTCGCAAAGCCCTTTCCCTGCCGATCCTCTCCTGCATTTTCACTATTGCGTTGAGTATCGCTTCCGGGCGCGGAGGACATCCGGGGATGAAGACATCCACCGGTATGATCTGGTTTATGCCCTGGATGGTCGCATAGTTGTCGTAGAAACCTCCCGAGGAAGCGCACGCGCCCATCGAGATCACCCATTTCGGCTCGCACATCTGGTCGTAGATGCGCTTGAGGACGGGCCCCATCTTGTAGTTTATGGTTCCCGCCACGATCATGAGATCCGATTGCCGGGGGGAAAACCTGACCAGCTCGGCCCCGAAGCGCGATATGTCGAAAACGCTGGATACCACTCCCATGAACTCGATCGCGCAGCACGCGGTGCCGAATGGAATCGGCCAGAGGGAATTCTTGTGGGCCCACTTGATGACTTCCTCCACCCGGGTCGTGATCACGCCGGTTTCGTTCTTCATGCCGACCTTCACTCCCACTCGAGGGCCCCTTTCTTCCAGACATAGAAAAGTCCCAGGACCAGGATGAAGATGAAGACCGCCATCTCGACGAAACCGTAGAGCCCGAGTTTCCTGAAGAGGACGGCCCAGGGAAAGATGAAAACGACTTCGACGTCGAAAATGATGAAAAGGAGGGCGACGAGGAAGAACTGCACCGAGAAGCGCGAGCGCGGGCTGCCGACGGGATCGTTGCCGCACTCGAACGTCATGAGCTTGGCAGGAGTGCGTTTCCTGCGACAGGCCATCGAGGCCATTCCCACCATGGCGATGGGAACGACGAGCGCCAGAGCGAGAAGAACTAGGATCGGTATGTATTCCTGCGCAAGCAGCATGGCCGACCTGATTGGTTGTTGCGTCGTCGATACGCTATTAAGGACTATAAGGATCGTCCCTCGGAGTGAGCATCCCAAGGGCACGTCATCGGGGGTGATGCATCCTAGCGGCCCATCACCTTGATTCACCGCATTCAAGCCAAGAAGCAAAAGCGGCCCAAAGCATGTCGCCGAGGCCTTGTGCCATTTTTCACAATAACGCGCAAAAAAAACTTAGTCCTTTTGCTTCGAAAAGTCAAGCTATTTCAAATGCGCGAACGCCTTGCACGACAATAGGTTCCGCCATGCTGAAAATCCTCCCCGCGCGGCTCTTGGGGCTTTATCTCGCGGGCTCTTTTTATTATAGTATACGGGCTTCTTGAAACATTCCGTTGCGGTGCAAAGAGAGAGCGATTGTATGGCCTATTTCAAGAAACTCGGCATCTTCGTGAAGATCCCCCGGGAAGGGAGAGTGAAAACACGCCTGGTGCCGCCCTTGTCGGAGGAAGAAGCGGCCGAATTGTCACTCGCCTTCTTCAGGGACTTCGTCGGCAGGCTGGCGAAGCTGAAGAAGATCGCCGTCACTGTCTTCTACGACGGGGATGACGACGAAGCGATCAGGGCCTACGTACCGGGCAACTTCGATCTGGTTCCGCAAACGGGCGATTCTCTCGGAGAGAAACTCCTCAATGCTTTCAAGATCCTCCTGGCGCAAGACGGCTGCGTGGGAGTCGTCGTGGGGACCGACAGTCCGGATCTCCCTCTCAAGTATATCAAGAGGGCTTATCAGAAACTGAAACACAAAGACCTCGTCCTAGGCCCCTGCGCCGACGGCGGATACTACATGATAGGAATGAAATCACCGCACGAAGAGTTGTTCGATGGAATAAGCTGGGGAGAGAGCGCCGTCCTGAAGGAGACTCTCGAGAAAACCGAGGCCTTGGGTCTATCGCTCTCGCTCTTTCCATTGTGGTACGATGTGGATGAAGTAGACACGTTGAGACTGTTGCGCGTGATGATGTACGCAAAGCGCTTGGAAAAGAGCGGAAGGCTCATGGAGACCGAGAAAGTGCTGCAAAAGATAGCCGACCGCAAAGGAGTTCTCTAGATGTTCCTGCCGATAAAGGACATAAACCCCACGGTGAACTTCCCCTACATGACCATCACGCTGATAGCGACGAATGTCGTCGTATTCCTCTACGAGTTGACGCTCGGGCCCGATCTAGGCGCGTTCGTAGCCGCCTACGGAGCCACCCCCTACGAACTGAGTCACGGCGTCGACCTCGTCGGGCGTTACTACGGCCTGCCCTTGATCCATCAAGCGGGTCCGCCGATCATATACATGACGATCTTCTCATCGATGTTCATTCACGGGAGCTTCCTTCATATCTTCGGCAACATGCTCTATCTCTGGATCTTCGGAAACAACATCGAAGACCTCCTCGGGCCCTTCAAGTTCCTCTTCTTCTACATCGCCTGCGGCGTGATCGCCGCCTTCGCTCACACGATCGTCCAATTCAACTCCCCCATCCCCACGGTGGGAGCCAGCGGGGCGGTGGCCGGCATCCTCGGCGCCTACCTGATAGCCTACCCGCGGGCAAGGGTGCTCACGCTCGTCTTCATCATATTCTTCATCCGCCTGGTCGAGCTTCCCGCCGCCTTCATCCTATTCTTCTGGTTCATCCTGCAGGCCTTCAGCGGAATGAGCTCCCTGGGCGCCGGCATCAACCAGGGGGGCGTGGCCTGGTTCGCCCACATAGGAGGTTTCCTGACCGGCATCGTTCTCATCAAGGCGATGGCCAGGGAAAAGCTCAAGTGGCTGCGCGCCGCCGACAGACGGTACTAGAAAGCACCCAAGCAGCGGGTGGCGGCGATCCGGGGCCCCCGCCGCGCGCAGCGAAGCGAGCACGGTGGGGTGAGATCGCCGACAGGACCCGCGGCACTCTGGCTCTTAGCACCATGCAGCGGGTGGCGGCGATCCGGGGCCCCCGCCGCGC
>CAYXEN010000035.1:0-26953 GCA_964464035.1 uncultured bacterium | reverse complement strand
GCGGTGGATCCTCGCTCGCTCCTGCGCAAAGGTTCGTCAATGGCCTGTCACTCGCTTCTTGGTCTTTGGGCAGGAAACAGCGGATAGTCGTAACCCAGGTTGCCTGCCTCGACATGCTCGAACGCGACTCCGCAGCGCGCTATAATTGATTCATCCGCGCGCGAGGACGCCGGAGCGTGAGAGCATGTCGAGGCCGGCAAGAGCCTGGATGCCGACAGGACCCGCGGCACTCTGGCTACCTGGCCCCTGCGTCTTGACCTGAGGAGGACCGTAATGTAAAATCCGACTTCAATCGTCCGGTTCTGCAGCGATACGCCGGGTGCATCCCGCCCGCGCGATTCCAAGCAAGCGGAAACCCCTCTCTCCAACGTGGCCAAGGAGGCTGGCTCCATGAAGGCGAAAGAATCCCCCGACGTAAGCGAAGCTCAGATAGCAGTTCACTGGCAGGAAGAGGAGAAGTTCGCCCCTCCACCGGAATTCATCGCGCAGGCGAACATGGTCGACCCCGGCATATTCGATCGCTTCAGCCTGGGCAACTTTCCCGACTGCTTCAAGGAATACGCCGATCTCCTCTCGTGGGACCGATACTGGCACACCATCCTCGATACGAGCGACGCTCCATGCTGGAAGTGGTTCGCCGGCGGCAGGATCAACGCCGCCTTCAACTGTATCGATCGCCACTTGGCCGAGCACAGGAACAAGGCGGCGATAATCTACATCCCCGAGCCCGAGGACGAACCCCACGAAGTGATAACCTACCAGGAGCTCTACGCGCGCGTGAACGAGGTCGCCGCACTGCTAAGGGACTTCTGCGGCTTGAAAGCGGGCGACAGGGTGACCCTACACATGCCCATGGTTCCCGAGCTTCCTATCACCATGCTCGCTTGCGCCCGTCTCGGTGTGATCCATTCGGAAGTGTACGGCGGATTCAGCGGCAAGGCATGCGGTGAGAGGGTCGCCGATTCGGGGAGCTCGGTCCTGATCACAGTCGACGGGTACCACCGCAACGGGCAGCTTCTCGATCACAAGGTCAAGGCCGACGAGGCGGTGGCCGTCGCGGAGGCCGAGGGGCAAAAAGCGGAGAAGGTGCTCGTCTTCAGGCGATACGCCGGCAAGTACGTTTCCAAGACTCCCATGCTCGAAGGGCGCGATTTCTTCGCCGACGACTTGTTGAAGAAATACACCGGCAGGAGAATCGATCCCGTTTCCATGCCCGCCGAGGATCCTCTCTTCATCATGTACACGAGCGGCACCACCGGCAAGCCGAAGGGTTGCCAGCACAGCATAGGGGGGTATCTCGCCTACGTCACGGGCACGTCGAAATACATCCAGGATATCCACCCCGAAGACGTCTACTGGTGCATGGCGGACATAGGCTGGATAACGGGACATTCGTACATCGTCTACGGCCCCCTTGCACTCGCCGCGACGAGCGTGATGTACGAGGGCGTTCCCACTTATCCCGACGCGGGAAGGCCTTGGAGGATCGCGGAAAGACTCGACGTGAACATCTTCCACACCGCTCCGACGACGATAAGAATGCTGAGAAAGGCTGGGCCGGACGAGCCTGAGAAGTACGACTTTCATTTCAAACACATGACAACGGTCGGCGAGCCCATCGAACCGGAGGTGTGGCGCTGGTACTACTACACGGTGGGCAAGGGCAAGGCGGTCATAGTCGACACGTGGTGGCAGACGGAGACCGGAGGCTTTCTCTGCAGCACGACGCCCGCGCTACACCCGATGAAGCCGGGAAGCGCCGGCCCCGCCGTGCCCGGCATCCACCCGGTCATCTTCGACGAGGAGGGCAAAGAGATAGCGAGCGGCGACGGGCGGGCGGGAAACATATGCATACGGAACCCGTGGCCGGGAATGTTCCAGACGATATGGGGCGATCGCGAGCGGTACGTCTCGCAGTACTTCGCCAAGTACTGCCGGAACGAGAAGAGCAAGGATTGGCGCGATTGGCCCTACTTCTCGGGTGACGCCGCCGTGCAGGCTCCCGACGGCTACTACCGGATACTAGGGCGGGTGGACGACGTGATAAACGTCGCAGGGCATCGCCTTGGGACCAAGGAGTTGGAATCCGCCTGCCTTCTCGTCGAGGAAGTGGCCGAAGCGGCCGTTGTCCCCGTGGCGGACGAGATAAAGGGAAAGGTCCCCGACATATACGTGTCGCTCAAGCCCGGGATCAAGGCGAAAAAGTCGATAAAGGACGCCGTCTCGAAATCCATCGAAACGACGATAGGCAAGATCGCGCGGCCGAAGAACATCTACATCGTTCACGACATGCCCAAGACGCGCTCGGGCAAGATCATGCGAAGAGTGCTCACCGCCATCTCGAACGGCAGGGATATCGGGGACGTGACCACGCTCGCCAACCCGCATATCGTCGATGAGATAAGGAAAATGGTGCAGGGCGCGTCCGATCCGATTGAATGACCCTCGCCGCGATCACCGGGCGAAGTGGTCCCAGCCTCGAGCGGTGAGGCTCGTCGTTCCATCCGCAGTTTTTAGCACGCGCCGGTTTCCGGGCCTGAATTCTCCTACCACGCGAGCCTTGATTCCCGTCACCCTCTCCACCCTTGCAGCAACCTTGTCCGCTTGCCGGCGCGAGACGCTCAAAACGAGCGCGTAGTCTTCTCCCCCGCCGAGCACGTAATCGAGCAGCGGTACGCCTCGTTCCCTGCAGAAACGCTCCAGCTCTTTCGAGAACGGAAGCCGAGACGCGTCGACCACGCATCCGCACTCCTGCACGTCAAGCAGCCGAACGAGGTCGGTCGCAAAACCGTCACTCACGTCCATCGCCCCGTGAATCGAAGGATCCCTCCGCAGCAAACGCGCGACTTCGAGCAGAGGCTCGGGACGCTTGAACGCGCGCACGAGCTTGGGGTATCTGCGTTCCAATCCACTCTTCAGGATCTCGAGTCCGGCGCGGGCATCTCCCAGATCTCCGACGACAACGATAGCGTCCCTGCCCGGGCGGCATCGGCGCATCCAGGCCGATCCCTTCGGGCACTCGCCAACAAGCGTGAGATCGGCCGCCACGCCCTCACGTGATCCCGACAGGTTGCCGCCGGCAAGAGTTGCGTCGTATTCACCCAGGTGGTCCACCACACCTTCCACCAGTCTCTTGACATAGTTTCTTCGCGTGCCCGGAGGCAACGAGAGGGAAAGGAGAGCGAAGAGAGGATCGCCTCCCATTGCGGCCAGGTCGCTCAGATTCACTGCGGCCAGCTTCCGCCCGAGTTCGTACGGAGTCAGCCAGTCCTTCCGAAAATGAATCCCCTCGACCTGGGCGTCGGTCGTGAGAAGCAGGTCCATCCCGCTTCGAGGCCGGAAGACCGCCGCGTCGTCCCCTATAGCGGCGCGCAACCCGCGGGCAAGCCCGACTTTGCCCGCGATCCCGGATATCATGGCCAGGAGTTCCTTTTCTTCAAACGATTGCTCCTTCATATGCCGTTCTCCCGGGATCGGGCCGGCCGCCGTATCGGTAATCCTTGCCTTTTACTTAATATGAGACTATAATCGTCCATGATGGATTCTTGTAATATTCTACTATTTTTTCCACCAGGCTTGACAGCAACTTCCATCACGAGGTGACGACATGCTCAGACTATCCAAGAAAACCGACTACGGACTCATCGCATTGAAGCACATGGCCGGCAAACGAAACGGTGATATAACCAACGCGAGAGAGATCTACCAGACCTACGATCTGCCCCCCGATCTGATCGCCAAGATCCTCCAGAAGCTCAGCATCAGCGGCATCATAAGGTCTCAATTCGGCAGCAATGGAGGTTACAGGCTCGCCAAGTCTCCTTCCAAGGTCACTCTCAAGGATGTCGTCGAATCGATCGACGGCCCTCTCGATTTCCTCGCCTGCTCGAGCAGGAAGCGCTGCGATCACATCCGTCGCTGCACGATACGCAAGAAACTGCTCGGTCTCGACAGGAAAATGAAAGACCTCATGGGTTCGCTCACGTTGAGCGACATCTGAGTCCCGCTTCATTCAAAGGCTACGAGCCCCACGCAGCGGGTGGCGGCGATTCGGGGCGCTTTGCAAGCGAGTGACAGGCCATCTCCTCACCGGCGCCCGCTGCGCTCGGCTAACTGCCTGGCGGCAGTGGATCCTCGCTTGCTCCGCGCCAACGGTTCGTCAATGGCCTGTCACTCGCTTCTTGATCTTTGGAGGCCCAGCGACGTAGGAGCAGGGAAGAAGCTAGTACTTCTTGGGGCTGTGCTTCACGTTGTGGCACTTGAGATAACATTCGCCCTTGAAGCCGGCCGGATCCGTGTCCCGGTACTCCAGGAGCCCCGAATTCGGATCAGGCAGAACCACGGCCGTGTTGAAGTTGATCAAGTGGCTGTTGTTCGTTATGTTGCCCTGCGTTGAACTCACGCCGTGCGGATCGTGGCATATGTTGCAAGACGCGCCCACCCCCTGAATGTGCTTCTTGTGCTCCTTGAAACTGGCATCCGCCAGTATGCTGGTGCGATCGTGGCAGCGATAACACAATTCGTAGGCGGCCGCGCTCTCGGGAGTATTGTCCGCCGTTTCGAATTGCCAGCCCAGGATGGAGGGATATATCGATCCGTGCGGCCCGTCCGGAGCCGCCCCTCCGGCCCGAGGACCCGCGTCGTTGTTGTGACAGTCCGTGCAATAAATGATGCTGCTCGTCGTCCAGGGAGATTTCAAGCTGGGGACGTCTGGATTCACGCCGGCCGCTTCCACCGGGTGATAAGAAGGGTTGCCGGGATCGAATTCGAGGCGGACATTGTCCTGGACTATTTGCCTGGCGGTTTTCGGCCCCGGCTTGCCGGGACTGTCCGCATGACACTTGTAACAGACCTCGTACTCGTTGTTCACCGGATCCACCGGGTTGCCGTCCGTATCGATCCCCTTCACACCCCTCAAGTGCCCCGACGCGAGCGGAGGATTGTATCCGCCCAGCGTGACGGCGTGCGGGTTGTGACAGTCGAAACACTCGGCGTGCCTCGTCGTCACCACCGGGTTTTCCTTTGGATCATGCACCCCGGTCGTGGAAGTCACGGGGTGCACGTACATCTTCTGGAATTCCGAATCGATGTCGGTATCGGCCACGTTTCCGTTGTGACAGACCAGGCAGTTGGTCTCCTCTTCGAGGTAATTGAGGAGCCTCGTCTGGCTGCCCGCGTTGTGAGGATTGTGGCAGTTCTCGCAGGCATTGAGTCTCACGCTCGTCCACTCGGTATGAGGCCAGGGATCCGGAGGCACGCCGTTCCACGTCCCGGCCGAGAGCGCGTGAAACGACGTATCCCAGTAATCCATGCTGTGGCAAGACTGGCAAACAGCCGACATCACGTTGTCCGCCACGAGAAACTTTCCATATGTATCATCGTGTGCGTCGTGGCACGACGTGCATTGCAACTCGCCGTTGGCGTCGAGCTTAACTTCCTGCGTAAGAGTGGCCGGATCGTTCAGCTGACCGTCCGTCACGGCCAGCCCGGGGGTGTAAGCGAAGGAAAACGGGTGGTCGTCCGTGAGAACGATGCCGAGATTCGTGACCCCGGCAGGCATCGTGGTGATCCCTCCCGCCATGGATATAGGCGAGGCTTCGCTCAAGACCTCCCCCAGAGCGATGGTTCCGTCGTGGCAACTCAAGCACAACTTGGAACTTCCCGTCGGCTGTCCCGGGGTGGCATCGAGCGTCGAAGAAGTGTAGGGAGTGTAGGTGGCCCCGGAAGCATTGCGGTTCCAGAGCTGGGCGTCGGGGCTCGCATTGTGGGGAGTATGGCAGAAGACGCATATTCTCGTCTCGCTCACGGCCTTGACGCCGCCCGGGCCGCTCACCGAGAGGTTGTGTTTCGTGATCGCTATGTTGGAGGCCCCGGCCGGCAAGGGCGTCAGCCCCAGGCACAGAAGCGGCACTATCAGACGCATGGCGCGGGATTTCATCATTGCTCGTCCCCCAAGTATTGAAACACCTGCACTCGACCGTTGTAAGAATCCGCCACGTATATCATGTTCCTCCCGTCGATCGTGATCCCGGAAGGAAGCCAGAACTGGGCCGGTTCGTGGCCCGGACGACCGAACGACAACAACAGCCTCCCCTGCGTATCGAAAATCTGAACGGCGTCGAAGAGCGCATCCACCACGTACACGTTACCGTCTGAATCCACCGCGACACCCTTGGGCCTGGAGAAATCCCCGGTGCCGTCACCGAGTTTTCCGAACTTCCACGCGAACCGCCCGTCCCCATCGAACACCTGCACCCTGAAATTCATCGAATCGGTCACGTACACCATCCCTTCGGAATCAATGAATATGTTCGTTGGAAAGTTGAACTCGCCGTCGCCCTCGCCTCTCGATCCGAAGGTGCCGGTGATGCGTCCCGACTTGTCGAAGATCACGACCTTCTGGCCCGCCGTGTCCACGACATAGAGCGTCTCCCGGCCACGATGGAAAGCGATTCCCGCGGGGCGCTCGAGACCCGAACCGAAGCGTCGCACGAGATCCCCGCGGGGCGAATAGCAGAAAACCTCTCCTGCCTTCGAGTCCGTTACATAGACGTTTCCGTCGTCATCGATCGCAACGTCTATGGGCGATTCCATTCTCCCCTTGGTCGGCAACGTCATGTAACCCTTGTGAACTCCCTTGAAACAGTGCACCACGCCTTCGCCCGGGTCACACACGTAGACCCATCCGCGTTCGTTCACTTCGATTCCATACGGTCGTACGATTTTCTTCACCTCTTCTCCGCCGGTAATCGTCCCCACGACTTTCTTCCACCAACTCCTCTTCACGAAATCCCTGCTGTCGGAAATCGAATTCAGGTACTTGATGCGCGCCCGGCCTTGCCCCGGCGGGAACAGGAGCGGTTCACCCGCCCCCGCGGCAGTCCCGGCGCGCCCAGCGGACAGCGCCACCATGCCGCCGATCGCCAACAGAGCCAGATGCGCGGCCGTGCGCCGACGGCCTGAATATCTTGTTCGGACTTCAGCGTGCATCGATCAGAATTTCCTCTTCAGCGAAATGTAGAAGTTAGCCCTCTGATCCTTGACGAGGTTGTCATTCGCATTCCGGTAGAACGCGCCCATGACGATCGTCATCGCTTTGAGATCCCGCGTGACCTTCACGCGCAACCCCGAAAAATCGGATTCGAGGCTCGGATCGCTCCGGTTGCCCCTGTCGAATCGCAACCAGCCCTCACCCTGCAGGTTCAGCCCCGCGGGGAGCACTGTCATCACCCTCGTGCTCAGCATGTAGACATGCAACGTCCTGTCGACGTCCGAGTAACGGGTCAGGGAGTAGCTCGCGCTGAAGTTCACTCTGGTCCTCATCGAGAGCCTGGAATTGTAATCCATGCGAACGCGGTTCGAAACGAATCGGGCCGCCAGGTAGCGATTCACCTCGTACTCCTCGCCCAGGGACAGATTGCCCGCGTTGACTTTCAAACCGGCGAGGTGCCTTCTGTGATCCTCGAGAAAACCGTTCGGGATACCGGAGATGAAATCCTCTTCCGTCCTATTGAAACGATAGAAGAAAGAAACGTTCTTCACCGTATCGAACCTGAACTGAAGATTCGTCCCCTTTATGTCGAAGGCCAACTCGGGAGAGAACGAATACGTATAATCGACGAGAATGATCTGGCCGTCGGTGATGTTTCCGCCGGGAACGCGGAAGATCTTCACGAACTTCCCGAAAGGCACCACGTTGTAATCCACGCCCTCCACGTACACGACGAAACCGCTCTCGTCCGTGACCACGATCGTGGCGGTATCGACGAGGGCGTGCTCGAGCTGGGGTTCATTGCCGTCCTGGAGAACGTGCTCCTCGTTCGAAACGTGGCGCGAGCGGATCTCGGACGATTGCTCCTCGTGGGCGCGGTCATAACCGTAACCCAGGTAAAGTCTTCCCCATGCGGTCTTCCTGCGGTAGCTGATATCGGCCCTTATCCCCCGGCGCTTGTCCTCTCCCACCCGGGTTCGCACGCCCCCGGTATCGTCCAGGAATTCCTCGTAGGAACCGTAGAGCTGGAGGCCGGTCACGAGGCTTCCGTAGAGAGTGTGCCGCCAACCCACGTTGCCCCTGTGGGTGCGGTTTATCTGCAACAGATCCTCGGCCCCCTGGAAATCAGCCGTGCCCTGCTCGGTGAATTGATACCGCAGCGAGTTCTCGAGATGCTTCGTCCAGTTGAAAAGAAGGTTTTCGAAAACGCTGAAATCCCTTCTGGTGATCGTTCCATACTGGTGGAAGTATCTCGCGCTCGAACGCAGGCTGCCCGGGGAGCGCTTTCTGAAATGCAGCGTGAGGTTCCAATCCGCGTTGAGCGTCTTGTAGTCCTGGAACTGGATGTTCTTGGTGTAATCCGCGTAGCGGAAGGATGCATCATTGTCGAGACGGTGAAACTTGTTGCGGACTCCCACGCTCAGTTGATCCCGCTCTTCGATGCGCTCTTCGCCCGAGAAGCTTTCCTCCCTGCGGCTGCGCTCGTACGTCACCCCGAAAGGGAAGGGTATTCTCCTGAATCGCAACACGGCCCCGTAGTTCGATCCCAGAACACGATAGCTGGCCCGGAAGGGCGATTCGATCCAAGCATTATTTCTCTTGGCGAAGAGTGATAGATTGCCGCGCTTCTGCCCGAAAAAGACGACCGAAGCGTTGTAGTCGTTGAATGACAATAAGTCGGAGCGCGTGTCACCACCCCACGTCTTGCGCTGCTCGAGACTCACGAGGCCGCTGAGATCGAAGGAGAGAAACTTCTCGTGGTAGACGGCCCCCCGCGTGGAGAGCTGCAAGCGGGGCGAGAAGAGCGTCTCCCTTATCTTGTAGACATCGGCTCTCTCGTTGCTGCCCCGGAACATCAGCTCCGTCCAGCCGTTGAATTGCTTGAAACTGATTGGTTTCACATCGTCGCGCCCGGTCTTGATGTACGCCGAGTCGGACGCTATCACGACACCTGCCCCGCTTATCAACCCCAGGCACGTCAATAAATATGCAAGGATCCTATTTCTCATTCGATCACCTGAGCAGGTACTCCCCACCGGCATGAGGGTTGTGGCATTCCGTGCACTCTTCTCCTTCCAGATCGGTGTGAGCATCGGCGCTCAAAACGTCTTCCCGGTCGTGACAGGTGAAGCAGAGTCTCGATATCGGCTCTGCCTTGCGAAGGAGAAACTTGAAGCGACTCTTGTGGGGATCGTGGCACTCGACGCACTCGCCGGCGGCCGTCGGCCCGTGGACGAGTTCGGCTTGCTTCGCGAGTTCTTCCTCCTTCTTGTCGTCGTGGCATTCGAAGCAAAGCTCGTCAGTCGACATTATGAGACGCTTTTCATGCTTTTCGCCCGCGTCTTCATCGGCGCCGCCCACCGGGGCGGTAAAAGACTTCGAAGCGCCCAACGCGTGGCAGACACCACAATCCTTCTCGGCATAGGGGGGATGCAATACGTACTTCTTCACGTCGAACTTTCTGTGTGCAAGGAGGGAATCCAGCCTGGCTTGTCTGGAGCGCTCGGCCGGAGTGGCTTTCTTCGCAGCAGGCGGCTCATCGAAGAATATGCGAAGCATCTTCTCCTTGGTTGGTCCGCTGCATCCCGAGAGAAAAGCCAGAGCTGCGGCGGCGGCGACCGCGGATGCAATCATATGCACGCGTTTATCCCTCATAGTGACCGAAGCCGAAGACATTCACTTTCCTCGGGCCGTATTGGCTCGTGACGATCACGAGATACTCGATCTTGAAGTGCTTGTCCGCGTAAGAACGAAAGTACTTCACGTTGTCGTAATCGATGATCACCTGGGCGGGAAGGTTCAGATCCCCGGGTTTGTTGCCGGCATGGGCGAAATTCAAGAGCAAGCGCCCCTCGCGGTTGAATATCTGGACATTCTCGAATGCGGAATCGACCACATAGAGCCTCCCCTCGCGATCGACCGCGAGCCCTTTCGGCCGCGCGAACTCGCCCGGCATGTCGCCGAGCCTCCCGTAGGTGAACAAGTGCTTGCCCCTGTCGTCCACCTTCTGCACTCTGCCGTTTATCGTGTCACTGACGTAAAGATGCCCTTCCGCATCCACCGCTATGTTGGTGGGCAATGCGAATTGGCCCGGGCCCGAACCCTTTTCGCCGAATTCATACAGGAACTTCAACGTCTTCTTGTCGAAGACCCTTATCTTGCAGGCCTTGGAATCGCAGACGAACACCTTGCCCTGGAATACCGCCACGTCCACGGGTCTCATGAGTTTGTCGCCGCCGAAGGTCTTGTAGAAATCGTCGCCGGCATCGAAGACGACGATCTCTTTTCTTCCCGCGTCGGCGACGTACTTGTAGCCGCGTTCGTCTATCGTTATGTTTATCGGCTTTTCGAGCTTCCCGAGACCCTTGAACCCGAGAAAACCGTAACGTTTGCCCTCGAGATCGAAGATGTTGATTATCGACCTCTTCGTGTCACACACGTAGACGGCGCCCTTGTGGACGGCTACGCCGTAGGGCTTCTTCACGCCTTCCTTGATCTTCTCTTCCCCGAAGACGAGCTGCGAAAAGGCTCCCTTCTTCGGCAACACGTCCTCGGCGCTAGAGAGATGGGTCAGATACTGTAGGCGTGCATTCTTGGGCTTGGAAGGAAAGAAAATCCCCGGACCTCTGCGCGCGGAACCGGTGCACGAGCCCACCGACATCCCCAGCACTCCGGCCAGGAGGAAAAAGGCGAATCGGCGTCGGAGCACTCCTCCCCTCTCGGGAATTCCATGAACCATGCTTAGTCTCCCCCGCATGAGTTTTTCGCGCACTTGAATCCCGAATCGCCGGGCTGACTCGGGATCGACGGGCCGCTCTATTTCGCGTGGCATGTGAGACAGAGCTGGCTGCCCGTATTGTTGATCACCAATAGATAGGGATTGCCGTCGACATCGTGCACGTCATGGCAAGAGGAGCATTGTACTTTGTTGTCGACAAGCAGGTCTTCGGCGATGGTTCCACCCAGAGGCGTGAGCGCCGTCGATGGGTATATCTCGTTATCCGCCGCTGCAACCGGATCATATAGGAAGGATATCGGATGGTCGTTGTCGAGGCTGGTCCCGAAATCCCTCTCCGTGCCCTGCGAGTTCCCCGGTGCGCCGTCGAAAATCGCGTCGTCGACGTATACGTTGCCGGTGGTCGTTCCACCGTAATTGTCCACGGCGACGGAACCGTCGTGACAGCTCAAGCAGAGCTTCGAAGGACCATCGGGCTGACCCGGGACGTGATCGAGGGTGCTGCTCGAATAAAGGGTGTAAGCACCGACGGACGAAACCTCGTGGTTCCAGAGCGGCGCATAGTCGAGCGCGTTTGCAGTCGGATCGACCGCATTGTGCGGAGTATGGCAGACTACGCAGATCTCATTGATGTTGAGCTCCGCTTGCAGATCGTGGACGGAGTTCTCGATCCCGCAAAAGACCGAAGGCGCCGTCACGAGAACCAAGAAAGAAAAGAGAAGTATTCCTATGATGCCCTTGAGACCCTTCATGTGAACCTCCTTCTCCGAGTGTTAAGATCACCGGAAACGATGTATCCTGTTCGCTTCGGCCATAACGAGATCACTCCCGGGATCTCGTCCGGCCCAGTTATTTCACGCCGCTAGAATGTCAAACTCGATTACAGCAGCCACAACGAAAAGAGCACGAGTCGTGCCATTGTGAATATTATCACAAATCGGACACTCAATCTACAAAAAAATCCGTGTTGTCGTCCCGGGGATGCGTAAACCCCTTGATTTCAAGCGATAATTTGTAATAGATTCGCTTCAGGCGTTTACGAACTGGAGAACCCATGATGAAAGAAAACCTGTTGCAAGCGATTCCTGAATTCGATCTTATCAAGGACGAGGATCTGAAGGCAAGGGTTCTTTCCGTCTGGGAGGATGCCCTTCATGACGGCGGCTTCACTATCGATGATACGAAGAGGATCCCCTTCACCCTCCTCGCCGACGACGTTCCCATCACGTTCCTGGAACACGTACGCACCGTGTGCAGGATGTGCCATGCGATGGCGGAGGTGCTCATCGACGCCTACGGCGAGCGGGCGGGCATCAACATGGATCACCTGATCGCCGGCGCCCTCCTCGCAGACATCGGCAAGATGATAGAATACGAGAAGCGCGGGGACGGGACCATCACCAAGAGCCGCAAAGGCGAGCTCCTACGTCATCCGTTCACCGGTGTGGGGCTCTGCTTCAAGGCCGGAATCCCTTACGAGGTCATGCACGTGGTCGCCGTACACTCCAAGGAAGGCGATCACGTGAAGAGAAGCCGCGAGGCCATCATCTTTCACCATGCGGACTTCACCGATTTCGAACTGGTGAAGTGAACCGGCCGCGGAATGAACCCGACTCGATCCGGCGGCGTGCCGCCGCTCCCGGATTCGAGCGGACTTGAGGAAAATGAGCTCAGGGCAGACATTCAGTGAAAAGATTCTTTCCGCCAAGAGTGGCAAGAAAGTTCACGCCGGTGAAATCGTCGAAGTAGAGCCGGACTTCGCTCTCTCCCACGACAACACCGCCGCGATATCTTCCATCTTCGCGGGGATCGGCGTCGAGAAAGTGCGATACCCCGAGCGTCACGTGATCGTTCTCGATCACTGCACGCCCGCCGCCACCGAGAAATACGCCGTCAACCACAAGACGATCCGCGAGTTCGCGGCCAGGCAGGGCATCGAGAACTTTTTCGACGTCAACCGCGGGATATGCCACCAGGTGATGTGCGAAGAGGGGTTCGCGCTCCCCGGCAAGCTCATCGTGGGGAGCGACTCGCACACGACCACGTACGGGGCGTTCGGAGCGTTCGCGACCGGCATCGGGCGAAGCGAGATGGCTGTCGTCATGGCTACGGGGAGGATATGGCTCCGGGTGCCGGAAACCATCAGGGTCCTCCTTCACGGGAAGCCCGGGCGCCATGTCGGTTCCAAGGACGTGATTCTCAAGATAGCCGGTGACATAGGCGCGGACGGGGCTCTCTACAAGGCGTTGGAGTTCGCCGGCGACGCCATAGAGGACATGTCGATCGCCTCGAGAATGGTCCTTCCCAACATGTCGGTCGAGCTCGGAGCGAAGAACGGCTACATCGTCCCCGACGAGAAGACCCTGGCCTTCCTCGTTGGACGGGCGAGGAGTGATTTCGAGGTGGTGGTTTCCGACCCCGACGCCGAGTTCGAAAAGATCCTGGAATACGACGTATCCGAACTCGAGCCCCAGGTGGCCCGTCCCCACACGGTGGACAACGTCGTCCCCGTAGGCAAAGTCGAAGGAACGAAGGTGGACCAGGTGTTCCTGGGCACGTGCGTGAACGGCAGGCTCGAAGATCTCGCCGCGGCGGCCGGGATCCTCGAAGGCAAGAGAATCGCCCGAAACACGAGAATGGTCGTCATCCCCGCCTCCATGCCGATATACCTCGAGGCGATGGAGCGGGGCTACATGCGGACCTTCGTCGAGGCCGGGGCGATAGTCCTCAATCCCGGCTGCGGGCCTTGCCTGGGAGCTCACGAAGGCGTGCTCGCGCCGGGAGAGGTGTGCCTCAGCAGCTCCAACCGAAACTTCAAGGGCCGCATGGGCTGCAACGAGGCCGAGGTGTACCTGGCAAGCCCGTTCACGCTGGCCGCATCCGCGCTGGCGGGCGAGATAACCGATCCGAGGAAATTATGAAGACGATCATAGAAGGAAGAGTCTGGAAATACGGCGACGACGTGAACACCGACGTCATCTTCCCCGGCAAATACACCTACACGGTCACCGATCCCCGGGAGATCGCCTCGCACGCACTCGAGGACCTGGACCCCGGGTTCGCCGAGAAGGTTCAACCGGGCGACATCATCGTGGCGGGGAAGAACTTCGGATGCGGGAGCTCGCGTGAGCAGGCGGCGACCTGCCTCAAGTTCGCGGGCGTGGGGGCTGTGATCGCGGCTTCCTTCTCGCGCCTCTTCTTCCGCAACGCGATAAACGCAGGTCTCCCCCTCGTGCAATGCGAAGAAGCGGCCGCCTCGATCCCCGCCGGAGCCGGGATCACCATCGATCTCGAGAAAGGCGTGGTGGTTCACGAAGGCAAGACTTTCAAATTCCCCGGCCTGCCCGAGGCCGTTCTGGGAATAGTGAGAGACGGCGGGCTCATCCCCCACGTGAAGAAGAAACTGGCTTGAGCAGCTCCACGCGGTCGCCCTCGCGGATCATTCCCCCCCTTGCGACGCGCGCGAAAACGCCCTCCCTCGGCATAATGCAGTCTCCCACTCTCTCCCTTATATAGCACCCGTAGTGGCATACCTTGCCGATCGCGGTGACCACGAGGATGACGTCTTCTCCGATGCGAAGGCGGCTATCCACATCGATGCCCGAGAAATCGAGGCCGATCGTCGTTAGATTCTCGGCGAAATCCCCCGGCTCGATGTCTGGGATCACCTCCTTGAACTTTGCGAAAGACTCGTAGGGAAGGAGCGAGACCTGCCTCGGCGAACCGGCATGTGCATCCCCAACGATACCGTATCCTTCTTGGAATCGGGCGCACTCGACGTTGCCCTTCTTCTCGCCCCTGCTCTTCGATATGGAAATCCTGTAGATCCTTGCCGTCATGACCGCCTTCTTTCAAGCTTCATCATTATATACTCCCCAATCGGTTGATGAAACTCCTTCTTGTCCGCTCCGGGCCCGCCGCCGTCCGTGTTCCTTGACATGGTTGGAAGCCTCATATAGGCTTCTTTCAACTCTTTTCGATTCAACGAGTCAAGCCGCCGGGGGACCTGCTCGCGGAGATCGGCGTTACGTGATCCCCGCCAAGGCGGCTTCACAGCCGGCGGTCTCCCCGGAAAACTAAGGCAAAGACAGTCCGGACAAAGGGGAAATAGATGGTCATAAAAATCGTGGTCTTCGTGTACCTGTTCGCTCTCATCTGTATCGCCTTCTGGCGGAGCTTCCGCGTGAAGGGACAGGACGACTTCATGGTCGCGGGCCGCCGGGTGCCCGTGTTCATGCTGGTAGGGACTCTCGTGTGCACATGGATCGGGTCGGGGAGTCTCTTCGGCGGATCCGGGATGGCTTTCCGCAGCGGCTTCTCCGCATTGTGGCAGTCGGTCGGAGCCTGGATCGGAATCGTGATCGTGTATTTCCTCGCGGGACGGGTGCGAAGGATCGCCGAGTACACAGTCCCCGATCTTCTCGAAAAGAGATACAACACCGCAGCGAGACTCTTCGGGACGATCCTCATCATAGTCGCCTATCTCACGATCGCGGGTTACCAGTTCCGGGGAGGGGGAAGGCTGATCGCAATCCTCAGCGACGGGTCGATAAGCCCCGAGAACGGGGCGGTGATAAGTTGTTTCATAATAATCGCTTTCACGCTACTTGCCGGCATGATATCCATCGTCACCATCGACGTTTTCAACGGGCTGATGATGATAACGGGCATCGCCGTCGCGATCCCCCTGGCGCTCAAGTCCGCAGGAGGCTGGAGCGGAGTGACGTCGAGTCTCCCCCATTCGCATTTCACGGCACTCGGCACGCACGATCTCAAGTGGGGACTCGGCCTGGCCTTTCCCACGCTGTTCCTCCTTCTCGGCGAGAGCAGCATGTACCAGAAGTTCTTCTCCGCGCGCGACGAGAAATCCGCCCGCAAGGCCGTCGTGGGAATGGTGCTCGGCGTGGTGCTCATCGAGTCGCTGCTCGTCCTCCTCGCAATAATAGGCAGCGCGATATACTGGAACGATCCTTCGTTTCACACTGCGGGCGGGGCGCTTGCCAAACCGGTGACGGAAGAGATAATCATCCGTCTGGCGAGATTCAACATAGGCACACTGGGCGGGAGCCTGCTCATAAGCGCTGCGGTGGCGATCATCCTGTCCACCGGCAACACGTTTCTCATGATCCCATCAACCAACATCACCCGGGACATCTACCGGCGGTTCATCCGTCCCCAGGCGAGCGATCGCGAGACCGTGTTCTTCCAGCGCATGGCCATAATCGCGCTCGGCCTGACCGCCCTGGCCGTGTCCACGCGCTTCACTTACATACTGTCGATGGCCTACTACGCGTACGTGATGGTGGGTGCGGGACTCACGCCCGCGATTCTCGCGTGCTTCCTGTGGAAGCGGGTGACGCCATGGGGAGGGCTCGCCTCGATAGTAGGAGGAATGGCGGCGACCATCGCCTCTCAATTCATATTCGGCCTCGAAGTGGAGCAACTCATATTTCCCGCGCTCGGCGTATCACTGCCGCTCCTCGTCATAGTGAGTCTTCTCACGAAGCCTTCTCCCGAGGAGAAGTGGAAACCGTTCTACGCCTCGGAATAGCGCGCAACCAGGCAGCGGGTGGCGGCGATTCGGGGTGCCTGGGGAAGCGAGTGACAGGCCATTGACGAACCGTCGGCGCGGAGCAAGCGAGGATCCACTGCCGAAGGCAGTTAGCCGAGCGCAGCGGGCGCCGGTGAGGAGATGGCCTGTCACTCGCTTCTTGATCTTTGGAGTGGAAGCGGCCGGTGGCGGCCACTCAGCTACTTCGCGGCCAACCTGTAGAGATAGACCGGCTTGCCCTTGTAGTAATTCCCCAGGACGTCGTACTTCGCCATGAAGATCAACCTGTAATGCAGGCGTAGATACACCGCACTCTCGTACGAGTCGTCAGAGGATGGGATCGAATCGGCCGGTCCGTAGCAAACGTAGTAGCGTGGATCGTACCGATCGACAATCGTACCGATCGGGGCGGTCTTGTAGGAGTCATTGTAAGAGCGGAGCCCCGCTTCCAGACCGATGCTGTTCGCGAAGTGACCGAGCAGGGCCGGGCCTGCTTTTGCACCCGCGTAGGCGCCTTCATCCGCCCGCAGGCGTGAACCGATGTCCCTCGACATGTCACGAAAAGAATACTCCGGCGAACGCATGTAGCCGGCGACCTCGATCGTATTCAGGACGACCGTCGCGCCCAGCACCAGCAAGGCGACGACAGCGGCGGCGAACGCAGGCATCCTCGGCTGGATCGTTCCCGGCAGCCAGAATGCGATGCTCACGAGCACGACAGTGAAAGGAATCATGACAGGAACGTAGTAGCGGGGGGGCGCATACCCGTTGACCGCGGCCAAGAGCAGATACGACGCCGCCCAAACCACCATCGCCGTCATCAGAGGCTCCCTCCTTAAGCGCCTCGACAGCAAGACATAGAGACATCCCATCATCCCGCCCCCGTACACGATGGGAGCAAGGCCGCCCTGCCGGAGCGAACTCCCTTTCAACACGAAGAAAGCCTTGCGGAGGAACGACCCGAGCGTCACCGGCTTCACCCTGTGCGCGATATTGAGCTGGTTGAAGAACCTGAAGTCTTCCATGTGTCCCCGCACGAGGAGGACGAAATAGATCCCGAACACGACCGCAACCACTCCCAGGCAGGCGGCGAGCCTCCTGGCGAATCCATCATGATGGCGAAGCGTGATGCAGCCCGCCGGGCACCAGAGAAGCATGAGCAGCACCGGCAAGAAGAACACCGCGACGAGCTTGGTGAGCACGGCCAGGGAAAAGAACCATCCGGCTAGCGCGGCTCCCGCCACCGGTCCGCCACGGCGCGAAGACGGGGTCGAGAAGTACAAGCTCGACGTGACGAACAACATCATCAGGTTTTCCGCTATCGCGATACGCGAGAACGCGAAAAGCAGATAGTTGCTCGCCAGCAGGAGCATCACCGCGAGCGCGATCCTCTTGCGCACGACTCCGACGAGAGTGAGATAGAGCACGAAGAGGGTCAGGATGAAAGCCGCCGCACCCGAGACGCGCGAAGTCCACAGACTCATTCCGAGGAGCTTGAAGACCCCGGAATGAACGAACTGTTGTATCGGCATGTTGACGATAGGGTTGAAATCACCTTCGACGATCCACGGTCCGCCGAGGTAATGCGACACGGCGTTTCGCGCATACCAGCCTTCATCCGTATAGAGAACCCCCGAGCGGGTGAGTCCCCGGGGGGGATCGGCGTCGAGGTTGACGAACCTCAGGAAACCCAGACACAGAACGACGGCGACGAGCAGGAGGGAGAAAAGTTTCCCCGATAGAGAACGACTTGAATTCCCGGTATCGGCCATGGCGCTGAAGACAGTCGAAAACGGCTGACGATGATTTACTTGTATGCCCGATATTCATTCTATAGCATCCAGCCTTTCGTGACACCAATAATCCCCCGGCTGAGTCCCGCTCCCGCCCCAGGGGCAGGGCCCGGCGCGGCGCCCGCGAGCCCCGGCGTGATCGATCCGACCGATATGGGCGCCCCCGCATACCGCGCGGCTCCCCTGCGCAATCTCGGGTTGCATTCCGGGGGCCGATGCTTTATCATGCTCCGTCGAACCAACCCGCAATCGATTTTTCCCGGTTCAATTTCCATTGGTCTTGGTGTTATACTTCCCCTTATTTCAAACACAGCGACGGCAGGGATCGAAGGAAGGGATTTGCAATGTACAAGATAGTAAGAGTGGAAAGATTCTCGGATGTCACCTTTCTCCAGGAGATCGAAGCGCCGGACGTGGCCAAGGCGGCCAAGCCCGGCCACTTCGTGATGGTGCGGATCAACGAATGCGGCGAGAGGATACCTCTCACTGTAGCCGACTTCGACCGCGAGAAAGGCACGGTCACGGTGGTCGTGCAGGCTGTGGGCAAGACGACGAGGCAAATGATGCTCATGAACGAGGGAGACTATCTCCTCGACTTCATCGGGCCCCTGGGGCTCGAAAGCCACATAGAAAAAGTCGGCAAGGTCGTCGTAGTAGGCGGCGGCTTGGGCGTCGCCCCGGTATTCCCCCAGCTGCGGGAATACAAGGAGAAAGGCGCCTACACCATTTCCATAATAGGGTTCCGCTCCAAGGACCTGATGTTCTGGGAGGACAAGTTCAAGAAGTACAGCGACGAGTTCTACGTGGCCACCGACGACGGGAGCTACGGCATCAAGGGGCTCGTCACTGTCCCCCTCAAGGCCGTCTGCGAGAACAACAACGACATAGACCAGGCGGTGGCGATTGGACCGCTGGTCATGATGAAAGCCTGTTCCGAAGTGACGAGGCCTTTCAACATCCCGACGATCGTGAGCTTGAATTCCATAATGGTCGACGGAACCGGGATGTGCGGGAGCTGCCGCGTGACCGTCGGCGACAAGATGCGGTTCGCCTGCGTCGAGGGTCCCGACTTCGACGGGCACAAGGTGAACTTCGACGAGCTCATGCTCAGGCAGAAGAGATTCGAGCGCGAGGAGAAAGAGGCGCTCGAAAGGTTCACCAGGGAGGCCGAGGCCGTAGCAAGCGCGGGCGCAGGCGGCGCCGATCCCGCTGTCCCCACCTCGCGACAGAGGACTCATCCGGACGACCTGCCCCCGCTCCCCGAACCCGTTCCCCCGCCCGAGCCGGGTGCGAAACGGGCGGTCAAATCGATCCGCAACCTGCCGCCCAAGAAACACCCGATGCCGGAGCAACCCCCCGAGGTGCGGCGCAAGAACTTCGAGGAAGTCGCCCTCGGCTACTCCCTCGAGACGGCGGTTGCGGAAGCGGAGAGGTGCATCCAGTGCAAGAAGCCTCGGTGCATCCCCGGTTGTCCCGTTTCCATCAACATCCCCGGGTTCATCGAGGCGCTGTCGCGCAAGGACCTGAAACAGGCTTACAGGATTCTCAAGGAGTCGAATACGCTTCCCGCCGTTTGCGGGCGGGTGTGCCCCCAGGAGACCCAGTGCGAGGCGACTTGCATAGTGGGCAACAAGCTCGAACCGGTAGGCATCGGGCGGCTCGAGAGATTCGTCGCCGATTCGGCGGTCGGGCGCGGTTGGGAAGAGCTGGACATCCCCGAGCCGATCGACAAGAAATCGGCGATCATAGGATCGGGGCCGGCTGGGCTCGCCTGCGCCGGGGACCTCGCCAAGCACGGCGTGCGGGTGACGATATACGAGGCGCTTCACGTCGCGGGTGGGGTTCTAAAGTACGGGATCCCGGAATTCAGGTTGCCCAACGACATCATCGACATCGAGGTGGAGAACCTGAAGAAGCTCGGCGTCAAGATCCAGCTCGACACCGTCATCGGGAAACTCTACACAATTCCCCAGCTCCTGGGAGAGCTAGGATACGACACCGCCTTCATAGGCACCGGGGCGGGGATGCCCAAGTTCATGGGGATTCCCGGCGAAGCACTGAACGGCGTCTTCAGCGCGAACGAGTTTCTCACCCGCGTGAACTTGATGCAGGGTTTCCGCCAGCCGCTCTATGACACGCCGGTCGGCATGGGCAAGAAGGTCGCCGTCATCGGCGCCGGCAACACGGCGATGGACGCGGCGCGCGTCGCCCTGAGGATGGGAGCGGAAGCCGTCTACATCGTCTACCGGCGTTCGAGAAAGGAATCGCCCGCCAGGGTCGAGGAGCTCGAGCACGCCATCCAGGAGGGAGTCGTCTTCAAGTGGCTCACCAACCCGGTCAAGATCATCGGCAACAACAACGGATGGGTCGAAGGGATGGAATGCATCGAGATGGAACTCGGCGAGCCGGACGAGAGCGGCAGGAGAAGGCCGATCCCCAAGGAGGGAACCAACTTCGTCATCGACGTAGACACCGTCATATACGCTCTCGGCACGAACGCCAACCCGATCATCGCCCAGACGACGCCGGGGCTCGAGACCAACAAGTGGGGCTATCTCGAGGTGAATGAGAAGATGATGACGAGCGTCCCCGGCGTGTTCGCCGGCGGCGACATAGTGACCGGAGCGGCCACCGTGATAGAGGCGATGGGGGCGGGAAGAAAAGCGGCCCGCGGCATGCTCGAATACATGGGGGTCATCTCCGCCGGTGAGGAGAGCAGCAAGGCGGTCTCCAAGTAGGATTCCCCTTGGGGGCGCGGTGGATCGACCGCACCGGCGTCCCGGGAGGTTCCGGGTCGCGGGTGATGGTCACGCTTACGCTAGAAAGGATCTGTCATGGCTTCTACATGTCCGAAGTGTCACCAGGTGATCGCCGACGACGGCGTGTGCTGTGCGGAGGTCAAGTACTCTTGGAAGTGCGGGAAGTGCGGCAAGCTCACGTCCGGGTTCGTCGTTCCTTACGGCAAGTGCTTCCTCTGCGGGGGAGATCTCAAGGTCGTGGAAACCTACAACATCGACGACCCCGGGGCTCTCGCCATCGTCAAGGAAGCGTTGCAATTCGAGGTGAATGCATACCTGTTCTACAAGATCGCCAAGGAGAGAACGGCCAACATAGCGCGGCAGCAGATTCTCGAAGAGATGATGCTCAAGGAACAAGACCACATCCAGGAGCTCATCGACAAGTACCACGTTCACATGGACAGGAGCGAGCTCGAGGCCCCGGCCGACGTCGAAAAGATCATAGGCGATGAACTCTTCGAAGGGATCTCGTTCGGCGAGGGCGCTGCCTGCCTGAAGGGCGTGTACGAAAAGGCCATCGAGCTGGAAAAGAGAACGTGGCGATTCTTCAAGGAAAAGGCGGAGAGCCTGCCCGATGGGATGGAGAAGGAGATCTGCCGGGAGTTGGCCGCCGAAGAGGAAGAGCACGTGGCCATACTCGAGACGGAGATGGCTCAGCTCTAGATCCCGCCGCTTGTCGCCCAAATCCGCGCTTCCGCTCGCATGAACCGGCCGGCGATCCGTGCGCCGGGGCGACCTCGATACTGGCATTCATCCGGACCCCGCTATATAATAGTGGGGCCTTTTCGTTTGCGCGAGACGCCATGAGTGACCAACCCGTAATATCGAAGGACGAAGTCGCCGCCGTTCTCGAGGACATATCCGTGTTCCTCGAAATCCTGGGCGAGAACCCCTTCAAGTCGCGCGCCTACGCTGCAGCGGCCCGGGCCGTCGACGCGCTACCCGGCGATCTGGCGGAAATGGTCGAATCGGGCGAGCTCCTCGATGTCAAGGGAATCGGCAAATCAATCTTCGAGAACATAAGAACTCTCGTCACCACCGGCTCGCTCCCCTACTACGACGAACTCCGCGCCAGGATACCGGAGGGATTGTTCGAGCTCCTCAGGATCCCGGGGATGGGGCCGAAGAAGGTCAAAGCCGTCTACGAGAAACTCGGGATAAAGAGCCTCGGCGAGCTCGAGTACGCCTGCCTGGAAAACCACCTCGCGGATCTGGACGGATTCGGGGCGAAGAGCCAGGCCAAGATCCTCGCAGGAATCAAGAATCTCAAGAGGTACAGGGAGAGGCATCTTTACAGCTTCGCGCTGGATGAGGCACTCACCGTCTACGAGCACGTCTCCTCGCACCCGGACGTGAAGAGGCACCTGATCGCGGGCAGCTTGAGAAGGAAAAGGGAGACGGTCAAGGACATCGACATCGTGGTGAGCGCCGCCGCAAGCGAAGCCGTAATGGAGCACTTCACCACGCTTCCCATCGTCGAAAACGTCGTATCGAAAGGCAAGACTAAGTCGAGCGTCGTGTTGAGTGCCGGCATCCAGGCGGATCTTCGCATCGTCACCGACGAGGAATTCCCCTACGCGGTGCACCATTTCACGGGAAGCAAGGAACACAACACCCTGATGCGCTCGCGGGCGAAAAAGATGGGGATGAAGATGAACGAATACGGGCTCTTCGAGGGCGACAAGCTGATCCCCTGCCGCGACGAGGAAGAGATATTCGCGAGGCTGGGTTTGGATTTCATACCTCCCGAGCTGCGCGAAGGCTTGGGAGAGATCGAAGCGGCCGAGGCGCATTCGCTCCCCGAGCTGGTGAGCGAAGAAGACGTGCGCGGTATTTTCCACGTGCATACAACATGGAGCGACGGCACGGCTACGATCGAGCAGATGGTCGAGGGAGTGAAGGCGCTGGGACTCGAATATCTCGGCATCGCGGACCACAGCCGAAGCGCCGCCTACGCCGGCGGGCTCGAGGTGGGCGAGATCGAGAAGCAGGCGTCCGAGATAAGGTCGTTGAACGAACGGATGAAGGATTTCACGGTGTTGCACGGCATCGAGTCGGACATCCTCCCCGACGGGTCCCTCGATTATCCCCCGGACATTCTCGCCGCGTTCGACTTCGTCGTTGCGTCCGTGCACAGCAATTTCGGTTTGGGAGAGGCCGCGATGACGAAGAGGATCATCAAGGCGATCGAGAATCCCTACACAACGATGCTCGGCCATCCAACCGGGCGCCTGCTGCTCGCGAGAGAAGGTTACAAGGTGGACCTGAACGCCGTCATCGACGCGGCGGCCGACTGCGGAGTCGTGATCGAGCTGAACGCCAACCCGCACAGGCTCGACCTCGACTGGCGTCTTCTTCGCAGGGCCAAGGAAAAAGGAGTGCGGATCGCCGTCAACCCGGATGCCCATCACATCGCCGGCTTGAGGGATTACATTTATGGAATCGGAATCGCCAGGAAGGGCTGGCTCGAGAAAAGAGACGTCTTGAATACGATGAGCAGGGAGGAAGCAATGAGGTATTTCAAGGAAGCGAGGAAGCGATAGCATGCAGGCTGGAAAGAACGACAAAAAGAGAGCGCTCGAAGTCATAGAGGTTCTGTCCGGCGTGTTCCCCGGCGCCAAGTGCGCATTGAATTATACGAGCCCACTGGAACTTCTCATCGCCACGATCCTCGCTTCCCAATGCACGGACAAGAAAGTCAACGAAGTAACAGCGACGCTGTTCAAGAAATACAAGTCGGCGCGCGATTACGCCGAGGCTGAGCAGGAAGAGCTCGAACGAGACATACGGAGCACCGGTTTCTACCGGAACAAGGCCAAGAGCATAAAGAAGTGCTGCAGATCTCTCGTCGAAGAACACGGCGGGGAGGTACCGAAAACGATGAAGGAGTTGACATCGCTGGGAGGAGTGGGACGCAAGACGGCCAACGTCGTGCTGGGCAACGCGTTCGGGATACCCGGCATAATAGTCGACACGCACGTGTTGAGGCTTGCCAAGAGGATGGGCTTCACCGAAGAAAGCAAACCTGAAAAGGTGGAACAAGACCTGATGGCAATCATCCCCCGCGATGAATGGACGCACTTCTCACATCTTCTCGCTGAACACGGCAGGTCTTTCTGCTCGGCCAGGAAACCGCTTTGCGACGAATGTCCCGTCTCCCACCTCTGCCCCAAGATCATCGACTGAGAATCGAAGCGCCCTCCGCCTAGCGTATCACCATGGGGTCGACGGCGTGCAGGTTCTCCGAGGCCAGCTTCTCGGCCAACCCGAGATCATCTCTCAGCGCCCGGTAGAGGATCGTCTTCGCAGCAGCGACGACGCCCTCGCCGCTGAAGATCTCCTGCAGGAACCCTTTCTGCTTGGGGTAGTGTACCACGGATACCTTCTCGTCCCCGGCTATCCCGGCGAGCGATTTCGCCAGTGCGACGGCGTCTTCCATCCCGCCCAGTTCGTCTATGAGGCCGTTGGCCTTCGCCTGGCGGCCCGTCCACACGCGCCCCTGGGCAAGCTTGTCGAGTTGCTCGGGGGTCATGCCGCGATGCTTCGCAATGTCATTGAACCAGATGTTGAAGATGTCCCAATGGTTCTTCTCGTGCCTTGCGGATTCTTCCGGAGTGAAATCCCGGTCGAACGAATAAAACATCGCCATCGGTCCCTTGGTCACATGATCATGCGTTATGCCCAGCTTGTCGTAGAAACCTTTCATGTTGAACTTGGCCGAAATGGATCCTATCGAACCGGTTATCGTCAAGGGATCCGCCATCAACTTCGTGGCGCAGTAGGCGATCTCGTAGCCTCCGGAGGCTGCTACGTCCGCCATGGATACGACGACAGGTTTCTTGTGGGAAAGAACCTCGACTTCATGAGCTATCAGCCCGCTTGCCAGGCCTTCGCCGCCGCGGCTGTCCACCCTGAAGACCACGGCCTTGACGTCCTCGTCGCTCCCGGCTCTCCTGAGGTCGGCCACCACCGACTCGTGTCCCATCATCATGCCGAAAACGGGATTCAAGCCGCTCCTGCGTCCCCCGATCAGTCCCTGAGCGTGCACCACTGCTATCTTCTTCTTTCCCGCCAGGCCGAATTTCTTCGGCTTCTCCTTAGCGTAGCGGGTCTCGGTTACGAGGCGCAGCTTCTCGTCCTTCTTCTGTTTCCACTGCTCTTCGAGCTCCTGCCAGTAGCTGACCCTGTCCACGAGATGCGCTTCCTTGGCCTCTTCGATGGTGAAGAGCCCTTGTTCCATGAGCTTGACCAGCGTTTCCCTGCTTATTCCCCTGTCCTCGGATATGGCCTCGAGCTCCATGTCCCATACCTCGTCGAGCAACCACTCGTGCATCTCCCTCGACTGCGGAGACATGTCTTTGCGCGTCACCATCTCGGCCGCGCTCTTGTAGTCTTTGATCTTGTGAACGTTCGGTTTGATCCCCAGCTTGTCGAGAGTTCCCTTGACGTGCTCGGTGGCCACGTCAATCCCGATGAACATGAAGTACCCGTTCTCCGGCATGAATATGGAATCGCACGCTGAAGCGAGAAAGAGCGCGTTACGATCCATCGCGTCGGCGAACGCGTAAACCGGCTTCCCGGATGAGCGAACCTTCTTGATGGCCGAGCGCATCTCTTGAAGCTTGGCCAATCCCGCCGAGTTCGTGGAGGAAACTTTCACGATCACGCCGTCGATCCGGTCGTCGTGTCTCACCTTTTCCAGGTTGGTGAGAATCCGCGTGAGCGTCTCCGGCTCGCCTTCGAAGATCGAGCTGACGCCACCGCCGGGAGGATCGTACTCCGGGATTACACCATAGACGTCCACGAGCAGATAGGAATGGTCCTTGATCTTTTGCTTTTTCGCCATCTTGACCTTCAACCCGACGCCGACGGCGGCGACCAGGAAGACGATCGCCAGAAGGGACGCCAGAAAAGTCCTGAAAAACGCCTTCATGAAATACCTCCTTGAATATTTCCTTTAATACGGGCTGGTGGGGCAAATGTTGCCCGGAGATGCGGGTTTGCGTCAATCGCTCCGCGGGCGGAAGAGGATCGACTCCACGTTCTCCGAAAGGGCCTCGAGGAGACGCTCGGCTCTTTCACCACCATGAGCCGCGACGCCCCATAAATATGGCCCCTTTCCCCGGACCATGAACACTGCGTCCGGCCCCGCATGCGGATCCGCCATCCTTATTGTTTCACCGTTCACTCCCGCGCTCGCGCGTTCCTTTCGAGCCAGGGTCCTGCAGGAATCGAGCATCGTCATCGCCGACTCTTCGTCGCGCGCCTCGACGATGAAAGCCCGATCCGTGCGCATGGAATCGGCGCCGGGGATCCAGTAGTCGGCCTCGTAGACAGGGCGAAGGAAATCGTACCCGTGGAGCCCGTTGGGTATGAATCTTTCCGAATGATCCACCTTGCCTTCCTTCGGAAAGCAGAGAAGGGGCTCGAGCGTATCCGGTTTCACCGCCAGCTTGCGCAGGACCGCACGCGCTATCGTGGTGAGAAACACCTCTTCACCCGCGGAAAACGAAAACGCGGAGAGCTTGACGTAATATTCGCCTGCGTGGAAATTGAGTATCCCCTTCTCGTAGTATCCCTCCGAGCCTATCGAGAGGAATTTGGCGCTGGTGTGTTTTTCCCAACTGTATATGCCGAACGCGTTGCGGGCATCGCTCATCCGGTACACGTCGATGGTGAGGGAAAACCCCGGCTTCGTGTCATACGATGCCGTTTTCAAGTCGACGAAACCGTAACGAATATACAGGTCGGCCGCTCCGTCTATGTACTCGTAGAGGTCGGCGGGGGTGTACGTGCGCACCTCGCCGTCCAGCTTCCAGCCGGGCATTTTCTCCGGGAAAGGATCCCACGCCCAGGCCCGTGAGATGCCAAGCAGCAGCAGGATGACTGCAGCAAATCCCTTGCAGCGCATTATCACCTCCCACGCAGCGGGTGGCGGCGATTCGGGGCCCCCGCCGCGCGCAACGCCAGTGAGCACGGTGGGGTGAGATCGCCGACAGGACCCGCGGCACTTTGGCTATAAGCCCCACGCAGCGGGTGGCGGCGATTCGGGGCCCCCGCCGCGCGCAACGTCAGTGAGCACGG
>CAYXEN010000034.1:0-27151 GCA_964464035.1 uncultured bacterium | reverse complement strand
TGACCGCTATTCCTCCCGCCTGGGCGGGATCCATAGCGGCAGGTGAGCTTGATCGTTAGGCACACGGTTGGTGACTAGATGGGATCTAGGTATTCGGTAATTTGTCGTAAATGCGGTCACAACTTCACTGTCGACCAAGGCGGTGGCTTCACGTTTCACTTGTTAAGATGTGACAAATGTGGACGTGATCGGCATGTGGATTTCGCCTCGCTCGGTGAGATTCATCTTAGATACATCAAAGGGTTGCCCGGACCGTACTGCGTTGCAACGGCAGAAATTGACAAGGATATCCAGCAAGAATGTTCAGGTGAACCGATCTCACAAGCGGAATACCATGAGCTGGTTGAGCAGACATTGGATCCGTGTCGTTGTGGGGGTACTTTTAGGTTCGACGCGCCGGCTCGATGCCCGAAATGCAGGACGACGGAGCTGGACCTAGAATCCAGAGGGCCAGGGGTGGATTATGATTAGGACTGAATGCGGTGCCTAACTAGCCGTATCTGGACTCCTCATGCAAGAGATTTCTTTGAGCATTGATGACGTGGATCAGGCTGCAGCCGTATCTCCGGCCTCTGTATTTGGAGAGCATATCGACCTCCGGGCCATGATGGAACTCGCACGCAGGGAGCCAACCGCTGACAACGGCCTTGATGGCCAGCCTAGTTATTGGCTTTACCCTGCGTCGGTCTTGCTCCGTTCGCCATCAAGCACATTCTCATTGCAATCCATTGAAGGGCTTGCTAGTGATTCAGTTCCCCCTTTCAAAAGGCATAAAGTTTTCCCCATTTCTCCAGACCGCCCAAGTGATACGGGCGAGTTTGTTGGCAAGAGCAACGGCGGCTTTGTTGTGACCACGCTCTTTTTCAATTCTAAGAGCCCAGGCCCTGAGCCGATCGTGAGATTTGCTCCTTTTGGCATGGCAAATAACCGATCTGGCACCATGAATGAGAAGCATACGAAGATAAGCATCGCCTCGCTTGGAGATACGACCGAGGCGGCGTTTGAAACCACTGGAGTGTTCTCTTGGGGTGAGGCCAAGGAAACTTGCAAAGTGGCGTCCTGTCGGAAAGCGATTTACGTTGCCAACGAAAGCAACGAGGGCGGTAGCACTCAAGAGCCCAACGCCTGGGATGGAGCGAAGCTGCGTGATAACGAGATTGTCTCTGCTCAGGGCTTCGAGTTGATGTTCGATGTGGCGGATGCGTGTTTCGAGCTCGAGGATTTCGTCTGCCGCACCGGCAAGGGCGGGATGCAAGGCCTTTGGAATGCCAGGGTCGAGCTCCTGGATGAGCACCCTCACTGCTGGAACAACACGAGTTGCCCCTGTGGGGATAGTGATACCAAGCTCACGGAGAATGCCGCGAATGGTGTTGATGCGCGCCGTGCGGCTTGAGAGGTATGCAGAACGAAGTCGATGAAGCGCAGCGAGCACATGCTGATCGGGAGATTTAACGGGAACCGGCATGATATCTTTGTTGCGAAACGCTTCGAGCAGGCCCTTTGCATCAGCCCGATCGGTCTTGTTCCCTACTACATACGGGCGAACAGCATGAGGCGGGAGAAGGATGACGGAATGACCAAGGTTCTGGAGCACTCGTGCCCAGTGATGAGCTGAACTACATGCCTCGAGAATGACGGTTGCCGGCCGACTCTGGGCGAAGAATCGCTCGAAGCGTGCCCGCGAAAGCCGACGATATTTATCAAGTTGTCCGGCAGCATTGGAGACGGCGATTTCAAAGATAGACTTGGCGAGATCGACAGCGATCATTGTGTTATACTTCATAGTGGACTCCTCCTTTCATGAAAATGAAATGGTTCATAGAAGCCGATAAGCGGCTTGGTACATTATGATACCGAACGTGCCGCAGGAGGAATCCATTCCATCAATGCAGATGGACGGCGCTTCGCTTCGCGCCGCCGCTGATTGCCAAGATGTTCTACCATGGTCAATGTCTGTATCTGTGAAAGAACGAATTTCGTTTGAGAAGTGAATAAAATGACATCACTAAAATCATTTCTATCTGAACGAATATGGCCTATTATTCGCGTCTCAATTCTGCAAATTGTTTTGATGGTAGGCATTCTGGGTAACATCGTCGGCTGGCTTGTCCTCGCACTTCTGGTAGATGTTCTGCACTGGTCGGATATTGATTTTCATGGCAAAACGCTAAACACGATTAGCCCGGATGGGAAAATCATCGGCATTATCATTTTGCTTATCGTAAACCTCTTGCTCGTGCTGTCAGCGTGGCGTTGGCTTGAACGCAAACGACTACAAGATATGTGGTGGGTGTTTTCCCGAAAGCAATGGAGATACTTGGCAGGTGGACTGGCCGCGGGTTTGGGCGAGGTGCTACTGGTATTTGGCGGTATGGTTATCATTGGCGTAATAAAGCCGTCCTGGGGGCTGGCGAGCGTACCTACCAAAATAGTTTTGATGGCCTTGGGATGGTTGTTCGCCTCATCTATTCTGGGGCCGATTGTTGAAGAAGTCCTGAATCGCGGCTATTGGTTTCAAAACATCAAACGTGGCTGGGGTGTAGTCCCTGCGATTGTTGTAACTTCGCTTCTGTTCGGTGGGATGCATCTGCTTAACCCCAATGCCGAACCATTGGGAGCAATTAACATTATGCTTTCGGCTACCACCTATGCATTGAGCCTGTTATGGTTGCGCTCGCTTTGGTTACCCATTGGTTGGCATGCCGGTTGGAACTTCGCGCAGTTTTTTATTGCCGGCTTGCCAAATTCTGGCATTTCAGTCAGCAGCATGGGATTAGAAGGTACGACCCTATTTGTGTCGAAATCACTTGGCTCGCCCTGGTTAAGCGGCGGCGAATTTGGTATGGAAGCAAGCTTGATAAGAACGGTTGTACTAATTGTGGCAATAATGGTATTACTATGGCTGAAGAAGAACAAGCCGCTTCTGGAGAGTGAAGCAGGCTAAAAAGGGCTTCCACCCAACGCCGCTTGCGAGGCGGGCCAGCAGCGGCCCGATGCGCTTTGTGGTTTGTTGGTTAGCGAAGGTGTCTCCCCCCGAGTCACGGCGCGGGTGAAGCCCAGTCCGTTAGCTATATATCGACACCCGAAATTCAATGAAAAACCGATCGAAACAAAATCACGAAGGACCACTCGTAACCATCCTGGCCACGAGCAATCTCTCCAAGCTTGCAGTCGCCAAGAGCCTCCTTGAGTCTGAAGGGATAAGATTTCACATAAAGGGAGAAGGCCTTCAGAGCTTGTTCGGCCTGGGAGGACTGACTCCGGTCAACCCCATAACCGGCCCTATTGAGGTTCAGGTGGCATCGGGAGACGCGAAGAGGAGCCTTGAAGTATTGAGGGACGTTATTGACGCCGAAACCGAATAAGAGCCAACCTATCTCTTCGCTTGTTCCCCTTAGGCGGGAGGCTGATGCGCAGTCCGTTATATGAAGAAGAGAAAAATCGGCAACAATGCGAAACGCTTTAGCCAAAGACAAGGTCAGAGAAATATACAACCGTACGGCGAAGCGCTATGACTTGCAGCACACTACCCTTACCGCCCGTTCGGATGAAAAAGGAAGAAAACTACTCGTCGAGAAAGCAGTGCGGGAAGGAGACAAAGTACTGGATGCCGGAGCAGGCACGGGATCCACGGCGCTCTTGGCAGCAAAGAAAGTCGGCCCTTCCGGGAAAGTCGTTCTGTTTGACTTGAGTGAAAACATGTTGGCGGTCGCGAGAAAGAAGATAAGAAACGTGGGACTGCAGGACAGGACGGAATTCGCAACAGGGGACATTCTCGACCTTCCTTTTCAAGACGGAAGTTTTGATGTCGTTCTTTCTACATACAGCCTGTGCCCTGTAATTGAACCCTCGAAGACCGCACTGGAATTATATCGCCTCGTCAAACCCGGCGGCCTCTTGGGGATCGCTCATTCCGCCGAGCCGGACAATCCCCTCATCCGCCGGCTGGCGGATAAACTCGAAGACATAATCTGGCATTTTCCCCTGCTTTCCCTGGGATGCAGGTCTATCTCCATCCTGCCCGCCTTGGAAGGAGCGGGGGCAAGAGCGATATTTCATCGGAAAATAGGAGTTCCCTTGTGGCCGTTTCTGGTCTTTGTGGTGCAAAAGCCGAAATAGCAAATCAAACATCCAACAGCTCTAATGCCTACTCCCGTCAAGGGCAAACCTCCCGCTTATCCAAGCGCGACGCTGGCATCGAAGATCGGTCGGCTGGGTTTCGAGCGCCGGGATATTCACCGACGATCGTCGGAGCCCTCTCCCTTTCTCACGAGAAGGAGTTTGAGCGCCACCGGGCCTATCAACTGGTTCAGCGCAACCACCGCGAGGATGATCGTCTTCACCTCGTCACCCCACTGGAACCTCCTGCCCACTATGGAAGCGATCCCTATCGTAACCCCCGCCTGGGGCAGGAACCCCATCCAGATACTGCGCGCGAACGGCTTGACGTGCAAGGAAACGCGGCTCGCCGCAAGGCTCCCCGCATAGAATGCCGCCGCCCGCATGACGACGAGAACTATGGCGAGGTGCCACATTCGAGCCAACGCGTCCAGGTTTATCGATGCGCCCGAGATCGCGAAGAACACGACGTAGACCGGAAAAGCGCTCTTTTCCAGCGCCTTTATCAGGTCGTCCCCCATGTACGAGAAGTTCTCCACGAAGAACCCCGCCACCATGAAGGCGAGCAGGGGTTCGAAGTTGTAGAACCGGCAGATCATGCTCCCGATGAATCCCGCTCCCACTAGAAATAGAGGGAGGAACTCCCCGACCCATCGAATGTACGAGCCGATCGTGATGCCGAGCAGGATGCCGACGCCTATGGACCCCACGACTTCCAGGATCAGGTCCTTTGCGAAGGAAAAGGTGAACGACGCCGAGGGATCAGAGATCAACGAGGCCAGCGGCACGACGAAAGCGACCAGGACGAGAATGATGACGTCCAGGATGACGGTCACGCCCACGATCAATTCCGTCAAAGGCCCCTTCGCCCTCGTCTCGGTCACGACCCCGATGGTGGTTGCGGGCGAGCGCGCGGCCGTCACCACGCCCAGGATGAGCGCGACAGCCGCTACGGCCCCGATGGGCGCGCCCGCCAGGAACCCGATCCTTCCCTTTGCTAGGAAGATCACGATCGCGGCTCCGACGAAGGAGAACGCCACCTGGGCGACGATCAGGCTCAGGAAGGCTTTTCTCTTCTCGCTCAGAACCCTGAGCTTCATTTCGCCCCCGGCTACGAGCGCGATGATCGCCAAGGCCATGTCATCGAACAGCTGCAGCGAAACCACGACTCTCTCCGAGAGAAGGTTGATCACGTAGGGACCGCATACCACCCCGGCCAGGATGTAGCTGGATATCATGGGCAGCTTGAAATCCTTCAATATGCTCGCCAGGTAATAGGCGAACAAAAGGATGAATCCCAGGGAGAAAGTCTCTTCCGCCTCGGCCCGTCCCATCGAGGAGGCGGGTGAAAGAATCACTATGGCGGCGAGCCCGAAGAGGACGCCGAGCGTGATCAGGCGATTGGTCAACTTCATACTCGTCATGGAGCACCCCCGGCCGGCGCCCTGGACGGGGTTCTGGCCTCCCCGCTCGCTCTCAGGGCCGAGCCGGTGAGGAAGAAACCGGTGATCTCGTTGACGACCACCGCCAGCACGATGGAGGAAGCGATCATGTCAATGAGGGCGCTCTCGTTCGAAACCAGGAAATCCAGAACCATGGCCAGGACCATTCCTCCCTGGGCGCTGAAGACCAGCCCGCCCGCCAGGCCCGCGGAGTTCAGACCCGGGAAGTACCTCTTGAGAAGCTCGCGCGTGAATAGCGTCTTGAGCGCCAGTCTCAAGACTACGTAGAAGACGACCGTCTGGGCCAGGCCCGGCGAGTCGAATTTCACCATGGCCCCCACCATGAACAAGAACATGATATAGATCGTCTTGTCGAACTGGACGAGTTGCTTGAATATCTCTTCCCTTCGCTTGGAGAAATTGCCCACGACTATCCCCATGAGCATCGAGGTGTAGAGCAGGGACAAGCGGAAGAAATAGCAGAATCCCCCCACCAGCATCAGCATCCCCATCATGAGCAATACCCTCTCGTTCTCCGGGCACCGCTGGGCCGAAAGGAGAACCATGACGAATCCCAACACCACGCCGAAAGCGTTGGCGAACAGCCACCACAGGATCTCGTACTTCCAGCCCATGCCCGAGTCCGAGACGCTGTGGGCGGCCATGAACAAGAACCCGAACAGGAACAGCGGCGCTATCGCCTGAAGCGAGGCTATCATTCTCACCGTGGTCGTGAACGCCCCACTTGCCGGTATTCGTTTCGCCTGCACCCCGATCAGAGTCGGCGAACTCACGAAGGCCGTGACGGCTAGCAGCACGCCCGCCTCTAGGATTTCATACCGGGAAGAGCCCGCGGCGGAGAGCCTCAGGAAAAACCAGGAAACCGCGGCGAACGTGATCGTGAAGAGAAACACATCGGCGGCGATCAACTTGAACACCGCCGTGGAGACTTTCTCCAGTTGCCTCCGTGACAGCTGCGCCCCGAACATCAACCCGATCCAGCCGAGAGCGAGGTAGACGATCGGCCGCAAAGTATCCTGGATCGCCGGGGACATCACGTTGAGGAAGGAAGGCCCGAAGAGGACGCCGAGCAGGAAGAACTCGATCCCTGAGACGAACAATGGAGCTACGAAAGATTTGGAGCGTACCCTGGCAACCCATCCCTTCGAGCCCAGGAACCCGATGAGGAGGAGAATGATGAGAGCGATTGGTGTCTTCATGTATTATTCTATCGGGGACACCCCAGCCAAGGGAAAGGAATCACTCCAGCTCGGGCATGAGCCCTCTCACCTGATCGATGGGAAGAGTGAACGCGATGCCCCTGCCCGGTTCGTTCAACGACCCGCACACCTCTTCCACCAGATCGAAAACGGCCTTCACCTTTTCCGGTTCCTTGATGATGGAGATTATCGTCTTGTTGTATGCGCTGGCCCCGCTCATCAGCGATTGGAACCCGGCGAATATGGGCACCTCGGTGGACAAGACGTGCCCCATTCCGATACTGTCGAGTATCGTGGCCCCGGTCACGCCGATTTCCAGAAATCCCTCGAGAATCTCGTCGAGCTTGTCCGGCTGGTTGCATATGAAGACAAAGAGATTCATGTAACTCGCGTTCCGAAAAAGGGGTTTGCAAGAACATTAACCGCTGTCACCGACCCCGTCAAGTTCAAGATGAAAGAGCGGATAATCCGGCGCCATAAACAAGATGACAACCTTTTCGGGCGCTGCTATGATCGCTAACCGATGCCTGGACGGGCGACCCGGTCCGGGCGCTCGCCGTTCCCCCGGGAGAACAAATCGCAAGGAGTCGAGCAGATGAAACGTGTCATTGTTCTGTGCGCCGCGGCATGCGCCTTCCTGGCTCCGACAACCCGCGGCACCGCATCGGCTGAAGAATACTTCCAGCAATTCGTTCATTACACGATAAAGGCCCGCCTGGATACGGAAAAACACATGCTCACGGGGAGCGAGAGGATACTATACCGCAACAACTCGCCCGACACGCTCAGGCTGTTCTACCTCCACCTCTACCCGAACGCCTACAAGTCGAAGAACACGCAGTTCATAAAAGATTTCCGCCGGGGATTCAATTTCACGTTGCTGGACATTCCCGAGAAGCACCGCGGCTTTCTGGACCTGGAGAACGTGAGAGTCGAAGGGCGCAAGACGGCTGTCGAGGTCGACGAGACGATCGCGAAGATCGAGCTGCCCGCTCCCCTCCTGCCCGGCGACTCGATGGTCGTCGAAATGAACTTCAGGGAGAAAGTCCGCCGCCACCTCGGCCGCGCCGGGTACGAGGGCAAACACTACGACATGGCGCAATGGTACCCCAAGGTCGTCGTGTACGACGAGAACGGATTCCACCCGGACATATTCCGAACGGGCGAGTTCTACGGCGAGTTCGGCACTTTCGACGTGATACTCGAAGTGCCGGACGACTTCGTCGTCGCCGCGACCGGGGTCCCGGTCGAAGGCGATCCCGGATGGCGACTCAACCCCGTCTCGGGCGGCGACGGCAAGCATGGCAAGAGAAGATCCGGCAAGTACAAGTCCGTTCATTTCCACGCCGAAAACGTGCACGATTTCGCATGGTCCGCCGATCCGGAGTTCGTCGTCCAGGACACGACGTGGAACGGAGTGAGCATAAAAAGCTTCTACCGGAAAAAACACGCAAAGACGTGGAAGGACAGTACCCTGGTGCACGGCGTGAGGGCCATAAAATGGCTCTCGGAGAAAATCGGGATGTATCCCTACCCCCAAGTCAGCATAGTGGACGCATTGCTCGGAGGCGGCATGGAATACCCGATGCTCGTGATGGACGGCCGGGCTTCGGAGGGACTCGTCCTGCATGAAGTGGGACACATATATTTCTACGGCATCTTCGGCAACGACGAAAGGGCCGAAGCATGGCTGGACGAAGGCTTCACGACATTTCAGACCATATGGTACATGAACGAGAAATACGGCCCGTGGGGCAAGAAAGACGATTGGAATCTCTACAAGCGCATCACTCCCCAGTACACCTTGTTCCAGGGAAGGAGGCTGGCGGTCGCCGCGCTTCAGCGCTTGGGTTACGCCGAGCGGGTGGCCACCCGGGCCGAAGACTTCGTTCATTCGTATCGCGTGAACGTGTACAACAAGGCGTCGCTCATGTACAACGCCCTGCGATACGTCGTGGGCGAAGAGAAGTTCGACGAGATCTTGCACGAGTACTTCAAGCGCTGGGGACTCCACCACGTGAATGAGGAACGTTTCAGGAAGGTGTGCGAAGACGTGAGCGGCATGGATCTCGGGTGGTTCTTCAAGGAATGGCTTCATTCGACCAAAGCGTGCGATTACGAGCTGGCGGACATGAAGGTGACCGAGAAGGGCGCCGGCAAAGGATACAAGGCCGAGATCGTCGTGAAGAGACTCGGAGAGATCGTGATGCCGCTCCGGCTCGAGATCGCCTGCGCGGACGGGACCGTCGAAACCTTCAGGATCGACGGCAAGCTTCGCACGATAAGACGTTCGTTCGATCTCGAAAGCAAGCCGGTCGGGGCCAGGCTCAACCCGGGCAACGAGATCTTGGATCTGGATCTCTCGAACAACTTCATCCCCAGGCGGCACGATTTCCGGTTCGATTGGCCGGGCAACGATCACCACCCCGAGGACGCATACGAGGTGAGATGGCGTCCCGCCTCATGGTACAACGACATCGACGGCCTGAAAGCCGGACTGCACGTGCGCGGCAGCTACATGGGATGGTCGAGGAGATTCAGCCTCGGCGTGTACTACGGGTTCGAAAGCGAGCGGGTGGACTTCTCGGCGAGCCTGTCCAAGCGGCTGAGAATCCTGGGCGACAACGGGGAGATCTCGCTCTCCGGCTACAAGATGGAGGGCAGACAGGATGCGGAGTTGAGGATATCGTTGCGGCGGAGGAAAAAACTCCTCTACCCTCCGAATCATGATTTCACGATCGGGTTCAGGTACCATGAATTGCGTGATTCCAGGTTCGCCGACGAGGAAGAATACCAGGAAGGCGGCGACTTGGGGCCGTTCGTGGGTTACACGGTCGACCCGCAGTTCGACGTGATGAGCACGAGGTTGTCGGTCGCGCTCGAACTGGGCAGGAAGTGGATGGGCGGCGAATACAAGTACGAACGCTTCACCGGATCCCTGATCTTCAAGACGCGAAGAAGCGTGATCCCCGCCTACGCCGGGCTGCGCCTCTTTCTGGGCCTGGCCGGAGGCGATACGCCCTACCAGCGCAAATTCCACCTCGCGGGGGCGGGCCCGCTCGAACGCGAGCGCCGCTTCTACCTCCGGAGTCCGGGGGCAGTTCCCGAGGATCTGCATTACCACCAGGGGGGAGACGGTAACCTTCGGGGATACCTGGCGGGAGATTTCGGAGTGAACAAGCTGTTCGCCTTGAACCTCGAGCTGAAGGTTCCCTTGCCGCTCCCGCTTCTGGACAAGATCACCTCCAGGCTCGTCGGCAGGCTGCATGCAACCGCTTTCTTCGACCTCGGAAGATCGTTCGACGACGACAATCCGATCGCGACCAGTTTGAGAACGGCGATGCTGGTGGACGACGGTTATCTGGGAAGAACCCTGATGGATGCCGGGCTCGGCGTCGAGGCGGGCAAGAGATTTCCTTTCTACAATCTGAAGCTGCGAGTGGACTTTCCCTTGTACGTGAGCACTCCCGAGATCAACGGGGAAACGAAGAAGACGGACTTCAGATACGTCTTCAGCCTCGGCTCGTCTTTCTAGAGCCCTTCCGGAGGAATCGACACACCGAACCTATCGCGGAGGCCTCAGCGCACCGCCTCCATCACGGCCTCGGATACGAACCGCACCATCTCGTCCTCCAGCTCGGGATACATGGGAAGGGAGAGGATCTCTCCCGCCGCCGATTCGGCCACCGGGAAGGCTCCTTCGCCGATGCCGAGATGCTCGTAGGCCTTGAGCAGGTGGAGGGGAATCGGATAGTGGATGCCGGTCGCTATTCCCTTGACGCCGAGCTCCTCCCTCACGCGGTCCCTGTCTTTGACCCTGACCACGTACAGGTGATAAACGTGGTAATTCTCCTCGCCCTCTCGGACCGGCCGGACCTCGCTTCCCTCGAAGAGCGAATCGTAGAGAGCGGCCCTGCTTCTCCTCTCCCCCGTCCAGACGTCGAGATGCTTCAGCTTGACGCCGAGAACAGCCGCCTGGATCGCGTCGAGCCTGTAATTGTACCCGGCCTCCTCGTGGAGGTATTTCGTCGACCTGCCGTGATTCGCCAGCATCCTCATCCTGGAGGCGTATTCCTCCACGTCGGTCACCACCATCCCGCCGTCTCCGTACGCACCCAGGTTCTTGCCGGGATAGAAACTGAAGCAGGTTATGTCGCCCAGGATCGCCTTCCTGCTCTTGCCGAGCATGCTCCCATGGGCCTGGGCGGCATCGGCCACCACGGCGAGCCCGTGGCGCGAAGCTACGTCCCTCACCGCGTTCATGTCGGCGGGCTGGCCGTAGAGGTGCACGGGTATCACGACCTTTGTCCGGGGGGTGACGGCCTTCTCCACGCAGGCGGGGTCGATCGTGAGCGTTTCCTCCAGGACGTCGACGAAAACCGGCTTCGCCCCGGTGAGACTTATCGCTTCGGCGGTGGCGATGAAAGTATTACAGGCCGTGATCACCTCGTCCCCCGGGCCGACGCCCAGCACCTTGAGGGCGAGGTGAAGAGCGGAAGTACCGCTGCTCACGCCCACCGCGTACTCTGCGCCGACGTAGCGCGAGAAATCCCGCTCGAAATTCTCCACCTTCTCCCCGCCGATGAAGTGCGTCGAGTCGATCACTTCCCCAACGGCGGAATCTATTTCCTCCTTTATTCTCAGGTATTGGGCCCTGAGATCTACGAATGGAATCTTCATCGTATGGTCATCTCCTGTAAACGCGCCTTGATCACCCAGTGGAACACCCCTCCGGAGATTTCGCGAGATCCATACTCTAGCATAATTGATACCCGCCGGGCAACGATTCGCGCTCCGGGCCGCCCGCCGCCGCGGCGGGACCTTTTTCTAAGCATTTGACACCCTCGGCCGCATGGGACTAAAATGGATCGATGCCCACTTTCACACGGATCATGCCAGATGACTAACGAACGAAGGATTCTGCTCGGCCTCTTTGCGATCGCTTTCGGAGTGAGGATCCTCTACGCCGCGCTCGTCGGCACGGATCCCTCGATAAATCCACACCCGGTCACCTCGGAAATGAGATACGCATTGGAGATCTCATCCGGCTTCGATTGGATCACCCAACCCTACTCTCCGCAGGCTCCAGGCTATCCCCTACTCCTGGGGATGTTGTTCCTGCTCACGGGAAAACACGCATGGACGGCCATCGTTCTCCAGGCCGTGCTGGGAGGGTTCCTCGTATTGATAGCCTACCGGCTGGGCAAACTGGTCGGGTCCGTGGGGGTCGGTTTGATCTCCGCCGTCTGGCTGGCGCTCTACGTACACCACGTTCATTTCTCCAGCTTGCTCGTGCGCGATGCTTTCTCGGGATTTCTCCTCGCCGCTCTCGTTCTCGTCCTGGCCCTTCCTTTCAAGAGGATGCGCTACTCCCTCCTGGGCGGGGGGCTCTACGCCCTCCTGGTTCACACGGATCCGCAGTACATCTTGTTGTTTCCGCTGATAGCGGCCTACATCCTCGTCTTCACCGCGCGCTACCTGGTGATCAACCTGCAATACCTCTTCCTGTTCACGAGTTTCGCGCTCATTTTATCCCTGCCGTGGTCTGCCCGCAACTACGTGGTTTACAAGCAGTTCGTTCCCGTGAGCCTGGAAGCGGTGCGCTACGTCTCCCCCGTCAAGGAGAAGCTGCCGGCGAAGATCAGGCAGGTCGCAAGGGGATCCCGGGCCCCCGTCTCCCGCGGCAGGCTCGAGCGTATGAAGGCGAACGCGATCGAGTTCTGGAGGGTGGTGAAGCGGGGCGAAGCGGAGGGCGCCCAGGGCGCCGGAGCTGGCGGGTGGTCGTTGAGGCACAACCTAATCAGCATCGCAAGCTATGGGCTCCTTCTGCCTTTTTTCATCTTCGGAGTCGCAGCGGCTTTCATCCGGCGTGAAAAAGTGACCGTATTGCTTGCTTCCGTAACGCTCTACTATTTTCTCATGCGCCTCTTCCTCGGCGGCAGCGAGAGAATCCGCCTCCAGGTGGAACCCTTCATAATAATCCTCGCGTTCTCCTCGCTCTTCGCATTGAGCGGACGCCTCCGTGCGCAAGAAGATCAACGAGCCTCTTGACGAAGAAACGATTCCCTCGACGAATCAGCTCTTGTTCGAAGGACCGCACCGCGGCGTCAAGGCTCGGGAACGTGCAAGCGGATATCCCTCCCCGTCATCTCCGCGGGGATGGGGATTCCCAGGTAGTTGCATATGGTGGGGCTTATATCGCGGAGGGCTCCGCCCCGCACGAGATCCCCTTCGTACCCGCCGTCGACGAGTATGCATGGCACGAGGTTGGTCGTGTGGGCGGTATGCGGGCCGCCGTTGTCGTAATCGATCATCTGCTCGGCGTTGCCGTGATCAGACGTCACTATGGCCACGTCCCTTTGCTGGTCCAGGGCGGCCAGGACGCGCCCCAGGCAATCGTCCACCGCCTCGACCGCCTTGACGGCGGCCTCGAAGACTCCGGTGTGGCCGACCATGTCGGGATTGGCGAAGTTGCATACCACGAAATCGTAGTCTCCCGTTCTTGATTCCTTCACCAGGGTCGATGCCACCTCGTAGGCGCTCATTTCCGGCTTCGCGTCATAAGTGGCGACCTTGGGCGATGGAATGAGTATCCTCTTTTCGCCGCCGAATTCCTTTTCCCTTCCCCCGTTGAAGAAGAATGTCACGTGTGCGTACTTCTCCGTTTCCGCTATCCGGAGGTTCTTCAAGCCTTCCGCGGCGGCGATCTCGGCCAGTATGTTCACCGGCTGCTCGGGGGGAAAAGCGACCGGCAGCGGAAAGCGTTTGTCGTACTCCGTCATGCAGGTGAAAGTGACCTTGGGGCTCGCCTTGCGCGTGAAACCACTGAAATCCTCCTCCATCAGGGCGCGCGTGATCTCCCTCGCCCTGTCGGCCCTGAAGTTGAAAAATATTATGGAATCGCCGTCCTTGATCACGTCGAGGGGTTCGCCTCGGTCGTCCACCACCACTATGGGTTCGACGAATTCGTCCGTCACGTCACGATCGTAGGACTCCCGGAGTGCCTGCAGGTAATCGACGGCCCTGACTCCGATGCCGCTCGTCATCGCGTCGAAGGCTTTCTCGACCCGGTCCCACCTGTTGTCCCGGTCCATGCAGAAGTAGCGCCCCATCACCGTCACCACCCGCCCCAGGCCCCTGCTTCGCAAGTGGCCGCGCAACTCCTCGAGAAAGGAATGGCCGCTCCTGGGCGGAGTATCCCGTCCGTCCAGTATCGCATGGATGCTCACTCTCTCCACGCCCCTCTGCTTGGCCATGTCGATCAGGGCGTAGAGATGCTTTTGCAGGCTGTGGACGCCTCCGGGGGAGAGCAGCCCCATCAGGTGAAGTGAACCCCTCTGCTTGACCGCCTCGATGGCTTCGACGAGAACTTCGTTCTCGAAGAAACTGCCGTCGTCCACCGCCTTCGATATCCTCACTATGTCCTGGTAGACCACTCGCCCCGCGCCGAGGTTGAGATGCCCTACCTCGCTGTTGCCCATCTGCCCTTCGGGAAGCCCCACGTGTTCTCCCGAGGCGTTGAGCAGGGTGTTGGGGAATTCTTTGAGCAAGCGATCCAGGTTGGGGGTGGCGGCATGCTTGACCGCGTTGCCGTCTTCTTCTTTCCTCACGCCCAGGCCGTCCAGTACTATCAGGAACACTCTCTTTTTCATGCGGCACCTTTCACCGTTCAAGGAACCCTATCGTCGAATCCGCCCCGGGGCCCGTTCCCGCTCGTCCGAGGACTAGCGCCGTTCTCCCCCGGACAGAAAGGTCTTCAGCTTGTCTAGATTACGTTTCGCCCCCTTGTTCAAGGGATCTATCTCCAGGGCCCTTCGAAAACTCGCCGCCGCGCGCTCGTATTCGTGAAGGTTCGCGTAGATCACGCCGAGAGTCATGTGGGCGTTGGCGTAGTTGGGCTCCACGGCGACCGCTTTCTCCGCGAAGCTCTTCGCCTGCTCGAGGTCCCCTCTTTCCATGAACATCACCGCCATGTTGTTCATTGCGTACGCGTCGGACGGGTTGATCGCAAGAGCCTTGCGGAAGGTCTCCTCCGCTTCCCGGAATCGCTTGAGCTTGCCGTAGCAGATCCCGAGATTGTTGATCGCTCCCGAGAAATTTGGATTCATCCGGATGGCTTTCTCGTACTCCGCGATCGCCTTCTCGTATTCCCCGTTCTTCTGGTAGCGCTGACCCAGGTTGTTGTGGGCGTCGGGGTTGTCGCCCGTTATGTAACCCAGGGCCTCGAGCTTCTTCATCTCTTCCTCCGCCAAGCGGTCTTCGCCCGAAGTCCCGGTGGCCTGGCGGCCCTTTCCGCTGTCCAGGGTGGCTACGGTCTCGGTATCGAAACGATCCACGACGCTTCGCTCGAATGCATCCGCGAGTACGCCGCCGGGCATGTCCTGGGCCTTGGGAAGCCCCGCAAGGGCCAGCAAGGTGGGCGCGACGTCGATGACGGAGGCGCCATCGATCTTGTAGCCTTTCTTAACGCCGTCCCCGTAGAAACAGACCACGCCGTATGGACGATGCCACATGGCGGCCCTGCCTCCCCAGACTTCGGCTCCCCCGCGCAGGCGCGCACCGCCGCTCTTGAAACCGTGGTCGGAGACGACCATGAGCACTGTTCCTTCGCCGCAGCGCTTCATAAACTCGCCGACCAGGGAATCCTGGTAGACGTACGCCTCTTCCACGGCGTCCTTGTATCTAGCATAGTCGTCCTCGCTCACCTCGCTTCGCCTGGGAGGCGCGAAGGGCATGAAGAGATGCCCCGTGGCGTCCACGAACTCGAAGTAGACTGCGAGGAGATCGGGCTCGTCTTCTTGCAGGAGGTGAAGCCCTATCCTGCCCACGCTCTTGGTCGAGGCATAGAGGAGGATCATGTTGTTGACGCGGTTCTTGGGGTCAAACGGTATATCACGGTTCTTCTCGAACTCCCCCCGGTTTATATGGAGGAACCTTTGGAACTCCCCGTACGTGACGTCCTCGCCGCGCAACATGAGGGACTCGATCTCGGCGCGCCTCTCCTCGGGGGATATCCTGCCCGAGACGTCCTCGCCCCGCTCGGGCGATGCGAAGGCGAGATAACCCACCTTGTCCGTCACCATGACGCCGTTTATCTCCTCGGCCGGATACGTAGCCAGCCAGCCGACGACGTCGACGGTCCTCCCGTAACGGCTGAGCATGTTCCAGACCGCGTCGACCTTGCGATACTCGCGCGTTATGGGAACCTTCTTCTTCAAGCGGGGATCGAAGACCGTGAAGCTCAGGATCCCGTGCTCCTCGGGCATCTTGCCGGTGGCCATGGTGGTCCAGATGAGAGGAGAAAGCATGGGCTCGATCGTCCGAAGGGGCCCCGTGGCCCCCTCGCTCACCAAGCGTGCGAAGTTGGGCAGCCTGCCGGCGGCGATGAGGGGCCTGGCGATATCCCAGTCCGCTCCGTCCACGCCGATGAGAATCACCTTGCGCACGGGGGCCGTCTTGGATGCGGCATCGAGGCCGCCTCTTCGCGCGAAGAAAAACTTTGCGGCGATCAACGAGACGACGGCCAGGGAAACGACCAGGATGACGAGGCTTTTCTTGGACATGCTTGAAAACTAAGCCATTCACCGCCGCTCGTCAAGATCGACGGGCGAAGCTCTCTCCCGGGATCGATTCCCCTGGCATCGATCGTTCCAGCCAAAGTATAATCCCGCCGGAAAGGGCCAATGGTCCGGATCGAACGACGAATCCATCTATCGATATGCCGGAAAAGATAACATCCAAAGGCGCAGGTCTGCCCGCCGTCTTCATAGTGGTTCTCACTTGGAACGGCAAGGATCTCACTCTCGACTGCCTGGAATCCCTCGAGAAGCTCGATTATCCCAGGCTCTATATAATAGTGGTCGACAACGGTTCCACGGACGGAACGGCGGAGGCGGTGAAGGGACGCTACGGTGATCGGGTGGATCTCGTCCGTAACGACGCCAACCTCGGTTTCGCGGGCGGAAACAACGTGGGCATCGACCATGCGCTCCGGCAGGGAGCCGATTTCGTCCTTCTCCTCAACAACGACACCGTCGTGGACCCCGACCTCGTCGGCAACCTCCTCGCCGCCATGCTCCCTTCCCCGCGCATCGGCATAACCGGCCCCAAGATATACTTTCACGACTCTCCCGATCGCATCTGGTTCGCCGGGGGAGAGGTTCACCTTTGCAAGGGGATCACGAGGCACAGGGGCATACGCGAGAAGGACCGGGGGCAATACGACGAACCGATCGAAACGGACTTCATCACGGGATGCGCCATGATGGTGAAGAGAGAAGTCTTCTCGGCGATAGGCAAGCTGGACGAATCCTACCCGGCGTACTTCGAGGATACGGACTTCTGCATGAGGGCCAGGCGCGCAGGCTTCCTGGTCGTCTACGCCCCCGGGGGCAGAGTCTGGCACAAGGTGTCACGGAGCACGGGAGGACAGCTCAGCCCGCGCAAGGCGAAGCTCAAGCTGCGAAGCGGGTGGATCTTCTTCAAGAGGTACGCGCGCCCCTACCACTGGCTCTTCATTCCCTTCTTCTTCATCGCGGACACGCTGAGGATAGCCGTTCTCATAGCCGCGGGGAGAATAAGAAACGGGTGAGAAAAACCTGCGCTCCTCCGGCGGTGTAACAGCGCTGACAGCCCTGCGGGTATCCCGTCGCCTTCCAGGCCGATCAGAAGACCAGCTTGAACAGGAGGACGAGCAAACCTATCCCCAAGGCCACGGGGAGCAACATCAAGAGGAACAAGGCGATGGGCAGGGCCAGGGAGAAAAGGTTCGTGAAGAGGATGGCCAACGGAATCACTATGAACACCCCGAGCACGCCGCGCGCCACCCAGAAGGCCACCTTGAAAGGCAAGACCAGCAAGGCAAAGAGCAACTTCAGAAAAACCAGGATCGTAAAACCGATCGCGAAGAGAATCCCGAAACCGAATAGAAGTTCCAACATACGCCCCCTATCTGCATTGGGTTACCGCACCATTATACAACGGGCATGCCGGTATATTCAACAATCCCGTCTCCGGTCGCAGAAGTCCTTGGTTTCCTGATTGTTATACGCTCCTCCCCGGGGTTTGTTTCCTCCGGGCGGGATCATCCCCCAACACTTCTGCGCCCGGGCTCCCCCGGGCCGACAGGGGGATTTACCCTATACCGGCGACGGCAACCGTGCTAGAATGGCGCAGCAGCCAGAAAGGAACTTGCGTGTCCCGTCGACTCGTTCTTCTTTCCGATCGCGTTTGCAGAAACACGCCGCTTCTGATTCTCTTTTCCGCCTGCCTCTTCTACGCGGTTTCCCCGGCGGCCACCATAGATCTCTCCTTGAACGGGCAGGATTACCGCTTCACCGGAGTCGACCCCAATGATTATACGGGCCAGGCGGTGGCTTTCGCCGACCTGAACAACGACGGGCGAGACGACATCGTGATCGCCGCACCGGGGTTCGATTACCAGAACCGCGGCAACTGCGGTATCCTCTACGTCGTGATCGCAGGCGATACGCTCCCCCCGGTTATAGATCTCGGCTCCGGCGCCCCATACATAAAGCGCATCCTGGGTCCTCAGACCGTGCAGAACGTCGGCGCCGTCCTGTCCTCGGGCGACGTCGACGGAGACGGCCGGGAAGACATAGTATGGGGCATCCCGTGGGCATCGCCCGCCGGGCGCTTCTTTGCCGGCGAGGTCATAGTCGTCTACGGGAGCGACGCCCTGCCCGACACTCTCGATCTGGCGGGCGCATCCTCCGGTTTCACGACGATCTACGGCAAGCAACCGCTGGACAAGCTGGGAAGTTCTCTCGCGGCGGCGGACCTGAACGGCGATTCCTTCGACGACGTCGTGATGGGGGCGCCGCTCGCTTCGCCTCCGACCGGGTCCTCCGCGGGAGAACTGTTCATATTGTACGGCTCCGCGTCCCCGCCGGCCCTCGAGGATCTCGGCGTCGATCAAACGGGGGTGAGCGTCGTCTTCGGTGAGAGGGCGGCGGATACTTTCGGCAATTCCTGTATCGCGAAGGACCTGGATGGAGACGGTTTCGCCGATGTAATAGCCGGGGCCCCGATGGCATCCCCTTTCGGCCGCTCGTCCGCAGGCACGACCTACATGATATTCGGGTCCGCATCCGTGCCCGACACCTTGAACCTCCTCGCAATGCCGACGGGAGTCGTCCGGATCCTGGGTCCTTCGAGCGGAGCGCTCTCGGGGTCGGCGGTCTGTGCAGGTGATCTCGGCGGCGACGGCCTGCCGGATGCTTTTCTCTCCGCCATCGACTATTCGCCCCCGGGAAAGAGCAAGGCCGGGGCCGTGTTCGTGATTCCGGATGCAGCCTCGGCTCCCGACACCATCGATCTCGCATCGAGTACTTACGGGATCTCGTCGGTCCTGGGGGGCGAACCGGGGGATCATATCGGTATGTCCCTCGCCTCGGGCGACCTGAATCTCGACGGCAAAGAGGACATGTTGATCGGTTCTCCTCAGGCCAGTCCCCTGCTTCGAAGCGGGGCGGGAGAAGTCACGATCGTGTTCGGGCGCGCAGTCTTTCCCCCGCAGCTCGATCTCGCTTCGTCGCAGGCCGGTATCACCGCCATCTACGGCGCATCCTCGAACGATTACGCGGGGGGCTCGATCGCAACGGGGGACATGAACAACGACGGTTTTTTCGAGTTGCTCGTGGCGTCTAGGAACGCGCGAGTCTCGGGAGCTTCATACGCCGGGGTCTGCGATCTCGTCATGGGCGACCCCCTCGTCACGACCACGACGGTTGTCTCCCGCTCCGCCGAGATCATCGGGGGTGACGTCGTACTCGCATGGGAGACCAGCGAGATCGTCGATCCCTCTTCCTTCCGGCTCGCAAGGCGGGACGAAAAGGGCTCATTGAAACGCTACGCGGGGGGAATCATCGAAGAAGCGCCGGCGCACTACACCTTCACGGACGAGTACGCCGAGCCGGGGAACGCCTACAATTACGAAGTATCGATCGAGGGGAAAAAGCTCTTCTCCATATCCGTGGCCGTACCTTCGCAAGCAGGCCTGGTCGTTCACCCCAACTATCCCAATCCTTTCTCCTCGTCCACGACGATTCCCTTCACGCTTCCCGGCCCGGGAACCCCGAGGATAACGATATACGACATTCGAGGGGCGGAAGTGATCACATTGCCGGCAACGGCCCTTTCCGGAGACCGAAACGAGCTGTCCTGGGACGGGAGGAACGGTCGCGGGGAGCCGGTCGCGGCGGGAACCTACGTCTTGCGGATCCGCTTCGGCGGTCGCAGCGCTTCGGCAAAGATAATGATCACAAGATGATACGGGCGGACACGCATGAAGCAACTTAATCAATTTCAGGGTTGACTTTGTTAAAAAGTTCACGTATATTCTCGGCTTCAAGGATCGGGGTTGTTCCACCGTCCGCAAGCTGGAATTTTGCCGGCGGGCGATTTTGAAGCTTTGCTTCCCGTTCTAATTCCTTGCAAAAAAAGAAGGAAGATGACCGTTACTGGATGATGCGCCAGGTAGGTCTTCTCACGACGATCCCCCTGCTGCTGGCCGTATCTCCATTGATAGGTTTCTTCATAGGAAGCTTTCTGGATCGTAGATTCGGCACGGACCCGATTTTTACGATCATTTTTCTGATCATGGGTTTCGTCGCCGGCGCACGCCAGGTGATCAACGTGATAAAGAAGGCGGGGGCGGAAGGCGACAAGAACGAAAAGAAGAACGGCGATGGGCATTGAATTCCTGAACAGGGTCAGAAAGACATCGATCATCCTGGGAGTCTTCCTGTCACCTGTGATCGCAACGTACCTGGGCATCGAGTTCGCCGGCGCATGGCTCGTCGCGATCGCCTGGACGCTGGTGAACACTTTTTTCATAGGTGAGCTGGTAAAAACGCTCCTCGCGAGGGAAGGCAGGAATCCCTGGAGGGCGGCGCTCCTGCTCGCGGTCAAGTTTCCCGTTCTCTATGCCCTGGGGTTCATCGTTCTTCGATCGGGATGGTTCCCTCTCTCCGGCATCCTGGCGGGGTTCATCTGGCCTCACTTCGTGATGACGATGAAGGCATGCGGCCGAGCCGTCCTGAAGCTCGAGGACGATCGGATCGCCTACGAGCGAGGAAGAAACTGAGCGACTGAAAACCCGATTATTGCGCCATGAATATTCTGGATCTTGCAAGAAACATGATGTTCTTCGCCTCGGCCGAAGGCGGGGGCTCCGAGGGAGGGTCTCCCGAGCTCCCCAACCTCATCACGGTGCTCCATGATCTGTTTCACGGCACGTCCTTCGCCGGTTTCATCCATACATGGGAGAACCTCATATTCTCTCTCATCGCGGCCGGCATCCTGATCGTCATCGCCCGCCTGGCTTCCAGGAAGCCTACGTTGATTCCCGGGCCGCTGCAGAACGCGGTGGAATACGTCGTGGAAGAACTCGAGAAATTCATCGTGGGGGTACTTGGTCCAAGGGGCAGAGAATTCGTTCCTTTCCTGGGGACTCTCTTCCTCTACATCCTGACCATGAACCTCCTCGGCCTGATACCACTGATGAAATCACCGACTTCGAACCTCAATACCACGGTCGCGCTCGCGATCTGTGTTTTTCTCTACGTGCAGTACACGGGAATAAGGAAAAACGGGATAATAGGCTACATCGACCACATGATGGGCCAGCCCCGCGACGTGATCGGTATAGTCCTGATCCCTCTCATGCTTCCCCTGCATATAGTGGAAGAGCTGGCGAAGCCCATGAGTCTTTCGCTCCGACTCTTCGGCAACGTGACCGGGGAAGACGTGCTGCTCTACATATTCATAGGACTGGGGCTCGGCCTGCTGGGATTCATGCATCTCCCGATCGGCGTGCCCCTGCAGCTGCCTTTCATCTTTCTCGCCATGCTCACCAGCTTCATACAGGCGCTGGTGTTCATGTTGTTGTCGACGATCTACTTCGCGCTCATGCTGCCTCACGAAGAGGATCATTGAGCGCGCAACCACGTAAGGAGGAACCGCGATGGATTATCAATCGATGTTGTCCCTGGCACTACCAATCGGTCTCGGAATCGCCGCTCTCGGCAGCGGGATAGGACTGGGCAAGGCCGTCGGCGCCGCCATGGAAGCGATGGGCAGGCAGCCCGAGGCGGCCGGCAAGATCCAGGTCGGCATGATCATCGGGTGCGCTCTCATCGAGGCCTTGACGATCTACGCGCTGGTCACGGTGTTCATCTTCAAGGGAAGCATAGGCCATTAATAAACCCAAGACCTTCGCTTCTCGAAGGCCGTAGCAATCGCAAGGAGAAAAAATGGGACTGGAATGGGGGCAAATCGTAACCCAGATCATCGGCTTCCTGGTGGCCGTCTGGCTTCTCAAGCGCTATGCCTGGGAAGGTTTGCTCGGCTTCATGGAGAAACGCCGCCAGACCATCGCCTCGACTTTCGAGGAAATCGAGAGAGCGCGCAGCGAAGTCGAAGCCGACAAGTCGAAGTATGAAAAGGAACTGGAAAACATAGAGTCCACCAGAAGGCTCAAGATCCAGGAAGCGGCCCAGGAAGCCAACAAGCTGGCCGGCCAGATCAAGGAAGAAGCACGCCGGGAAGCCATCGCCACGCGGGAGAAAACCCGCCAGGACATCGCCATAGAACTCGACAAGGCGAACACTATCCTGCGCGACCGCATGATCGACGCCGTCATCACTTCGGCCGAAAAAGTGATCAAGGAGAAGCTGGACAAGGAACGTCACAAGAAGCTGATCAGCGAGTTCCTCGACGAATTCCAGGTGGAGGGCGGCTGATGCGCATGCTCGGGCGTTCATATCCCTTGGATCCCGACGGGCGCGGGACCCCGGGAGGAAAGAAATGATATATGGAGGATTGGCGAAGAGGTACGCCGTCGCCCTCTTCGAGGCTTCGCGCAAGAAAGGGATCACGGGCGAGATGCAGCGCGATCTCGCCGACTTCTGCGGGGTCCTCGAGCGCAATCGCCGGTTCAAGAACTTTCTGCTCTCTCCTCAGATCCTGACCGAGGAAAAGAACGCCCTTGTCGAGAAGACTTTCGGCGACATTACGAACACGACCTTCGTCAACTTCATCAAGCTGCTGATAACGAAGGAGAGGTTCGATCATATAGAGGAGATAGCCCAGGCGTACACGGAGCTCTACGAAAAGTCCCAGGGGATCGTCGAGGTCCAGGTCACGACCGCGATTCCCCTGGACGAGGACCTGGAAAGCAAAGCCGTGAGAAAACTGGAAGAAGCCACGGGCAAGAAAATCAGGCTCAAGAAGAGAATCGACGAGAGCATAATCGGGGGGATGGTGGTGAGGATGGAGAACAAGGTGATCGACGGCAGCGTCAAGTATCACCTCGAAAAACTCAGGAGTAATCTCAAGGAAGTGAGGGTTTACTAGCTCGAACGAACCATATCGCTCCGCACTCCTTTCATTACGATCCGCGCGGGGCATGGCGGGACAAACAACAGGAGAAAAGTGATGGCATTTCGACCGGAAGAAGTCAGCTCGATCATACAGCGCGAGCTCGAGAAACAGGAGACCAAGCTCGAAACCGCATCCGTGGGATCGATCCTCCAGATCGGCGACGGGATCGTCCGCATCTGGGGCCTGGAAGACGCCATGGCGGGAGAACTCCTCGAGTTTCCGGGAGGGATCATGGGAATGGTCCTCAACCTCGAAGAGGACAACGTCGGCGCCGCTCTCCTCGGACCCGACACCCACATCAAGGAAGGCGACACCGTCAAGAGAACCGGGAGGATCGTGCAGGTTCCCGTGGGCGAGCCTCTCTTGGGAAGAGTGGTCAACTCGCTCGGGCAACCCATCGACGGCAAGGGCCCGATAACCAGCAAGGAATTCATCCCCGTGGAGACCCGGGTCCCGAACGTCGTCCAGCGCCAACCGGTGAAGGAACCGCTGCACACCGGCTTGAAGGCCATCGACTCCATGATCCCGATCGGCCGCGGCCAGAGGGAGCTCATCATCGGCGACCGCCAGACGGGCAAGACGGCCATCGCCATCGACACGATAATCAACCAGAAGAACACCGACGTCTACTGCATATACGTCGCGATAGGGCAGAAGGAGTCCACCGTGGCCCAGGTAGTGAAGGTTCTCGAGGAGCACGGAGCCATGGAATACACCACCATCGTCAGCGCCACGGCGAGCGATCCCGCTCCTCTCCAGTACCTGGCCCCTTACGCCGGCTGCTCGATGGGCGAGTATTTCCGCAACACGAAACGGCACGCCGTGGTCTTCTACGACGACCTCTCCAAGCACGCGCAGGCCTACCGCCAGCTCTCGCTGCTGCTCAGGAGGCCGCCGGGAAGAGAAGCCTATCCGGGAGACGTCTTCTACCTGCACTCGAGACTGTTGGAGAGGGCGGCCAAGCTGAACGACGAGCTGGGCGGGGGATCTCTCACAGCGCTCCCCATCATCGAGACCCAGCTTGGGGACGTGACGGCGTACATACCCACGAACGTCATCTCCATCACGGACGGCCAGATCTACCTCCAGAACGACCTCTTCTACGCGGGGGTCAGGCCGGCGATCGACGTGGGAATATCCGTATCGCGTGTGGGCAGCAACGCGCAGACGAAGATGATGAAACAAGTCGCGGGCAAGCTCCGCCTCGACCTGGCGCAGTACCGCGAGCTCGCCGACTTCGCGAGGTTCGGCTCGGACCTGGACAAGGCGACCGTCGCACAGCTCACGAGGGGCGAAAAGATGGTCGAGATCCTCAAGCAGGATCAATACGTGCCCATGGCGGTCGAGAAGCAGGTACTCATCATCTTCGCCGCCACCAGAGGATACCTCGACGACGTGCCCGTGGCGGATCTCAAGCGCTTCGAGAAAGAATTCCACGAATTCATGGAATCCGAACATCCCGACATCGTGCACGAGCTGGCGAACGAGAAGAAAATCAGCGACGAGATGGAAAAAAAGATCATCTCCGCCGTGGAAAGGTTCAAGGCGCAGTTCAAGGGCGGTGAGTAGCGCTCCCCGCCTGGGAAAATTCGACTAATGGCTTCATTACTGGACATAAAAGCAAGAATCAAGCTCGTCGGGAACATCAAGAAGATCACCCGAGCCATGCAACTGGTCGCGGCCGCCAAGTTCACGCGCGCCCAGAACCGCGCCAAGGCAACGCGACCCTACGCGGACGAGCTCACGGGGATCCTGGGAGTTCTGTCGGGCATCATCTTCGGCGCGCAAGCGAACGCTTCAGAGGACGAGACGACCGTGTCGCTCTCGTTCATCGACGGAGCGGCGCCGATCGAAGCCCCGCGCTCGAAGCTCTTCGCCCCCGGTGAAGGAGTGAGACCGGGCGTCGTGCTTGTCACGGCGGATCGCGGACTCTGCGGCGCCTTCAACACCAAGCTGATAAGGGAGGCGCAGAAGTTCATACGCGCCCATGAAGGCATGGACTGCAAGCTCATAACCATCGGCAAGAAGGGATACCAGTTCTTCCGTAACAAGGAGACACCGATCATATATCATCGCGAAGGGGTGAGCGACAAGCTGTTGCTGGACGAGATAAAGGAGATAACCTCGAAACTCGTAGAGCTCTACGTCACAGACGAGGTCGACTCGATCCACATAATATACACGCGCTTCAAGACCGCCTTGAGCTCGACCGTCACGACGGACAAATTCTTGAGCATTCCCCGCGTCGCCGGAGAAAGATCCGAAGAACTCTTCATCCTGGAACCCGATATCGACTCCGTCTTCGCGAGGTTGATACCTCTATATGCCACGACGAAGATTTTCTCCGCGTTGTCCGAATCCTTCGCATCGGAGTACGGCGCGAGGATGTCGGCCATGCAACTGGCGACGAAGAACGCGGAAGAGATGTTGCAGGATCTAATCATACTTCGCAACCGCCTGCGCCAGGCCATCATAACCAAGGAATTGGCCGAGATCGTCGGCGGGGCTGAAGCTTTGAGCTGATTGATGGATGCAGCGGGAACGAACGAAAAAAGGAGCAAACGAGAAATGACCAAGGAAAGGAACATCGGCAGGATCGTTCAGGTGATCGGGCCGACAGTCGACATCGAGTTTCCCTCAGACCGGCTGCCCGAGCTCTTGAATGCCATCAAGATAGTGGACAAGGACAAGGACATCGACATCACGTGCGAAGTCTCGTTGCACGTCGGCGGCAACGTGGTCAGATGCATCGCGATGAGTTCCACCGACGGCCTGGTGCGCGGCATGGAGGCCGAAGACCTGGGCGAACCGATATCCGTTCCCGTGGGATCCCAGTCGCTGGGCAGGATCTTCAACCTCCTGGGCGAGCCGATCGACGGCAAGGGCCCCGTCGCCGAGCCGAACAAGCGTTATCCCATACACAGGAAACCGCCCGAGCTCGAAGACCAGGCGACCGAAGCTGAACAGCTCGAAACGGGGATCAAGGTCATCGACCTCCTGGCCCCCTACCCCAAGGGGGGCAAGATCGGCCTCTTCGGCGGCGCCGGCGTGGGCAAGACGGTCATCATCATGGAGCTCATCCGCAACATAGCCACGGAGCATGGAGGTTTTTCCGTGTTCGCGGGAGTGGGAGAGAGAACGAGGGAGGGCAACGACCTCTACCTCGAGATGACCGAGTCGGGAGTCATCGAGAAGACGAGCCTCGTCTTCGGCCAGATGAACGAGCCGCCCGGCGCAAGGCTTCGCGTCGGCCTGAGCGGCGTGACCATAGCCGAGTACTTCCGCGACGAGGAACACCAGGACGTGCTCCTCTTCATCGACAACATCTTCCGTTTCGTCCAGGCGGGTTCGGAGGTATCGGCGCTCCTCGGGCGCATGCCGTCAGCGGTGGGCTACCAGCCCACCCTAGGCACCGAGATGGGCGCTCTCCAGGAGAGGATCTGCTCGACCAAGGCCGGATCGATCACTTCCGTGCAGGCCATCTACGTGCCTGCCGACGACATCACCGATCCGGCCCCCGCGACGACCTTCGCGCACCTCGACGCGACGACGGTTCTCTCGCGTTCCATCGCCGAGCTGGGGATATACCCCGCCATGGACCCGCTGGCTTCCACCTCGCGCATCTTGAGCCCGCAGGTCGTAGGCGAGGAACATTTCCGCGTTGCCAGGAGGGTCCAGGAGATCCTCCAGAGAAACAAGGAACTCCAGGACATCATCGCCATCCTCGGCATGGACGAGCTCTCCGAGGAAGACAAGCTCATCGTGAGAAGGGCGAGGAGGATCCAGAGGTTCCTGTCGCAACCGTTCTTCGTCGCGGAAGTCTTCACGGGGACGGCAGGGAAGTACGTAAAGATCCAGGACACGATCCGCGGCTTCAGTGAGATCATAGAAGGCAAGTACGACGACGTCCCCGAGCAGGCCTTCTACATGGTCGGAACCATCGAAGAAGTTCTCGAAAAGGCCAAG
>CAYXEN010000033.1:0-27241 GCA_964464035.1 uncultured bacterium | reverse complement strand
GCGTCGGTTATCTCCAGCTCGTTCCTGAAGCTCGGCTTTATGTGCTTCGTGGCTTCGAAGATGCTTTTCGTAAACATGTATACGCCTACGAGGGCGTAGTCGCTCTTGGGCTTCTTGGGTTTCTCTTCGAGCCCGACGACCCTGCCCTCCTTTATCTCGGCGACGCCGAATTCGCTGGGATTCTGCACCTTGGCCAGGAGGATCTGCGCGTCGAAATCCCCCGATTCGAATTCGCGCACGAAAGAGGTTATCCCGTTCTTCAAGAGGTTGTCACCCAGGTACATGACGAAAGGTTCGTCCTTGATGAATTCCTCGGATATCCGAACGGCGTGGGCGAGCCCCAGGGGGGCCTCCTGGCGTATGTAGGTGACCTTGAGCCCGAACCCGCCGCCGTCGCCGACCGCTCGCCTCACTTCCTCGGCGGTGTCACCTACGATGATACCCACTTCCTGGATGCCCGCGGCCTTTACCGCTTCGAGCCCATAGAAGAGAATCGGCTTGTTGGCGATCGGAACGAGTTGCTTGGCGCTCGTGTGGGTTATCGGCCTCAGCCTCGTCCCCTTGCCGCCGCTCAGAATCAAGGCTTTGATCGCAATCACATCCTTTCGTTCATCGTCAAGGCGGTCTTTGCCGGTTATTTCTTGCTAAGTGCGATAAGGGATATGACCAGGCCCGTAACGCTGGCGATCCCCAGGAAAGCGCTTGCCAGGACACGGCTCATCTTCTTGCCCACTATGATGGTCTCTCCCCTCAAGACCTGGGAATTGCTCTTCCCTTTTCTCTTCTTTCCCTCGATCGAAAAGATCGTTACGTGATCGAAACTGCCGTTCTCCGTCGGGCCTCCCGCCAAACCTATGTACCTCTCCGCCGTGAAGCCGGCATAGTAGGGAACCTCTCGCGGTTGCTTGACTTCGCCTCCCACGTAGACCATGCTCTCCACCGACGGAATAGTGATGATGTCTTCGTTCTCGAGTTCGATCTCGCCGGAAGGATCCCCCTTCAAGATCGAATTTATGTCGAAGCGTATGAACTCGCGTTTGCCTTCGCCAGCCTTTCTTTCCAACACGGCCCGCGAAAGATCGAAATCCTTCTCGAATCTCCCCACTCTCAACAGAAATTCCTTCAGCTTCTCCCCCGGCTTTATGTAGAAGATGCCGGTTCTCCCACCGCCTCCCAGGACCCGCACGAAACGAGCGCCCCGGTAGCTCATCCTGTCCGGAACCATGATCCCGTCCCTTGCGTCGAGCTTCCTGTCCTTGCAACTCGAGAAAGACGCCTCTTCCGTCTTCAGTTCATCGTCGTCGGCGAAGGATTCGATGACGATGTGGTCCGTATCAGCGGTCTGCAGGAAGCCGCCGCTCAACATGATCAAGTCGCCGACCGTCTCACCGGGCAGGATCTCGTACTCGCCCGGATTCTGGACTTCGCCGAGACAGCGCACCACGTCCTTGCGAGGAGGAACGTAGATCGTCTGCCCCTCCTTGAGGATGACGTTCTCGCTCTCGCGACCCAGGCGCATGAACGCGAATAGGTCCACCTTGCGCACCACGCGCCCGTCCTCCCGAAGCTCGATGCGCCGCAGGCTGCCGTTGTCGTTGACTCCTCCCGCCTGGTCCAGGGCCGCGCTTATCCGGAAAGGAGCATGGAGATCGACCGGGCCGGGCCGCTTCACTTCGCCGAGGACGTAGACCCGGAACATCCTCGGTATCGCCAGCTGGCAGTCTATCTCGATGCCGTGGTAATATCGTGAGAGCGTTTCCACGAGTTTTTGCTTGAAGGCGCTCAGCGTCATCCCTGCGGCCTTGAAAGGGCCGACATTGGGCAGGATGACGTTTCCCTCGGGCAGGACGCGAAGTTGAACCACCTTGTCTTCGCTCCCGCGCAGTATCATGAGAAGCTCGTCGAAAGGTCCCAGAACGTATTGATCCGGATCTATCTCCCCTTCGAGGATCCTGTAGGGCGATTCATTCTCGGCGTTCTCCCGTCTATCCCACTTCCCTTGCTTCTCTTGCTGCGTTTGGTCGGCGGTATCGCCGCGTCTCTCCCTGTCGTCCGGCTTGCTCTGCTCGGCGAAATCGTCCGCGGCCGCAGCGAGCAGGGGTTGAAACACGAGGCACATCGCCAGCGCGAAAACAAGAATCTTTTTCACCATGCCCGATCCACTTTCCGATAGAATTCTCATGGGAACGCAGCCACCTTCCGTGCAAGCGCTCGGACCTTACGCCGAGCCTATGAAATCCTTCACCAGTTTCTCGATCTTTCCGAACTCATCGGCCTCTCTCAACCCGGCCTGCGCCATGTGCGGTTTCCCTCCCCCCCTGAGAGACATCTTTTCGCAAAGATGGCCCACTATCTTCCTCGCATCGACCTTCTTCTCGTCGAGAAGCTTCTCGGATACGACGACGAGCATCATGGGTTTCTCGGGATGCCTGAGAAGGAGAAGTCCTATGCCCCGATCCAGCTTCTCGCGCAGCAGGTCCCCGGCTCTGCGCAGCACCGCGATGTCGTCCCCCTCGATCTCCAGGCTGGCCATGCTCAACCCGGAAACGGTCACAGCCGCGGCCACCGCCCTCTCCACCGTCCAGGAGACGATCCGTTGCTCCAATGAGGCCGTCTTCCGTTTCAGCTCCCCGGCTTCGTCGACGAGGCTCTTGATCCTCTCCTCGATTTCGTCCGGCGAGGCTTTCAGGATCCCGGCGAGAGACTCCCTTGAGGATGTCAGCTCGCGGACATAGGCAAGAGCCCCTTGACCCGTGAGGGCCTCGATTCTCCTGATGCCCGCCGATACGGCGCTCTCATGCCTTATGAGAAACATGCCTATGTTGCCCGTGCGCTCGACGTGCGTGCCCCCGCAGAGTTCGCGCGAAGTGCCGGGAACTTCTATCACCCTCACGACATCGCCGTACTTTTCGCCGAAGAGGGCCATCACTCCGCTGTTCAACGCCTCGCGATAGGGCATCTCCCGTGCGACGACCTCGATGTCGGCGAGGATCGCCCGGTTCACGAATTCCTCGATGGCCTCTACCTCCCGGTGGGACAAGGCCTGAAAATGGCTGAAGTCGAAGCGCAGCCTCTCCGGGGATACCAGCGACCCCGATTGGACCACGTGTTTGCCCAACACCTCGCGCAGGGCGGCGTGAAGAAGGTGCGTCGCCGTGTGGTTGCGCGCCGTGGAGTTCCTCAGCTCCCGGTCTACGTCCAGCCGGCATGCATTGGAGCCGAAGAGCTCCCGCAAGCCGGCTTCTTCCGAACCGGCCCCGATGTCCGGCGGGAGAACGGCCAGGTGCGCGATCGTGCCGTTCAAGCGATAGGTGTCCAGGACCCGGAAAGAAACCCCTCCGCACGAGATCACTCCCTTGTCGCCGACCTGTCCCCCTCCTTCCGGATAGAAAACCGTCTCCTCTGTCACCAGTTCAATCAGTTTCTTCCCGGCCGCGCCGCCTTGCTTGCCTTTCTCCTCTTCGATCACCGAAAAGGCCACGACGGATGAATCGCAACTCAGCGCATCGTATCCCGAGAAGCTCGTCTCTTTCAACTCCTTGAGCCGGACGAGCTCCCTGTCCTTCGCGTCGAATCCTTCGAGGTGGAAGCTCACGCTCCTCCCCTTCTCCTTCTGCTCGGCCATCGCCTCGGCGTAGCCGTTCATGTCGACGCTCAAGCCCGCTTCCACTGCCAGCTCGGACGTTAGCTCCGGGGGAAAACCGAACGTGTCGTACAGGACGAAAGCGTCCCGTCCCGAGAGCACGCGAGACGAATCCTTCTTGCACTTGTCGATCAAGTTGCGCAGGCGATTCAGACCCTGTTCGAGCGTCGAGAGGAAACGCTGTTCTTCCGCCGTCACCACTTTCTTGATGAACTCTCGTCGCTCGCGCACCTCCGGATACCTCTCCCCCATCACTTCGGCGACGGCATCGACCGCCCCGGCGAGGAAAGGCTCCTTCACACCGAAAGGATGCATCTTGGTCAGTGAGCGCCTCAGAAGCCTCCTCAATATGTACCCCCTCCCCTCGTTGGAAGGGATGATCCCCTCGCTCATCGTGAAGCAAAGGGCGCGGATGTGATCGGCGCACACGTTGAGCGCGGTCGACGCCTCGGCCTTGCCGCGAAGTTGCGGAAGGTCTTTCACGATCGCTTCACGGATGGGGAGAAAGAGGTCCGTATGAAAATTGTCCTCGACTTGCTGCAATATGAAAGCCACCCGCTCCAATCCCATGCCCGTGTCTATGCCCGGCCTGGGAAGAGGATCGTATATTCCCCGCTCATTGAGATAGAACTGCGGGAAGACGAGGTTCCAGATCTCTATGTAGCGATCGCAATCGCAGCCCGGGCGGCAGGTTTTCTTCGCGCACCCCCGGGACCGGCCGGTGTCGCAATAGATCTCGGAGGAAGGTCCGCACACGCCCGTCTCCCCGACGGGGCCCCAGAAGTTGTCCTTCTTGCCCAAGCGCACGATCCTCTTTGCAGGGACGCCTATCCTTCGGGACCAGAGATCGTAGGCTTCGTCGTCGTCCTCGTAGACGGAAATCCAAATGCGCTCCCTGTCCATCTCCCATACGTCTATTATCAACTCCCATGCATAATCGATCGCACCCTGCTTGAAGTAATCACCGAAGCTGAAATTGCCCAGCATTTCGAAGAAGGTGTGGTGGCGAAGGGTCCTTCCCACGTTTTCGAGATCGCTCTGTTTGCCTCCGGCCCGCAGGCACTTCTGGACCGAGGCGGCCGTCGGATAGGGAGCCGACTCCGGATCGGAATAGTACGCTTTGAACTGGACCATGCCCGCCGAGGTGAAGAGGAGGGTCGGATCGTCGGGCACGAGGGGCGAGGACTCCACCATCTTGTGTCCCTTGGCGGCGAAAAAGTCGAGGAAGCTCCTGCGCAGATACTCGGAGCCGTACTTCCCCATTTCGGGAGAACTCTTTTTGCCCCGCCTTCCCGTGGTGGATTCTTTGGATCCGTTACTCATCATCACGCGATTCTACCTTCAAAGGTTCTTCGAGACAAATTCAATCCTCTTCTTCCCCCCGCGATCTGCATTCGCGCAGCAGTTCGAAGACCACGCCGTTGATCACCTCGAAGTCGAATCCCCTTCTCTTGAGCATGTCGCTCACTCTTTTCACCGCGCGCTCGTCGGGGGGCGAGGAACCGAGCTTCTTCCGTGCGAGAGCCCATGCCATCTCTTGCTGCGTCTCCCTCGTGAATCTCTCGGCGAGCACCTCTTCGATTATGCGCCTGGCGATCCCGAGCTCGCGCAGCCTGAAGTCGAGCCGGTGCGGCCCCCATCCCTTGAGCTCCGCCTTGGCTCTCACGAAATCCCGGGCGAAACGCCGATCGTCTATGAAACCGGCTTCAGTGAGCTCCGAGATTATCCCCTCGGAGACGGCCCGTTCCAAGTCGAGCCTGTCCAGCAGATCGCTTATCTCTTTCTTCGATCGTGGTCGGAGTGCAAGAGCACGAAGAGCCCTGTCCTTGCCCCGCAGGTACTGGTCGATCCGGGACAGCCTGGCGATGTCTTCATCGGAAAGAACCCGTCCCGACGCGAAGTCGCCCGCTTCGGAATCGGGTATGGTAAAAAACCGCCCCCCGGACAATTTGACCAAAACCCTGTTCCGGGGGCGCGGTTTACACTCGACTACAGTTTCGGCCATCTACTTCTTTTCCATCCGGGCTCCGGCGACGCGGCCTTTGATATCGGCCGATCCTCCGGCGGGCGGCTTGGGACGTTGAGTCGTTTTTTCCTTGCCCGCTGAGGGCTCGGTCTTGGCGGCCGGCTGCATGGCCAGTTTCTCACGTATCTTGTCGGCGATCTCGTCTCTGAGCGCCGGATTGTTCTTGAGAAACATGCGGGAGCTCTCCTTGCCCTGGCCGAGTCGTTCGCTCCCGTAGGAGTACCAAGTGCCGCTCTTGCGGACTATATCGAGCTTGACGCCGAGGTCGATGACGTCACCCTCGAAGCTAATACCTTCGCCGTAGAGTATATCGAACTCCGCCGTCCTGAAAGGCGGCGCCACCTTGTTCTTCACGACTTTCACTTTCGTGCGGTTGCCTGATACGGCGTCGCCCTCCTTGATCGCGCCTATCCTGCGGATGTCGAGCCGGATGGAAGCATAGAACTTGAGTGCGTTGCCTCCCGATGTCGTCTCCGGGTTGCCGAAGAGAACGCCGATCTTCATCCTTATCTGGTTTGTGAAGACGAGGCAGGTCTTGGTCTTGGAGACGATACCGGTGAGCTTGCGAAGGGCTTGCGACATGAGTCGCGCCTGAAGGCCTACGTGCGTGTCCCCCATCTCTCCGCTCAACTCCGCGGCGGGAACCAGGGCGGCCACGGAATCGATCACGACGATGTCGAGGGCCCCGCTCCTGACCAGCACCTCAGCGATCTCCAGGGCTTGCTCGCCCGTGTCGGGCTGGGAGACGAGAATGTTGTCCACGTCGACGCCGATCCTCTTCGCGTAGGCGACGTCGAATGCATGCTCGGCGTCTATGAAAGCGGCCATCCCGCCCAGCTTCTGGGCGTTCGCGATTATGCTCGAAGTGAGCGTAGTCTTGCCCGATCCCTCGGGGCCGTAGACCTCGATTATGCGCCCCCGCGGGACACCGCCGACACCCAGGGCGGAGTCCAGGCTCAAGCTGCCCGTCGGGATCACTTCGACGGGAACGATAGGGTGGTTCTCGCCGAGGCGCATTATGGATCCCTGACCGAACTGCTTCTCGATTTGAGCCAGGGCCAGATCGAGCGCTTTTTCCTTGTTCTGGTCCGTCGTCTTCTCCTTCATTCCCTTCCCCTTTCGTTGTGGGTTCTCAGGCCGGTCCTCTCATCCACCCTTCTTTCCCGTCACCCCTGCCCGGCCTTACAGGGGAGAAGGCATGTTCAACAAACGTCGAAATATTAGCACGTGGTGCGGGCCAGTGCAATCTCTTTAAGTGGAGTATAATGCGCCCCCGCGCGGGTGAGCTCACTGCAGACGAGAGCTACGGAGCGGACGACCTGCGAGGCTCCTTCGAGGGGTGGGACCGTCGCGAGCCTTTCCGTGAGAGCCTTTTCCAGGGGCCGCTTGACCCTCGCCACCGTCACGTGCGCCTTGAACTTCTTCCTCTCCCTCTCGATCCCCAGGTCCGCGGCCAGGATCTCATCGATCCCGCGCGCGAGCCGGCTCGCTTGCTCCGCTCCCTTCTCCGCCCGGTAGAACAAAACCCTGGGTCTCCCGAAGCCGGGAAAGGCGCCGAAACTCCCGAACGTGAGAACAAACCGCTCTTCCCTGCGGCAGACCTTCTCGACGGCCGCCGCGATCCCCTCCACTCGCTTGGGGTCCGACTCGCCTATGAACTTGAGAGTGAGATGGAAATTCTCCTCCGCCACCCATCTCCAGGGGGGATCCGGGATGGGTATCTCCCCTATCGCGCGGGCCATTATTCTCCTCACTTCCTCCGTGAGATTTATCGCGATGAAAAGCCTCATCCTTCGCTCGAGCCCCCCTCTCGGCCCGCATCCGCTTCGAGAAGCTCCAGGAGCAGGAGCAGGGATGCATGGATCACCCTTTCCCTGACCTCGTTCCTGTCTCCTTGAAAGACCTTTCTCCTCACTTCCACTCCCCCGTCCCGCGATACGCCGTAGTAGCACAGGCCCACCGGCTTCTCCTCGCTTCCGCCGGAAGGGCCGGCGATACCGGTCGTGGCCAGGCCGTGGGTGGAGCCGGTCTTGAGCCGGACTCCCTCGGCCATCTCCGTCAACACCTGCTCGCTCACCGCGCCGTGCTTCGCGAGCGAGCTTTGCTTGACTCCGAGGAATTTCACCTTGGCCTCGTTGCTGTAGGCGACCACGTCGGCGAGAAAATACGCACTGCTCCCCGGAACGTCGGTGATGCGCTTGCCGAGCCATCCGCCGGTGAGGGATTCGGCGATGGAGAGCGTCGCGCCGAGGGAGGCGAGCTTCGCCCCGACGACTCCCTCGAGCGTGCTTCCCTCCCGTCCGTAGAACTTGCTTCCGATCACCCGCTTCAACTCCGAGGCGAGGTCCTCGGCGCGCGCCGCCAGGTCGACTCCGGCGCTCCCGGATGGATTCTCGGTGGCCACGATGTCCACTCCACCCAGGGAAGGCAGCGAGGAGAAGCGGAAATACGGGTGCTTCGAGAGGATCGGTGCGATCTTCGCCGCGAGAACCGTTTCGGCGATTCCCGTCGTCCTGAAGGACGCCGTGAAAACTTCCTTGGCCGTGAAGGCGCTTTTCAGCTTGGGCAGCACGAAGTCCTCGACCATGGGACGCATCTCGTGCGGGGGGCCGGGCAGGACGAACACATGGACTTCTCCCCGGTCGACATGGAAACCCGGGGCCGTTCCGTGCGCGTTCGGAATCTTCTCTGCTCCGCGGGGGAAGAGCGCTTGGCCCAGGTCCGACTCCCTGGGCTCGTAGCCCCTCTCGCGGAAGAACTCCTCGATCTCCGCCGCCGCGCCTCGATCCATCTCCAGCGGGAGTCCCAGGCCGCGGGCGACTCCCTCGCGGGTCACGTCGTCTCCGGTCGGACCCAGGCCGCCGCAAACTATCAATACGTCCGCCCGAACGGTGCCTTCCTTGACGAGCGTGGCGATCTCATCCACCGCGTCACGGGCCACGATGCAGCGGCTCACCACGACGCCGATCCGGGCGAGACGCGCGCCCAGGTAGGGTAGATGGGTATCGTTCCGCTCCCCCTTGAGCAACTCGTCCCCGACGAGGATTATCTCTGCTTTCTTGAATGAATCCATGGCCGACGAGTCTCAAAGACCGAAGCTTCCCACCGAAGGCAGGGCGAGGGTGATCAGGACCAAGGCGAGGCGGGTGTAGATCGCGGCGAAGACGTCGTCCGCCACGACGCCCAGTCCCCCCGGCAGCTTCTGGGAGGCGCCGGCGGGAAAAGGCTTGACGACGTCGAACAAACGGAAAAGGAAGAAGGCCGCCACGGCCCCGCCCACACCCGTCACCGCACCGGCGAGAATGACCTGCATTCCCACGATCTCGTCTATCACTATGCAACCGGCATCATGCCCGTAGAGTTTCTCCATGTACGTCGAAACGGGTACGGATACGACGAGCGTCGCCATGAGGACGTACCCTCCGGCGAGCGCCTTTCCACCCGGCAGGAACAGAAAGATCAGGAGGAACACCAAGCTCGCGAAGGTCGCAGGCGCGACCGGGAAGAAACCGGAAAAACCGAAGCTGCCGATCAGGGTCACGAAGTGTCTCAATCGCTCCGCCTTTCACATGGTTGCACCAGCTGAAGATTGCTTTGGTATCAAATTCTCTGCGAGATGATACTACAAGGTCCAGGCCATATCAAGGCATCTGGAGAGCGGGGGGATCAAGTTTCCGAGAGTTTCTTGAGCACGAGCTTGGCGACGCACTTCAAGGTGTCGAACACCCCGACCCCCTTGATGGCGATCGCCGTGAAACTGGGATAGCCTTCCGGGTTGAGCTCCTGCTCCAGGTCTTCGACGCTTATTATGTCCGGCATGTCGCGCTTGTTGTACTGGAGCACGAAGGGGATGTCCTCGAGATTGAGTTTGTATGCTTCGAGGTTCTCGTGAAGGTTGTAGATGCTTTCGATGTTCGCATCATAGCGTGAAGTCTGCGAATCGGCCACGTAGACGATGCCGTCCACTCCCCGGAGTATCAGTTTCCGGCTTGCGTCGTAATAGACCTGGCCGGGAACAGTGTAGAGATGGAAACGGGTCTTGAAGCCCTTGACGGTGCCCAGCTCCAGCGGGAGAAAATCGAAGAAGAGCGTCCGATCCATCTCGGTCGCCAGAGTGATGAGCTTTCCCTTGGTCTCCGGGGCGACCTTGTCGTAGACGTACTGGATGTTCGTCGTCTTCCCGCAGAGGCCGGGTCCGTAGTAGACGATCTTGCAGTTTATTTCCCGGGACGAATAGTTGATCAGCGACATCAGTACATCCTTCTTCAATCCTTGAACAGCGAATCGATCTCCTTGTTCAACTCCTCGGTGAATTCGCTGTCGAATTCCTTCATCTCCTCGTTTTCGTACTGGAGTTTGTCAATGAGCCCCTTGAGAATCGTGGACAGTCCCTCCACCGCCTTCTTCACACGGAGTCTCACAAGCCCCAGGGTGGTGCGCTTGTTGAAGAGGACGACGAGGATTATCCTCGACTCGACCTTCGCCAGGTACATGCTCTCGTCGGAACCCTGGTGATACAGGGTGGAGAAATCCTTCTCGCCGATGAGCTGCGCCAGCTGGCTGTTGGCTTCGAAATCGGCCGCGCACAGGGACGCGAAGCTCATGAGGTCGAACTGCGGCTCGAGTCCGACACTGGCGATGAGCTGCCCGGTCTTGTCTATGAGAAGAACACTCTCGGAATTGGAGTTCTTTAGCAGTTCTTTGAGGACGCTGTTTATGGCCCAGTAGTCTTCCTCGTATATCTTCCAGTCGGTCTGTATCATCGCTTGCTCGGCTCGTGCTCGTAAGTCGATTGATTTCTAGATCTTTTCTCTTTTTTCGAGAGCCCTTGCCAGTGTCATGTCATCGGCGAATTCGATGGAAACACCCATCGGTAACCCCCTAGCAAGTCTCGTGACAGTACAGCCGAGCGGTTCGAGCATTTTTGCTATGTACAGAGCGGTGGTATCCCCCTCAACGGTCGGGTTAGTGGCTATGATCACTTCTTTTACGCCGCCCACCCGAACTCTGCGTTCCAGGCCCTTCAAGTTGATCTCGTCCGGGCCCATGCCGTCCATGGGAGAAAGGACTCCGTGCAGCACGTGATACAGCCCCCGGTAGCTTCCGCCTTTCTCGATCATGAACACGTCCTGCGGCTCCTCCACTACGCAAATGATGTCGCGATTGCGAGATGGCGACATGCAAATTGCACATTTCTCTTCCTCTGTGATACTGCCGCACTCCGAACAGAAGTGGACGCGGGCCTTGAGCTTGGCGACGAGATCGCCGAAGCGTTCCACCTCCTCCTGAGGGCTGCGCAGCAGGTGGAGAACCAGCCTGCGCGCCGTCTTGGCGCCTATGCCTGGCATCCTGGCGAACATTCTAACGAGATCCGCCAGGGTTTCGGAACCGAACTCCATCCGATACTCCTTTCCCGATGCTGGGATCCTTGCTTGGCCGGGCGGGGCACTGTCTAGTCAATTCGTTATATGGCAAAGAGATAGGCAGAAGATGCCTGCATGTGCGGCTAGAAGAGTCCCGGGATGGAGATTCCCCCGGTGAGGGACTTCATCTGCTCCTTGGCCAGTTCGAGAGACTTCCGCCTCGCCTCGTTGAGGGCCGCCGTGATGAGGTCTTCCAGCATCTCCCGATCGCCTTCGGCGAACACCTCGGGATCTATCTTTATTCCCAGAACCTCCTGCTGCCCGTTGATCCTGACAGTGACCATCCCGCCGCCGCTCGAGACTTCCAGTTCCTGCTTGGCCAGTTCCTCCTGCAGTTTCGTCATCTTGGCCTGGAGTTCCTGAGCTTGTTTCATCATCTTTCCGAAGTTCTGCATCGAGTTTCCTCCTTGCCGCTTCAGTAGTGTATAATCTCGCCGTCGAAATCACGCAGAATCTTTCGAGTCAAGGGGAGGTCCTCGATCTTCTTCCCGGCGCGCGGGCCACTCTTTTCTTCGTCCTTCGCCGGAGGTATCTCCTCATCCTCGCCGAGACAGATTATCTCCAGCCGGCGGCCCAGATGTTTCTCCATCATGTTTCCCAGAAACTTCATGTTCGCGGCATTCTCCACTTCTTCTCTTTGCGGATTGGATCTCTTGTCGTAGCGGAGATAGACCTTCCCGTCATCGAACCGGACGAGCTTGCCGGAGATGAGACACACTCCGAGAGCCACCTTCTTCTGCCGCACGGCCGTTATGAACCTGTCCCATTCCGCCCTGAATCCATCCTGCTCCGTCGCCGGAGCTTCTTCCTTTCCGGCGCCTCCGCCCGACGTCGGATACGGATCGACCGGACGGCTCGATGCTTCGGCGGGCCGGGTCCCGCCTCCCGGATGATAGAAAAAAGCGGTTCCCATGTCTCTGGCCACTTTGGCGCTGCCCGCTCCCGCAGCTTCCTCCCCGCCGCCCGCCCTTCCGATTCGACGGGCGCCCCCCCTTCCCGAGGGAGCCCCTCCTCCCATGTCCTCGATCTTTTTTATCAAAGTCCGTATGTCCGTCTGCCGGTCGAGAAGAGCGAGGTCCACGAGCGTGGCTTCGAGGAGAATCCTGGGATCCGAGGCCGACTTCAAGCGCGGCCCCAGAGTACAGAGACGTTCCACGATGGTCACGAGATCGGGAAGCTCGAAATGCTCGAGCAGCCCTCTCAACCTCTCCACCTCGTCCTGTGAACGAAGAAGTATGGATTCGAGATCCCCCGGCGCGGCCAGGATCATGAGGTCCCGGAACCCTTCGAGAAGAGCGTACGAGAGTTCCTGCAGGTCCACTCCTTCGTCGACCACCGCGTCGAGTTTCCTCAAGACCTCCGTCGGGTCCCGCCCGGCGAGGAGTTCGAGAAAGGAGAAAACCAGCTCCTGGTCGAGAAACCCCAGGATGCTGCGAACCGCCGCCGTCCCCACGTCGCCCGAGGAGGCAGTGATGCATTGATCGAGGAGGCTTTCCCCGTCGCGCATGCTCCCCTCGGCCTTGCGCGCGAGCAGGCGGAGCGCTTCCTCTTCGTACTTTACTCCCTCCGCCTCGCATATCTTCTGCAGCTGCCTGGCTATCTCTTTTATCTCCAATCGCTTGAAATTGTGCCGCTGGCAGCGCGACTTTATGGTCTCAGGGATCTTGTGAGGCGCGGTCGTCGCGAATATGAAATAGACGTGCCTGGGCGGTTCCTCCAGAGTCTTGAGCAGGGCGTTGAAGGCGTTCGTGGAGAGCATGTGGACTTCGTCTATTATGTACACCTTGTTGCGATACTGGCTGGGGGTGTACCCGATGCTCTCCTGAAGGTCCCTCACTTCGGCCACGCCGGTATGGGTGGCTCCGTCGATCTCCATCACGTCGAGGTTCTTGCCCTCGATCACGCCGAGACACGACGGGCATGCATTGCACGGATTGCCGTCCTTGAGATCCGTGCAGTTGATGACCTTGGCCATGATTCGGGCGGTGCTGGTCTTTCCGCATCCCCGGGGTCCCGAGAAGAGGTAGGCGTGCACGATCCTTCCCGATTGGACGGACTTCTTGAGTGTATAGGTTATGTGCTCCTGGCCGACGACTTCATCGAAAGTCTGCGGGCGCCATTTGCGGGCAAGGACTTCGAAGCTCATCTCATCTCCAGGGCCGCTCGAGGTTTCCGGTTCCTTCGATCCACGCGTTCGCACCGGCCGGATGAAAAGGCGACCGGATGAGATCGTGCACCTGCCTTCGAACGCAGGAACCACCCTTCGATACCGGGTTAGCTCCGGCCAGGTTTCCCCGCATCACATGACCGGCTCCACTTACCGCTGCTACCTTCCGGTCCTGACGGGGTTCATGGACGACCATTGCACGGGACCTGGCCATCGACGCCACTTCCGCCATCGAAGTCAGTGACACCTGGCGTCCTAGGGCAGGGATTTAGCCCCGCTATAGCGGATTGCGGGTACAGGGCACCGCTACCTCCCCGCCTAGCACGATCTCTCATCTATGATCAATGGTGGAGATGAGCGGATTCGAACCGCCGACCCCCTCGTTGCGAACGAGGTGCTCTCCCAGCTGAGCTACATCCCCACCCGATTGTCTTCGGAGAGAGAGGGATTCGAACCCTCGGAGCGCTTGAGCGCGCTCAACGGTTTTCGAGACCGCCCCATTAAACCGCTCTGGCATCTCTCCGCGGGAATTCTAACTCATGGAAGGCAAAAGCGCAAGCTCTTGGGAAAACATTCCCGGCACGCCATGTGCAAAAAAATACCCCGCCTCAAGCGAGGCGGGGTATCACAGGACCGTCCTTCCTCCTCCTGCTACTTCCCCCCATAGAGAGCCTTTATACCGCCCCAAGTATATTCCTCCACGGGCAGTGGACCCGAGAAGACTATCTTCAACGACCAGCTCTGCTGGTATCCCGTGGGAATGCCCGCGAGCGGGTTCGATGAGATTCCACCGTGCAGCGTCCAGTTGTTGCCCTGGATCAGTTCGGAGAGCTTGGTTCCACCGGTGAAAGTGCAATCGGCCACGATGGTGGGCTCGGGAAATCCCAAGTTGTAATCTATGCGGGTCACGTTCGACAAGGTGCCGGTCAAGATCGGCGTGCCGTCCTGGAATGTCGACGGCGAAGTCCCGTTCGGGGGGTTGACGCCGTAGTCGCCGTTCTTGGACGGATCCTCATAGATCGCAAACGACGCATCCGCATAAGATATCGTCGTAGTCACGGGGCCGACGGATATCGACTGGATGGTCGACTGGAAGTAAAAAGTGTATTCGTTGGTGCTGAAATCGACAGTCATGGGATAGTCGAACCCATAGGGCGGATCCAACTGTGCGACCAGCGTCGCCTGAGTGCCCACCCCTTCAGGCGGGGTGAAATACGTGAATCCGTTTATCACCATTTGTTCAACGGCTGCGGACATCCCCGGCGACAGCAAGCAAACAAAGGCGAGAGCCACAAGCAGTCTTTTCATTGAGTGCCTCCCTCGCGGTTCATGTAATCGTCTCGCAGGTTCCGTTCACACTGCTCCTACTCCGTCGCCGTGCGGCGATCATCTCTACAACCGACCGCCGCACGACGGGTACATCCATCTATCGTACGAGAACCATCCGTCTCGTTACGATCTTGTCGCCGACTCTCAAACGGTAGAAGTATACGCCGGAGGCGACCGTTCTACCGGAATCGTCGGTACCGTTCCACGTCACGCTCTGGTATCCCGCCTGGACCTCGCCGCGAACGAGAGAGCGGACTTTGCGTCCCCTTATGTCGTAAACGGCGAGCTCGACGGGTGCGCTCGCGCCCAGTTCGTAGGAGATCGTCGTCTGGGGATTGAACGGATTGGGATAGTTGCCTACCCTGCTCACCAGCGGTACATCCTTCGACTCGTAGAGATTATCATCCGGCGGAGGTACGTAGGCGATCTGGGTGATGCTCAGCGGGATGACACCGGCACCCACCTTCTCGCCCTTGTTTATCCGCTCGGCGATATCCTTGGCTAGTTCGTCGTTTGAAGGATCGGCGTCCGTGAGAAGATCGGAAATGTACGTGATCGCCTGGCTCACCGTGGCTTCATCCTTGCTTACGAACTGCCAGGTGCTGAGCCGGTTGGAAACCACGTTCAAGAGAAGAGCGGCGAACTGGCTCCTCGCCTTGTCGTAGTGCGTCGCCTTCTTCTTGGGCGAGAGTACCTCCTTGAAGTCCTGCAAGGTTTGCACAGGCATGAAAATGCCGAAATACTTGTCGAACCTCTGGTGCAACTGATCGAAGAAAGCCAGCAACTGATCGGCGGGTACCTTTACACCCTTGTGCTTGCCCTTCAGCGCATCGTTCACCTGGTGTTTCCAGAAACCCACCGAACGGGGCTTGTCCTGCGTCGCCTTGCGCTCGAAGACGAAATCCGCGACGGCGACGTCTCCAGCGGCGCACACCAGCGTGGTGTCCGTAGGAGTGACAGCCACGTAGCCAAGAGGGACGACGACGTTGACCATCACCGTTTCCGTTGCGACGTCGAAGAAGACGTAGTCACCGTTCACGTCCGTGAGAGTGGTGAATATGTTGCCTTCGCCGTCTATCAGGTCCACCGTCGCACCCACGACGGGCCCGCTGGTGGCGGATCCCCCGGCCGTCAAGCTCTGCGGAAGAATCTTGTCGACGGCCAGCACCTCGAACTCACCGTAAATGAATCCGGGCTCGAGGGGCTGAGAACAGGAAGTATGGATTATCGCGGAATCGTCGCCTACGATGATCTCCGTGTTGGCCTTGAACTTGGTCCCGGTGGGAAGAAGAGTCAACGTATCGCCGGATACCGTTGCATATGCCCCGTCCGAAACGCTCACCGCCGTTGGATCGTTGAAACCGTTGTAAAGGAGTACGAGGCGGGTTATGCCTTCGCATTTTTCCTCTTCGTCCTCTTCACACGGAACCACGATCTTGTCCACGGCGGAGACCGTGAAATCGTCGATCACGTTTCCGGGATCTATGGGCCTCGAACACGACGTGTGGATGGTGACCTGATCCGCCCCCACGCTTATCGTCGTCTCTTTGGGCAGTTTGTAATGCTCGTGGTGCTCATGCTCGTCACTGCAGGCGACGGTGGTATCCGGAGTTATTATCAGGTCGTTGCCCGAAACCTCCACTTGAGCTCCGCAGCTGACGCCGGCGTTGGCCGGATCTTCAGTGCCGTTGTAAGTCAGAACCAGTCTCGTGATTCCCTTGCATTTCTCACACTGATCGGGATTGTATACGTAACTCACGTTGCCTTTGACAGTGCAGAATGAGGGAGCGATTATCCTGCCGACCACCTCCAATGAATATCCCTGGGGAATGTTGGGGTCGAGTCCCGGTCCGATCGTGCCCGCGAAAATCATTCCATTTGGGTTTCCCAGGTCCGCAAGGTTGGTCCCTGTGGTGAAGTCGACCAAACCCTGGAAAGATCCCACCTGGAACTGGGTATCATAGAACATCACGAACTGCGTGAACGAACCGACGAGGAACTGATCTCCGTCCTCGAACGTCACTGGTGCGGTTGCATTCGGGGGGTTGATCCCGAAATCGTGATTCTTGAGTGGATCGCTATTGATGTGGATCGTTCCGCCCGAATAACTGACGATGATCGTTCTTCCCCCGTCGGGACTGAATTCTCCCTGGGAAAGCAGATCCCGTATGCTCCACGTAAGCTCGTAGAGGTTGAGATCACAGTTTATGGGCGGACTGACCGCGGTCACCACGCCCACTCCCTCGAGCGCATCCCCGACGGCGCTGGAAGGAAAGCCGCCCGTTTCATACATGTAACCGAAATTGTTCATGAGAACGGTGCCGGCGGCAGACGGTGGAGGAAGGAGAAAAAGAAGAAACAGGAAAGATAAAAACAGCGAGAAGTACTTCATAGGCGGAACACCTCCGACGTGAACCCTTTTACCCTCGATGCGGCAAGAGGTCTCACCCTTAGCTCGAGAAACCGTGCCTCGCTTGGAGGACGGCCGGGACGATTTATCTTGAGCCTGTACTGGAGCAAAGATGATTTTATCATATTTTTCTGTAACGGTCAAGCTCAAACGCTTGAAAAGGCTTGTCATTACTTGCAGTTTCGGCTTCCGGCGGGGCCATGGCGGGCGTTCGAGGAACAAGGTGCAGCAAAACGGGATAGCGCGATGATTCGCAGCGTGGGATCAGCAGCAATGCAAGGAAATGGCGGAGAGAGAGGGATTCGAACCCTCGGAACGCTTGCGCGCTCACACGATTTCCAATCGTGCCGATTCAGCCAGCTCTCGCATCTCTCCGCAGCGACTATAAAAAGGTATGATGCGTTCTATTTCAAGTGAAAAAAGCCGTTAACTCACCTCTTCCCCTTGAAAAAGAGCTTCATCAGGCGGGCGCACTCCTCCCTTTCCACTCCGCCGATGATCGCTATTCGCGGCTCGAACGCGGCATCGAAGGCAAGGCCGAGCCGGCCGCCGCATGCGCCGGTTCGAGGTTCGCCGGCTCCGTAGACGAGCTTGGGAATGCGGGCTATGCTCATCGCCCCAATGCACATAACGCACGGCTCGATAGTGACGTAGACGACGCAATCGGCTAGAAGTTCCCTTCCCCGCGATTTCGCCGCCTCGCCGAGGGCGATGATCTCCGCGTGGGCGAGGGGATCACCGGATTCTTCCACGCGGTTGTGCGCCTTGGCGATCACCTCGTCGTCGTGAACGACCAGGCACCCGACCGGCACCTCACCCTTATCGAAGGCCGCGCTTGCTTCGCCGAGAGCCAGGCGCATCCAATAACGGTCGTCGTGCATCAGTGGTTCACCGCGGGGGGAGACTTGATGCGAGAGCCTTGGCCACCTTGACGACGACGTCTTCGAAAGGAGGAGCCTTGTACATCCTCTCCCCGAAATCCTTGTACACGTTGCCGGACTTGCCGACGACCAGTCTCCTGTCGCCCGTCTCCGTCCCTATGCTCTCCAGGTAATCCTCGTCGCTCGCTTGGAAAAGTGTCTTGCCCGTGGCCGCATCGATCACGGTGATGGTTGCCCCCACGTACGTCGCTCCCGCCGCGTTCTCTTGGTAGTCAGCCTCATCCTTCTGCCAGAGATCGATCGTGCCGATGAGGAAAGCATCACATTTCAGCACTCCGGATATGGATTTGAGAAACTCCATGTCCGGCTCCTGCGAGGTCGGCCATTTCCTGAGGAATTCCTCCTGCCGTTTGGTGACGCCCTCTCGCTCCGCCGCGTAGGACACCGTTCTCGGCGTTATGAACTTGTAGTCGGTCCGTGCACTCAGATCCTCGAAGAAAAACTTCTCGAACACCCTTGGGGCACGGTTGTCCGGATCGTCACTCTGGCCCACGGCGCTCGTGAAAGGAAAGATCGCTATGGAAGCGACTTCTCCCTTTTTCATTTCGGGCGACACGCGCACCTTGACCGGATGCTTTTTCTGACACGCCGGAAAGATCGATGCAACGACGAGAACAAGAACCATTGCCGCTGACTTCTTCATGATCACCATCCTTTCCCTTCTCCTGTTCTTGAGACTATCCCCGAGCGGATGCAGTGTCAACCCAAGCTTTGTTTGACACCGTACTTTGCGGCCGCTACACTTGCCTTTCGATGACCGCCTCTCCCGAACGAATCAAGGCTCCGCGCAGGCTTCTCCTCATGGGAGACGCCCGCCAGGTTCATCTCCGCAAGTGGGCAAGCTTCTTCAAGGACGACGGATTCGAAGTGCTCAGCATGAGCCTCGAACCGGTGCGGAGTTTTCCCGGCGACCTGGAGATCCCACGCGTTCCGCCGTCGCTTCCCGATTGCATACGTTATCCCCTCGCCGTACCGTTCGCCAAGCGCCTGATCGACCGCTTCAAACCGGACCTCATCAACGCCCACTTCCTCCCGAACTACGGCATGATCGCCGCGATGACTGGGTGGAAACCATGGATCCTCACCGCTTGGGGAAGCGACATCATGATCCTTCCCGCCAAGAGCCCGTTCCACATGTGGAGAACCCGGTTCGTTCTGAAACGCTGTGCCTCCGTCGTATCGGACGCGTTCGTTATGACCGACCGGTTGCTCGAGCTTGGCTGCCGGCCGGATGCGGTGCTGACCGTTCCCTACGGCGTCGACACCGATGTATTCAAGCCGGAAGAAGGCGACCGTCCGGCGGCTCCGGGACCCATGATCCTCAGCAACCGCAAACTGGAGGAAGTCTACAACGTCGAAACGATAGTAAGAGCGTTCGCCCGCATAGAGCGGGAGCTGCCGCGAGCCGTGTTGACCATCGCCGGGGATGGTTCGCGAAAGACCGCACTCGAGCGCATGGTGGAGTCCCTGGGGCTCGGCAACGTGGATTTCGTCTCGGCCGTCGAACACGACCGCATGCCCTCGCTTCTTCGGAAGCATCACATCTACGTGTCCGCTTCCCTGTCCGATACGACATCGGTTTCGCTCCTCGAGGCGATGGCCTGCGGGGTCTTTCCCGTGGTGAGCGACATCCCCGCCAACCGCGAATGGATCAGGGACGGCGAAAACGGCTTGCTCTTCCCGCCGCGGGACGACGGAGCGCTGGCCGAGTCCGTCGTGCAGGCGTTTCACGACCATGATCTGCGCACCGGAGCCACGGCGGCGAACCTGAAGCTCATAAGAGAAAAGGCTGATTGGTACCGGAACATGGAAGCGGTGGCACGGCTCTTCGAGCGCGTCGTCTCGACCCGTTGAACAGGTCGGAGGGGGGATTCCCGGGAACAAGCATTCAGGACATCATGCCGGGAAGCGTCTCGCCGCTCTTCTCGCGGGAGAGGAGATGGTTCCAGAACGCGTCGATTCCCTCCTGGATCTTCGCGAAGTCTTCATCCTTCAGATGAGCGAATCTTCCCTGCAGGGACAGGTATTCCTTGATCGGCTTCACGTCGAAATCCTTGCGGATCTTGTACGTGACTCCGTTCTCGATCTCGAGTAAGGGGAACAACCGGGTCTCGACGGCGAGCCTGGCGAGTCTTATCGACATCTCGGGAGGACTCTTCCACCCCGTCGGGCAGGGCGAGAAGATGTGAATGAACCTCGTGCCCTTGATCTCTTTCGCCTTGCGGAACTTGGCGATCAGATCGTCGGGGTAGGCGACCGAGGCGGTGGCGATATAAGGGATCGCGTGAGCGGCGATTATCTCCAGCAGGCGCTTCTTGGGCCTTTCCTTGAGATGAGGATACGGAGTCGTCGTCGTCCAGGCCCCGTAAGGCGTGGCGCTGGAACGCTGGATACCGGTGTTCATGTACGCCTCGTTGTCGTAGCAGGCGTAGATTATGTCCTCGTTCCTTTCCGCGGCCCCGCTCAGAGCCTGGATGCCGATATCGAACGTGCCGCCGTCTCCCGCCCAGGCGAGGACCGTCGTCTCCTTGTCGCCCCGCATTTCCAAGCCCGCCTTGACGCCGCTGGCGGCGCTGCCCGCCGTCTCGAACGCGGTGTGGAATATGGGGACCTTGAGCGATGAATGCGGAAACGGGCCGTCTATCACCGACCAACAGCACGCCGGCATCACGACCACCGTCTTGGGTCCGAGGGCTTTCAAGGCGTAGCGCATCGCCTGGGTCGCTCCGCAACCCTGGCAAGCCAGGTGCCCTGAAGTCATCATTTCATGTTCGGGTACTATAGAGTCGCTCATCCTTGACTCCCATCCAGTAGACCTCTTCTTCGGGGAATTCGAGGCGACGGGCGCGGTCGATTATGGCTCTTATCGTATCGGGGGTCACGTCTCTTCCCCCGATGCCCGCGATGAAACTGAATACCGGCACCCTGCGCCGGGAGTTCCAGAGGGCCGCCTTTATCTCCTGGGCGAATATTCCCCCGATGCTGAAACCCATGTTCCGGTCTATGACCACGACTTTCTTGGCCTCGGCCAGGGCTTCCCTCACTTCGCGCGTCGGAAACGGGCGGAACAGCCGCATTTTCAGGAGCCCTATGTTTTCACCCCGGCTTCGAAGTTCGTTCACCACGTGCCTGGCCGTACTCGTTATCGTGCCCGAGGTGACCAGCACGAGATCCGCTTGCTCGTCCGGATACCTTTCGACAAGACCGTAGGAACGCCCGAACATCTTTCCGAATTCCTCGTCGGCCTCTTTGGCCACTTTCAGGGCCCTCATCGTATCCTGGTATATCTTGTATCTCAATTCGTAGTAGTTGTCCGGTCCGGTGAGATTGCCGAACGCATGTGGATCCTCGGGAGTGAGATAACGCTCGGGCTTGTAGGGCGGAAGATACTTCGCGCCCTCGTCTCCATCGAAGACGTCCACGATCTCGCTCGTGTGCGAGAGGAAGAAGGCGTCCAGAACGAGCATCGACGGCAGCATCACCTGCTCACTCACTCTGAAAGCCTGGAGCACGGTATCGAAAACCTCCTGGTTGCTTTCGCAATAGAACTGGAGAAGTCCCGTATCACGCTGCGAGAGCGAGTCGTTCTGATCCGTCCATATGTTCCACGGCGGACCGACGGCGCGGTTCACGTTGGCGAGGACCACGGGAAGCCTTGCTCCCACCGCCCAATGAAGCACTTCGTGCATCAACAGCAGACCTTGCGAAGACGTGGCCGTGAAAGCCCTCGCCCCGGCTGCACTGGCTCCGACGACCGCCGCCATGGCGGAGTGCTCCGACTCGACTTTTATGAACTTCGCGTCGAGCTCGCCGCTCGCGCACATCTCGGAGAGCTTCTCGACTATCTGGGTCTGCGGCGTTATGGGATAGGCGGCTATCACCTGGACGTTGCTCGCCTTGGCGCCGTAGGATATCGCGTGGTTGCCTTCGAGAACCTTCTTCATTTGCCTTCCTCTTCCGTGGAAAGGGACGAGCGCGGGCATTCCTGAACGCAAATGAGACATCCCTTGCAGTAATCGTAGTTGATAGTGTAGACCCCGTCCCGGCGGCTTACGGCAACGTCGGGGCAGAACACCCAGCAGTTGTCGCACCCGTTGCAGACGCCGCAACTGAAACATCTTTCGAGTTCCTTCGAGAGTTCTTCGTGCGTGAAACCGAGGTTCACTTCGTCGAATGATCCCTTGAGCTCGCTCTTGTCTATGTGCCGCATCCGGGTGCGGCTCTGGTGGTGGAAATAGGCCGTATTGAGATCCGCTATGGCCACCACTTTCTTGTGCGTCGCCGGCTCGAATTCTCCTCCCGAGAGCTCTGCATGGATCAGCTCGGCGGCGCTCCTCCCCCTGGCGACCGCATCCACGACGGTCGCCGCGCCCGTCACGATGTCGCCTCCCGCGAACACCTTCTCGTTGGAGGTCCGCCCGTACTCGTCGGCCACCACCAAACCGTTCTTTATCTCCACGAGCGGCGAGAAGACCTCCGTGTCCGGCACCTCTCCCGCCGCCACCAGCATGTTGTCCGCCTCGAACGTGAAGAACGCGCCCTCCTTCGGCACAGGACGGCGCCTGCCGCTTTCGTCGGGTTCGCCCAGCTCCATTTCCTGGCACTTGATTCCTCTCATGCGCCCGCCCTCGGTGAGAACCTCGACCGGTGTCGCCAGGAAACGGAACTTCACTCCTTCTTCCTTCGCTTCCCTCACCTCGTCCACGATGGCCGGCATCTCCTTCTCGGTCCGCCTGTATATGACCGTCACCTCGGCCCCCATCCTGAGGGCGCTCCGCGCCACGTCCATCGCCGTGTTGCCGCCTCCGATCACCGCCACTCTGCCGCCCAGTCGTACTTTCCTCCCCTCGTTCACGGCCGCGAGGAACTCGAGCCCGGGCATGACGCCCTCGGCGTCTTCGCCGTCGATACCGAGAGACCTGCTCTTCTGCAGTCCGACGCCGAGAAAGAAGGCGGAGTATTCGGACAGGGCGTCCACGGAAACGTCCTTTCCTACCAGGGTGTTCGTCTTCGCCTCGATTCCCAGCGAAAGGATCCTGTCGATCTCGGCGTCGAGAACTTCCTTGGGCAGGCGGTACTTCGGGATGCCGTAGCGAAGCACGCCGCCCAGCATGTTCCTTTTCTCGAATACGGTTACTCCATAACCTTTCTTCGCAAGGAAATAAGCGCACGTGAGCCCGCTGGGGCCGCCTCCCACGACGGCGATCCTGTGCTTCTCGGTGGGCTTCTTTCTCTCCTCCGTTATCCCTTTCTCTATCGCGTAATCACCGAGGAACCTCTCCACCGCGGGTATGAACAGAGCTTCATCGTAGTCCTTGCGCGCACACTTCTCCATGCACGGGTGATAGCAGACCCGCCCGCAGACGGCGGGGAAAGGATTCTTCTCCCAGATGAGCCGCACCGCTTCCTCGTACTTGCGCTTCTGGGCGAGGGCGATGTAGCCTTGAATGTTCTCGCCGGCCGTGCATCCGGTGATGCAAGGGGATGTCTTGCTCTCGTAGTACGGTCGGACGTTCCGCCAACTCCCCGTTTTGTTCCACCGCATGTCGCCTTCGGAAATGGCCGCTATCGGCATCTCCGATTGGTCCTTGAATTCTTTTTTCTTTTCACTCATCTCCGTGCCTTCGTCTGGAACGAAAAACCGGCCTATTTCACGGCGGGGTCGAAGATCAGAGTCTCCTCGTACGCATCTATCGTAGCCTGGCGGTTTCCCTCCCGGTTGAGGGGAACCGCTTCGAGCACCGCTTGAACGACCGGATCCAGGCCGACCAGCCCCGTGCTCTTCGCAAAAGCCCCGAGGATCGCCGTGTTCACGATCGGCGCCGAGCGGCTGCCCAGTTTGTGCCTCATGGCTATGGCGTTAGCGTCAACGACGGCCACCCGGTAATCGCCCGCATATGAGAAATCCTCGGGCTTCTTGTGCGAGTTTATTATTATCCAACCGCCCGGCTTCAGCCCCGAGGTTATGTCGATCGTTTCGGTCAAAGCGTTGTCGAGAACGATGAGATGATCCGGGCTGTAGATCTCGCACCTGAGAAGGATGGGCTTTTCGTCGATACGCGAGAATGCGACGACCGGGGCTCCCCGTCTCTCGACCCCGAAAGCGGGGAATGCCTGCACGTATTTCCCCTCGATGAAGAACGCGTTGGCGAGCACCTTGGAAGCAACCACCGCTCCCTGGCCACCTCTACCGTGGATTCTAATTTCCACCAATTTCGACCTCTTTGGGGTTGATCAGCAGTCAAAAAACTCGAACGGAATTGCAAGAGGTAATTCGGGGTGTATCACCTCGCTCTGACCTCAGCACATCGAATGCATAATACATTAGAAAAAAGGTCGCGTCAATCACAGAAAATAGCAATTGCAGAATCCCGGGCATCGTATGTAATCTCGCATGTGTTCCCCGGCCTGCACTACGGCGCTGAACGACGAATCGCAAAAGGCGGGCATACCTAGTGCGGATTAGAGAAACTTTGTGTAATATCGAGAAAGACTCGCGGATCGCGGGCAAAGTCTTGCTGGTCTCGTTGCTTTTCTTGCTGGCCGTTGCATCGACGATGGTCTACGCGCCGCAAAGCCGGGCCGCGTCGGGCTCGGGCGGAGCCGACCGGCACGGAGATCTTCGCAGGCTCATGGAGGATCTCACCAATGGAACCAACAAGCACACGGCCGCGGCCTTGACCGGCGGGCTCCTCCTTCTAGGCAGGCACGAAGAATTCGAGGCGGGCCAGGTGCTTCTCTTGAGCCTGGCCGGATCGTCCGCCGTCACCGGTGCTCTCAAGTACGTAGTGAACAGGAGACGTCCCACCCCCCCGAACGACAGGAAGAATTCCTCCTTTCCCTCCGGGCACGCGACGGCATCTTTCGCAACGGCTGCGGTTCTTTCCCACTATTATCCGCGGTTGTCCATTCCATTATATGTACTGGCGGGCGCGATCTCCTACTCGAGACTCTACCTCGATCGCCATTACGGGTCCGACGTGATCGCAGGCGCATTGATAGGCATCGTGAGCGCGCGGGTCGTTCTAAGCCACCGCCGGCGCCTCACGATCCGCGGCAGGGGGCTGGTTGGAGCATTTCTCACGCGGGACGGGGCCGGTCTCACCCTTGCCTTTTAGGAAGAAAAGAGATCATTGCACCGCACGGCACTTTTGATTTGACTGCTCTCGCTCCGGACGGCTATCATCACCCGCGGTAACCGTCCGATATGCCAAACCATCGAGCGACAGGCTGGAGAGTCAAAATGAGCATTCTTTCGAATCTTTTTGGAAAGTCCCCTTTCGGTGCACTCCTCGAACACACCAAGAAAGTGCACGAATGCGTGAAGCTAGTGCAGCCCCTCGCGGAAACTCTCGTCAAAGGCGAATACGACAAGATCGACGAGCTCCACAACGAGATATCCAAACTCGAACACGAAGCCGACATGATAAAGACGAGGATTAGGAAGGACCTCGGCAAATCTTATTTCCTGGCCGTTGAGAGGACCGATCTCCTCCACTTCCTACACACCCAGGACGCGATAGCCGACACCGCCGAGGACATCGCGGTTCTCTGCGACTTGCGCGACACCAAGATACCCACGCCGCTTCACGAGGATTTTCTGGGGTTCGTGGGACTCGCCATCGAAACGAGCAAGAAACTCCTTCATGCAGCCGAATCGATAAACGAGCTGGTGCAGAGCGCCTTCGGGGGGCCCGGAGCCGAAAAAGTGCTCTCTGAGATCGAGGCTCTCAACAAGAAGGAATGGGAAGTGGACCGGGCGGCGCGGCATTTTCTCCAGAAGATGTTCACGCTCGAAAAAGAGATGGATCCCATCGACATCCTCTTCTGTATGAAGATCCTTAACGAGATCGGTATGCTGGCAAACCACGCCGAGAACACGGGCGAGAACCTTGCCTTGATGATCCTGAGAAAATAGAACCCGGAAGAGTGTGACGCCTTGGCTATCATATTCTTTCTCACACTGATAATCGGCGCCTATATGGCATGGAACGTCGGGGCCAACGACGTGGCGAACGCGATGGGAACGTCCGTAGGCTCGGGAGCCTTGTCGTTCAAGCGCGCCGTGGTCGCGGCGGCCGTATTCGAGTTCCTGGGGGCGGTGCTCGTTGGCACGCACGTGACCAACACGGTTCGAAGCGGGATCGTGCACCCCGAGATCTTCGAAGGACGGTTGGACGTTTTCGCTCTCGGGATGTGTTCGGCGCTTCTCGCCGCGGCGATCTGGCTGCACCTGTCGTCTTTTTTAGGTCTCCCTGTATCTACCACCCATTCCATAGTGGGCTCGATATTCGGCTTCGGGTTGATCATAGGAGGAAGCGGTTCCATAGCCTGGGGAAAGCTCGGCGCCATCGTCGCGAGCTGGTTCACGTCGCCCCTTGCAGGCGGTCTCATAGCTTTCTTCCTTTTCAAGATGATAACCAAGACCATATTCAGCAAGAGCAACCCGATCGAGCAAACCAAGAAACTCGCTCCGTATCTCATTTTTATCGTTTTCTTCATTCTGGCCCTTTCGTTCCTCTACAAGGGGCTCAAGAACCTCCACCTCGATCTGCCTTTGCAAACGGCTCTGACGATCGCCGGTGCGGTAGGCTTGGGGGCCGGAACGGTCATGTACCTCATGCTGGGCAAGACGAAGAACGGCGAATCGACCGAGAAACAGCTGGAGCAATCGGAAAAAGTCTTCCGAACGCTGCAGGTCATAACGGCTTGCTACGTGGCGTTCGCCCACGGCGCGAACGACGTCGCCAACGCGGTCGGGCCTCTCGCCGCCGTCTATTCGGTATTCCATCATCAGGAATTGAGCGAGAACGTACAGGTCCCGGTGTGGGTTCTTCTCATCGGCGGCGGCGGAATAGTTCTCGGATTGGCCATGTACGGTAAGAACGTGATCGAGACGGTAGGCAAGAAGGTCACGGAGATGACGCCTTCACGCGGATTCTGCGCCGAGTTCGGAACCGCGACCACTGTGCTCTTATGTTCCAAGCTCGGTCTTCCCATCTCCACCACTCACACCCTCATCGGCTCCGTGATAGGCGTCGGGCTCGCCAGGGGGATAGCCACGCTCGACTTCCGCGTCATAAGGAACATACTTGCATCGTGGTTCATCACCATCCCCGCCACCGCCGTCACAGCCATCTTTCTCTTTCTCCTGGGCAGAGCGGTACTGTTGTAATCACACCCCGCACGCCGACCCGCGGTGGTTCGATGGCCTGCACCCAAGCAGCGGGTGGCGGCGATTCGGGGCCCCCGCCGCGCGCAACGAAGTGAGCACGGTGGGGTGAGATCGCCGACAGGACCCG
>CAYXEN010000032.1:0-27920 GCA_964464035.1 uncultured bacterium | reverse complement strand
GGGAAACGGGAGGGCGAGTGGTGCACTGCACGCTGGAGAAGCTGGATGTGACCAGGCTGGTGACGGGGGAACACTTGGGTTATGTTCGAAGGGGTGCCGTCGGACCGTCCAATCGAGACTGAGGCGAGCGTGAAACCTCCCAGCAGCGTGAGCGCGGTGAGGATCGTCCGCCTCCTTTGACGCAACACGTTGCGATAGGCTATCTTGATTATCGTGCTTGCTTCGGTCATCTCGAGCGGAGGTTGCGAAGGGAGAAGACGTCAGTACCCAAGTCCACGTCGAAGCTCACGCTCAGGTATTCGAGCACCGTCCTGTGGCCTTCCTTTACGGCGGGGACGAGTTCCATGACCGCCGGTATCTCTCTGTCGCCGAAACGCTTGATCTCCCTGAAACTCAGGGTCCTCAAGAGCCTCCCCTTCTCGTCGTAGTATTTCTCCCACGCCGGCATCCAGTCGGATTTTCTCACCGCTATCGTGACGCTCCCCCAGACGACGGGGAGGTTTTCGCGGGGGATGCATTCTATATAATAGAGGTCGGCCCGTTCTCCCGCGGGGTGCACCAGCCGCGAAGCGTAATCCTTGCGGTAGGTGAACTCGTCCACGAGGTCGTCGTTCGTGAAGTCCGACCCCATCCACGACCCCATCATCATCGAGGGCGGAACCTTTATGACCTTGTTTATCTTGGGAAGGTAGTTCCACATCTCGTTTCCCACGCGAAGCGTGGCCACCCCTTTCTCCTTTCTCGGCGATATTATCCTGATCAGGGTCTTGTCCAGCCCCTCCGTCCACACGTTCATCCTGAGTTCGCGCCGCCAGTGGGGAGTCTCGATCCTCATCACCATTTCCGCCCGGCTCGACGTGCTCCGGTAGAGATCGTCTATGTAAGATAGAATCGAGTCGGGATCGGGAGCCCCGCCGGATACGCGCGGCGCTTGGGCGGCCGAGGCGGCGGCGAGCACGCCTGAGGCCAGCATGCAAAGAATCCAGGAACGCTTGCCCATTCGCTTCATGTTTTCACCAAGGCCTCGGGAAGAATCGAAGAAAAGGATACCTCATGCACCGATGAAGAATACCATTATATACATAAACGATCCACCGGCAAGCGGCATCGCGCGCCCGGCTCTTGCCTGTTGACTATTGCCGTTCGATTTGTTAGTTTATCATGGATTAAGTTTTTATTATTTCAATAAGTTAGCAGTGAGACCGCGGAAAGTGTCGCCCGGCGGGAGATCCGTTCCCATCTTTTTCGGTCTTGAGCATCTTCACTGTCACGACCCGAGCCCCCATGAAGAAAGCCAGAGACATGACGAGATCGATGCATTTCATTCTGTTGACCGTTTTGCTAGTCACGCTCGCGCCGGCGTCTTCGAGAGGCCAGGCCGCCGACGAGATCTATTCTTTCGCCGAGAGCCTGAAAAAGGATCATCTCTATGAAGCGGCGAGCCAGCAGTTCCTCAAGTTCGCCATGGAGAACGCGGACGACGAAAGAGCCCCGCGGGCTCTCGAGAACGCGGTCGATTGCCTGATAAAGATCGGATCGCTCGAGGATGCGGTGAGAGTGCTGGAAAGCCTCATCGACACCTACGCGAACGATTCCCGCCGATGCTTGAACGAGGTGCGGCTGGGAAGGCTCTACCAGAAGATGAAGAAATACGAGGATGCGGAGAAGACTTTTTCCGACCTCATCGCCGCGGATCCGGATTGCCCTCAGATAGCAGAGGCTTTCCTGGGCAAGGGGGAATCGCTCCTCGCCCTGGCGCGCTACGGGGAATCCGTCCGGGTGTTGCGCAGGCTCGTGGCCACCTTCAAGGACTCGAAGGTGGCGCCCAAGGCTTATTACACGCTGGCCACGGCCGCCTCCGGCATGGGCGACGAGAAGGGCGCCCTCGAGGCGCTGAAGGTTCTATCCGAGAGATATCCCAGGCATCCGCTCAGCGCCTTCGCCTCCCTCGAAGCGGGCAAGACGTACCTCGCGCTCGGCGACAGCGCTTCAGCCCTGGCTTCGTTCGAGCATGCGCGCGCTTTCCGCGAAAAGGCGATCTACGTGCCGGCCGTCCTCCACGGCGCCGGCATCCTCGAGGGGATGCATCGCTACAAGGAAGCCTACGAGTGGCTCGCAAAACTTCTCGACGTCGAGGGCCTTCCCGATCCCCGCGCGGTCTTCGAGAAGGCGATCGAGGCGGCGTTCCACGCGGGAGCGTATTCCGAGGTCGAGTCGCTCGTCAGGCGATATGCGAAGTCGGGCCTGGCGTTCTCGCCCGTGATGGTCTATTACCGAGCCCGCGCCGAGCTAGCTTCGGGAAGATACGAAGCGGCGCTCGAGCACGCCGCCGAACTCGAGAACAAGTCCCCGGAGAGCGACAAGGCACGATTCGCTCCCCGCGTGAAGGGCGCGGCTCTCATCGCCCTGGGCAGGCCCCGCGAGGCGATAGGCGAGTTCAGGCGTTTCGCCTCCGCCGCCTCCGACAGTTCCACGAAGGTGGCGGCGCTCGGCGAGCTCGCGGGCGCCTACGCCGACGCCCTGCACGACTCGACGCGCGCCCTCGAGGTCATGATGGAGAAACTGGACGTGGAGAAGAGGCGCGTGGCGGCGGATCTCCTCGGCGTCGCAAAGTTCGCGGAGAAGAGCCGCGACTATCGCCGGGCTTCAGAACTCTATCGCGAGACGATCCTCACCTTTCCCTTCTCGAGCGAAGCCGACTGGGCCGAGCGGCGGCTGCGGTACATGGACGCGTTCATCGTGATCGACAAGAACGAGGCGCTCGACCGCATGGAGAAGGTCGCCCGCGAAATCGTATCCCTCCCCGGCGAGGAGGGACTCATTAGACTCGCCGAGGCGAGGATGGACATCCTCAAGGATTTCGACGGAGCCCTCTCCCTCGTCGACAAGGCCTTGAAGAGCTCGAAGAACCCGGACGTGACCGCCCACGCCTTGTACATAAAGGGGGCCTGCTACGAGGGGAAGGCGGCGAGGGCCCTGGCTGCGGGCGACACGTCCGCGGCCGAGGCGGCCTACAAGCGGGCCGCGAAAACGTGGGATTCGCTGGCCAAGCGTTTCCGCGAGAGTTCGTGGGCCGGCCGGGCCGCATATGAAAAAATCATTCTCGGCGCCCAGGTGACGGGAAAAGTGGATACCCTCGAGATCTTCGACACCCTCGCCTCCTACCCGACGAGGAGCGAGAGGGCGGAGATCTTAGTGCTTCTCGGTGACTATTACATGAAGGCGGGCCGAAAGGGATCAGCCGCTTCCGGCGCGCGTTACTACCGCAAGGCTCTTCGCATGGCCGACGGGCTAGATGATCCTCCCGGCGTGAGACTCAAGCTCGCCGACGCCCTGGTCAAGCAGGGCGATTACAAGGAGGCCCTCTCCCTTGCGAAGAAGGCGCTCGCCGATGAACGCAAACGCACGCATCTGAGAGCCGCTTATATCGCCGCCGTGTCGCTCCGGCAGCTTCGCAAGTTCGAGGACGCCGCCGCGTTGTTCGTGGAAGTGGCCGAGGGAGATCCGTACGGGGAGATGGGAGCGAGGGCGCAACTCCAGGCGGCGGACTGCATGTACATGCAGAGAAAGTTCAAGGAGGCGGTGAGGCGATACACCGCCGTGCTCGACCGCGCGCCCACGCGCAGGCTCCAGTGGGAGGCGACGTATCGCCTGGCGCTTTGCTGGGAGAAGCTCGACGAGGTCGAGGAGGCGCTCGAACTGATGAAAGCATGTATAGGCTCGCGCGAGGGGGGCAAGATGCGTGGCCGGGCGTACAAGCACGCGATCGAGATGGCGAAGGCCGTGGGTGACGACGCCGAGGTGGGGAGCCTGCTCGAGAAATTCGTCGCGGAGATGGGCGAGGGTGAAGCAGCGCCGGAGCGCGAAGAGCTCCTGAGGTGGTATCTCTCGCACGAAGCTCCGGACAAGGCGTTGGCGCTGGCCGAAGACATCGTGGCGCATCCCCCTGAGGAAGGCGCAGGCACTGCGAAAGCGCTCCATGCCATGGCGCTCTATCGAGTGGGTAGGATCGAGGAGGGCGACGCGGCGCGCGAGGCGGCGCGCAAGGCGGGGGCCGGTGGGAAGCTCCTCTGGGACGCCCTGCTCGAGAAGGCCTGGTACCTCTACGAGCAAAAACTCTTCAAGCGCTCTCTCTCCGTCGCGAAGCGGCTGGACGCGGATTGCCCCGGGGACGCGAGATGTGACGAAGCCCTCTTCCTGGCGGCGATGGATCTCTTCGGGAGCAAGGCCTTTGAGCGGGCCGGCGAATACGCGCGCCGTTTCTTCAAGGAGTACCCGATGAGCCCCCTCGCTCCCAAGCTGCACTTGAAGCTGGGAAACGTGCTCGCTTCGCGCAACCAGCTCGCCGAGGCGGCCGTTCACTATCGTGAGGCGGCCTCGCTCGCCGCCGACAGCTCGACCACGTTCGATGCTCTCAAGCACGAGGCGATAGCCTACCAGAAGATGTCCCGGTGGAAAGACGCGGCCGGGGCGTGGAGAGAACTCCTCGCCAAGTTCCCCTCGTCTCCGTTCGCTCCCGAAGCTTCGCTCAACATCGCAAGGTGCATGATGGAAGGCGGCGATTTGACGAAAGCGGTGGAAGCGTACCACGAGGCCCTTCCCACCCTCGACGATCAGGGCAAGGCGAGAGCCTACTACTGGTCCGGCGAGTGTTATCGGAAGATGAGAAACTACAAGGCGGCCATCGCGGAGTTTCTCAAGGTTCCATATCTCGTGCCCAAGGAAGTCCTCTGGGGCGTCACCGCCCGGCTCAAGGCCGCGGAGTGTTACGCGTCGATCGAGCGGTTCGATTCCGCCGAGAAACTGTACCAGGCCGTCATAGACAAGTACGGGGCCGGCAGCGACTGGGGCAAGGCGGCGGTGAAGGGCCTGGAACAAGTAAGGAAAGCCGCCGAAGCGAAGAAGAAACGCGATGAAAAGAACGGGCAACCTGATAATCCGCGGGGCGAGGGAGCACAACCTCAAAAACATCAACGTTGAGATCCCGCGCAACAAGATGGTCGTGATAACCGGGCTGAGCGGTTCGGGCAAGTCGTCGCTCGCCTTCGACACGATCTACGCCGAAGGCCAGAGGCGTTACGTGGAGAGCCTGAGCGCCTACGCCCGGCAGTTCCTGGGCCAGATGGACAAGCCCGACGTCGACCGGATCGAGGGGCTCTCTCCCGCGATCTCCATCGAGCAGAAGACGAGTTCACGCAATCCCCGTTCGACGGTCGGCACGATGACGGAGGTCTACGATTATCTCCGCCTTCTCTTCGCCCGCGTGGGAACGCCCCATTGCTACAAGTGTCATCGGGCCATTTCCCAGCAGAGCATATCGCAGATCGCCGACGGCATAATGTCGCTCGAGAAAGGCACGCGCATAGTGATCCTCTCTCCGGTCGTGAGGGGCAAGAAGGGTGAGCACAGGAAGGTGCTCGAATCCATACGCAAGGCAGGTTTCGTCAGAGTCAGGGTGGACGGCGAGATGCGCGAGATCGACGACGTTCCTCCGCTCGCCCGCCAGAAGAAGCACGACATCGAGATCGTCGTCGACAGGGTGACGGTTTCGCCCAAGCAGGCGAAGCGGATCGGCGATTCGCTGGAGACCGCCTCGCTGCATTCCGACGGGCTCGTGCTGGTCAAGACCGGCGGGGAAGAGATCCTCTTCAGCCGCAAGTTCGCGTGCCCCTACTGCAACGTCGGCTTCGGCGAGCTCGCCCCGAGGATGTTTTCTTTCAATTCCCCTTACGGAGCATGCGGGGAGTGCAACGGCCTCGGAAGCAAGATGGATTTCAATATGGAACTCTTGGTCCCCGAGCCGGGCCTCTCGCTCAAGCAGGGCGCCATAGCGCCGCTCAAGAGCCTGAGAGGCGAGTGGTTGAAAGCGCAACTGGAGGCGTTGGGCGAGCGATACGGGTTCACCCTCGACGATCCCTTCGAAGAGATCGGCGAGGAGGCGAGAGGCGTGATTCTCCACGGCACCGACGAGGAGATAACGATCCGTTTCGCCTTCGAGCGCACGAACGGAGAATACCGAGCGACCTACGAGGGAGTGATCCCCTGGCTCCGGAGGCGCTATCGGCAGACATCGTCCGAGAGCGTGAGGAAGTGGATCGAATCCTTCATGACCAAGGAGAAATGCAGTTCGTGCTCGGGGGCGAGACTCAAGCCGGAAAGCCTCGCCGTGCGCTTCGAGGGGAAGAACATAGCCGAGATCTGCAGCATGAGCGTCAAGCAGCTTCGGCGTTTCTTCGACGGGGTGAAGCTCGAGGGCAACAGGAAGCTCATCGGAGAACCGATAGTGAAGGAGATAAAGGACAGGCTGAAATTCATGGACGACGTGGGGCTGGGGTACCTATCACTCGACCGCGGCGCGGCCACGCTGGCGGGGGGTGAAGCCCAGAGGCTGAGACTCGCCACCCAGATCGGATCTCGGCTCATGGGGGTCCTCTACATCCTCGACGAGCCGAGCATCGGGCTCCATCACCGCGACAACGCGAGGTTGATAAGGACGCTCAAGGAATTGCGGGACCTGGGCAACACCGTGATAGTCATCGAGCACGACCGCGAGACGATTCTCGCCTCCGACTACGTGGTAGACCTGGGGCCGGGGGCGGGCGTGCACGGCGGGGACGTGGTCGCGGTGGGGACCGCCGCGCGGATAAGAAGGGTCCCCGGCAGTCTCACGGGGAAGTATCTCAGGGAGAACGGCAAGGGGGTTAAACTGCGCGAGGTGCGAAGGGGCAGCGGGCGGCACCTCGTGGTGAGGGGGGCGCGGGAGAACAATCTCAAGAACATCGACGTGGCGATCCCCCTCGGAGTCTTCACGTGCATTACCGGCGTGAGCGGTTCGGGAAAGAGCACGCTCGTGAACGACATCCTTTTCCGGGCCTTGCACAGGCGGTTCTACAGGAGCCATGTCTTTCCGGGGGATCACGACAAGATAGAAGGGGTGGAGAACATAGACAAGGTGATCGACATCGACCAGTCTCCCATCGGCAGGACCCCGCGTTCCAATCCCGCCACCTACACGGGGCTCTTCACTCCGATCCGCGAACTCTTCGCCCGGCTCCCCGAGAGCAGGATGCGGGGATACAAGGCGGGAAGGTTCAGCTTCAACGTGCAGGGAGGCAGGTGCGAGAAATGCAGCGGAGACGGCCTCATCAAGGTCGAGATGCACTTCCTCCCCGACGTGTTCGTGAAGTGCGAAGCGTGCAAGGGCAGGCGCTACAACCAGGAAACGTTGGAAGTGACCTTCAAGGGCTATCATATCGCCGATGTTCTCGACATGAGCGTCGAAGAGGCCCTGCAGCTCTTCAGAAACATCCCCTCGATCAGGAACAAGGCGGAGACCCTCATGGCCGTCGGCCTGGGATACATCAGGCTCGGCCAGCAGGCCACGACTCTCTCCGGCGGGGAAGCCCAGCGGGTGAAGCTCGCCGCCGAGCTTTCGAAGAGAAGCACCGGCAGAACCTTGTACATCCTGGATGAACCGACGACCGGCCTCCACCACGAGGACGTGAAGATGCTTCTGTCCGTTCTCGATAAACTTGTGGAAAAGGGCAACTCCGTGGTTGTGATCGAGCACAATCCCGATGTAATATTGGCCGCCGACTACATCATCGACCTCGGACCGGAGGGCGGGGACGAGGGGGGGGAAGTGGTCGCCTCCGGGCCCCCTTCAGATATCATGCGATGCACGCGATCCTATACCGGGGAGATGCTCCGTAGTCTTTGCAATACGACTGGATGAAAAAACCGAACAAATGGACGCCCATGGCGGTGATCGAGAGGGGTGAAGCGATAGATGCGACTGAAAGAGACTCCTTTACGGAAGGAACACGAGAAGCTTGGAGCAAGAATGGTCGAGTTCGCCGGTTTCATCATGCCGGTGAGCTACAAGAGTATCATCGAGGAACACGAGGCGGTGAGGCGGCGTGCCGGCATCTTCGACGTGAGCCACATGGGTGAATTCATCATCGAGGGGAAGGGTGCGGAGGGATTCGTCGACAACCTGGTCACCAACGACTGCTCCAGGCTCACTCCCGGAAGGATCCTGTATACGGTGATGTGCCGCGACGACGGGACCGTCGTCGACGACCTCCTGGTCTACCGCTTGTCCGATTCCGATGCGCCCCGCTACATGCTCGTCGTGAACGCGGCCAACATAGAGAAGGATTTCAAGCATGTCACTTCCTTCCCCACCGGTGAAGCGGAAGTGAGGAACGAAAGCGAACGCTGCGCGCTGCTCGCGTTGCAGGGGCCGGCCTCGAGGGACATCCTGCAAAACTGCCCCTCGTTCGCCGCGATAAGGGATTCACTGGACGACCTCGCCTACTATCACCACGTGTCCTTCGTCTCCGAAAGTGACGAGATACTGGTTTCGCGTACGGGTTACACGGGCGAACTCGGCTACGAGATACTTGTGCCGCCGGAAAGGGCGGTTGAGTTCTGGAACGAGATCATCGAGGTCGGCGGACGATGGGGTGTAAAGCCTGCAGGATTGGCCGCTCGTGATACGTTGCGTTTCGAGGCCTCCTTCTGCCTCTACGGGCACGAGCTCGACGACGAGACGACGCCGCTCGAGGCCGGTCTCGGTTGGGTGGTGAGTTTCGGCAAGAAGAGTTTTTGCGGCATGGAGGCCCTCAGGCGCGAGAAGGAGGCGGGTTCGAAGAAACGATTGCTCGGATTCGAGGTTGAGGGAAGAAACATAGCGCGCCAGGGGATGGAGATCCTCCTGGACGGCGATGTCGTGGGCCGCGTGACCAGCGGCAGCTTCTCCCCGACACTCAAGAAGAGCTTGTGCATGGCGTACGTCGCGAGTGAAGCGGCGGGCGCCGACGGGGCTTTCGCCGTTTCCGTGAGGAAGCGGATGGTGCCGGTGCGAAAGACCCCGCTCCCTTTTTACAAGAGTCGTTCGCGGGGCTGAGTAACTGAAAGGAGAGATTGATGAAGCCCGAAGAGATGAAGTTCAGCAAGGAACACGAATGGGTGGCGATGGACGGCGGCTCGGGCGAGGCGACAGTGGGAATCACCGACTACGCGGCCGGCGAGCTGGGAGACATAGTGTTCGTGGAACTTCCCGAGGAAGGAACCGAAGTCGAGTTTATGGAATCGATGGGGACCATAGAAGCGGTGAAGACGGTGGCCGATCTCTATTCACCCGTCTCGGGCGTGGTGACGGCCGCAAATCCGGAGCTGGAAGATCATCCCGAGCTGGTGAACCAGAGTCCTTTCGAGAAGGGATGGATGGTGAGGATAAGACCCTCCGATCCTTCGGAATTGGAAAAACTCATGACGTACGATGAGTACAAGGCGATGATCGGAAAGGACTGACATGCCCTACATCAATCATACGGATGAAGACAGGCGGGAGATGCTCGCCGCTTTGGGGATCGATTCCGAGGAAGAACTATTCTCGCCCATACCTTCGTCCATCCTCGTCCGCGACGAGCTCGGACTCGGCCCCGGAAAGACGGAGCCGGAGACGGTCGGCCGCTTCGCATCGCTCGCCTCCCGCAACGACCCGGCCGGGGGAAAGATCTGTTTTCTCGGAGGCGGCGTCTACGATCACTACGTTCCTTCCGTCGTCAACCACCTCGCCCTCCGGTCCGAGTTCTACACCGCCTACACTCCCTACCAGGCCGAAGTCAGCCAGGGCACCCTGCAGGCGATATTCGAATTCCAGACCCACGTTGCGCGACTCACCGCGCTTCCCGTGGCCAATGCTTCGATGTACGACGGGGCGACCGCCCTCGCGGAGGCGGCGCTCATGGCGATGAAAGCGACGAAGCGGGGAAAGGTGATCGTTCCGGGGAACCTCAATCCACGCTACATGCGCGTGCTCGAAACTTACATCAATGGGCGAGAGGGGAGGGAACTCGTCGTCGCTCCTTTCGAAGAGAGCGGCCGCGTGGACGGCTCCGCGCTCGAAGGGCTCCTCGACGCCGATACGGCCGGGGTGGTGATCCAGAACCCCAATTACTTCGGCGTTCTCGAGAAACCCTGGGAGATAGCGGGAGCGGCGAAGGACAACGGGTCACTCTTGATAGCCTCCGTCGATCCGCTGTCGCTGGCCGTCGTGAGACCGCCCGGGGAGTATGATGCGGACATCGCGGTGGGCGAGGGGCAAGGCTTGGGCAACGACATGAACTTCGGCGGTCCGCTGCTTGGTTTCATGGCGTGCAAGCAGCGATTCATAAGGCAGATGCCGGGGAGGATCGTGAGCCGGACGCGCGACACGGAAGGTCGTGACGCTTACGTTCTCGTGCTTCAGACGAGAGAGCAACACATAAGGAGAGAGCGGGCCACGTCGAACATCTGCACCAACGAAGGATTGCTCGCGCTTCGTGCCGCGATCTACCTGGCGCTCCTCGGAGAGGAAGGATTGCGGGGACTCGCATTGCATTGCGCGGAGAAGGCGAAGCGTCTGGCCGCGATGCTCGGTGAACTGGATGGTTTCAAGCTTCGGTTCGGCGCTCCTTTCCTGAGAGAGTTCGTCGTCGAGTGCCCGAAGGGAGCCGAGGATATCGCGCGCAGGGCCCGCGCCGAAGGCGTTCTCGCCGGCATTCCGCTCGGCAGGTACTTCGGCGATTGGGCTCGCGGTTGCCTCCTCGTGGCGGTCACGGAGAAGAGGACGGAAGAAGACATGCAGAGGCTAGCCGACGTTCTCGCCGAAGCAGCAAAGGAATGAGAAAGATGCAGACGATTTTCCAGAAGAGCAAGCAAGGCAGGAAAGGGTGCCTCGTGGCCTTTTCCGAATCGGGCGTAGAAGAGATCCTGCCCGAGGAATACAGGCGGAAGTCGCCGGTGGGTCTTCCCCGGGTAAGCGAGTCGGAAGTGGTTCGCCATTATATCGCTCTCTCGGCGAAGAACCACCACGTCGACAAGGATTTCTATCCGCTGGGCAGTTGCACGATGAAATACAATCCCAAGATGAACGAAGACATAGCCGCCATGCCCGGTTTCTCCGCGCTCCACCCCGAACAGGACGAGAGCGATGTGCAGGGAGCCCTGGCCGTGCTCCACGAGTTGGAGAGAAAGCTCTGCGCCGTGGCGGGAATGGACGCGTTCTCGTTGCAGGGAGCGGCGGGCGCGCACGGGGAGCTCCTGGGGATGATGATCGCCTGGAAGTATTTCCACACGAAAGGCGAGAAGAGGAGCAAGGTGCTCGTGCCCGACACCGCTCACGGAACCAACCCCGCCAGCGTGCACTTGGCCGGGTTCCAGCCTCGAACCGTGCCGTCGGGTCCGGACGGGGAACTGGACTTGAAACTCCTCGACGAGGTCATGGACGAGGACACGGCGGTCCTGATGCTCACCGTCCCGAACACCCTGGGAATCTTCGAGAGCAGGATTCTCGAGATCATCGAGCTTGCACACGAGAGGGGCGCGCTCTGCTACATGGACGGGGCCAACTTGAACGCGCTCGTCGGCAGGGCGAGACCCGGGGACATGGGTTTCGACATGATGCACTTCAACCTGCACAAGACTTTCTCGACCCCTCACGGCGGGGGCGGCCCGGGGTCCGGTCCGGTCGGAGTCAAGAAGGAACTCGAGGAGTTCCTGCCGAACCCGAGGATCGTTCGCGAGGGGGACGAGTACAGCCTGGCGGAGAAGAGCGGAAACAGCGTGGGGAGCATACATAGTTTTTACGGCAACTTCGCCGTGTGCTTGAGGGCGCTGGCCTACATGGAACGCCTCGGCGACGAAGGTTTGCGAAGGGTCAGCGCGGCGGCCAACCTGAACGCCAATTATCTCGCCCGGGAACTCGGCCGGATCTTCCCCGTTCCGTACGGAGAAAGGTGCATGCACGAGTTCGTCGCCTCGGGACGCGTGCTGAAGGAATACGGCGTGAAAACGCTGGACGTCGCCAAGCGGCTCCTCGATTTCGGCTTCCACGCCCCGACCGTCTACTTCCCGCTCGTGGTCGAGGAGGCCCTCATGATCGAGCCCACCGAGACCGAGAGCAAGGAGACTCTCGACCGTTTCGTCTCCGTCATGAAAACGATAGCGGCCGAGGCGAAGGAGAATCCTGAAACCCTCACCAGCGCCCCTCACCATTGCCCGGTGAGACGACTCGATGAAGCGACGGCCAACCGCCGCCCGATAGTCGTGGAGCCCTGGGAGTAGGGGAATGCACTGGACGATCAAATGGCGCTGTACATACTGCGACGCATTCTTTATTCCGTCTTCCTCGTCGTCCTGGTTCTGACCCTGATTTTCTTCATCGCGAAAGCGGCGCCGGGCGATCCGCTCGGCACCTATTACAGCCCGAACGTGGATCCCGGCCTGGCTCCACGCCTGCGCCGTGAGTTCGGCCTGGACGGTCCGTTGGCGCTCCAGTATGTCAAATGGCTTTGGAACTTCACCCGGGGCGAATTCGGGATGAGTTTCTCCGCACATCGTCCCGTGGCCGACCTCCTCGCCGAAAGGCTTCCGAGGACGCTTCTGCTGACCGCCGTCGCCTTGGCTCTGGAGATCATCCTCGGAATAGTGCTGGGAGTGTTCACGGCCGTGAGGCGGAACCGCTTGACCGGCAAAGTGACGACCGTCGCGTTGCTCACCGTCTATTCGGTGCCGACCTTCTACCTCGCGTATCTGATGATCTCGATCTTCTCCCTCAAGTTGCACGTTCTGCCTTCCGCCAACATGTTCTCGCTTGACGCGGCAGGAGCGGGATATCCGGCCGTGTTGAAGGATCGTGCGCTTCATCTCGTCATGCCGGTTCTCGTCCTCTCATTGGGCGGAGCAGCCGCGCTGGCGAGGTTCACGCGCTCGAGTCTTCTCGACGTCATCTCGGAGGCGTACGTCACCACCGCCAAGGCGAAAGGGCTTTCCCCGGGAAGGATCATATGGTTGCACGCCCTGCGCAACGCCCTCGCGCCGATTCTCACCTTGATCGGTTTGAGCTTCCCCTTCCTGCTCGGGGGATCCTACGTGGTGGAGAAGATATTCGCCTGGCCGGGGATGGGAGCTCTCACGATAGACTCCATATTCGCAAGGGATTATCCCGTGATCCTTGCCACGAGCTTCGTCGGCGCCCTCATGGTGATAGCCGGCAATCTCATAGCGGACGTTTCCTATTGCATAGCGGATCCGCGCATAAAAATTGCATCGCCTGGGGCTCCAAGAGCCCGGGGATGAAGAACCATATGTTTGAGAGGTTTATCTATATATGATTAGAGCAGTTACGCGTTCAATCCTGGAATTCCTCCCCGGCTACAGGGTTTTCAAGGAAAAGAGCCTGTGCTCGATTTTCGCGATTTTTTTCTATTTGTGCCTGATCGTCGTCTCGACGAGGTTCGAGCGGTTGCGGGAACTCACGGCGGGCGGCCCGAGGGGCGACATGTTGAGTGCCGTATCCACAATGGGCGCGCTGGCAATACTTTACGTGGGCGCCGTATTTTGTCCCTCCCTTGTCGCAAGACGCAACGGAAGCGGGTCGCGCCTTGCCTCCAGATTCTCGGCCAACTGGTTGGCCGTGGCCGGCTTGTGCCTCATTCTCGCGGCGGTGCTCGCTGCGATTCTAGGCCCCTTTCTTGCTCCGTACGACCCCGTCGGCGGATCCGGCGATTTTCTTGAGAGGTACGCCGCTCCGTCGGCGGCCCATCTGATGGGCACGGACAAGTTCGGTAGAGACGTTTTCAGCCGCGTGATCTATGGAGCGAGGGCTTCTCTCACGATCGGCTTCGCGGCTGTCGCCGTGGCTACCCTGATCGGGATACTGTTGGGAGGCGTCGCCGGATATGCCGGCGGCTGGCTGGACGAGATCGTCATGAGAGCGGCGGACGGTTTGCTGGCGTTCCCACGCCTGCTGATCGTGATTCTTCTCGTGGCCTTTTTCTCGAATGCCTACGGGCTCCTGATCGTCGCGATAGGAGGCACCAGTTGGATGGGAATCGCCCGCCTGATCCGAGCGGAGATATTGAAGCTCAAGGAGACGGAATTCTTCCAAGCGGCGGTCGCTACCGGCGCGGGACGTTCGAGGATCCTCTGGAAGCACCTGTTGCCCAACGCCGTCGCTCCGGTGATCGTCGCCGCCACGTTACAGGTGGGAGGTGTGATCCTGCTCGAGTCGACTCTGTCGTTCCTCGGGTTGGGCGTTCAACCGCCGGCTCCGAGCTGGGGAAACATGGTGTTGGAAGGCAGAGAGGCACTGCTCGGAGCATGGTGGGTCTCAGCCTTTCCGGGTTTGGCGATCGCGATCTCCGTTGTGGCTTTCAACCTGCTGGGCGACGGTCTTCGCGATGCACTGGAGGTGAAACGAACGGCGTGACCGATCGAAATACTTTGCTCAGGACCGGCGCCGTCACGTTGACTTGTTTTGACTTGACCGTTTTCTTTACTAGGCAATAGAGTGCTCTCATGCAACAAGCAGCGGAAAAAATAGAAGAAAAGGAAAGCGTGGACGTCCTGCTCGAAGTGCGGGACCTCACGTGCAGTTTTTCCACCGAGAGAGGCGTATTGCGGGCGGTGGATCACGTGAGTTTTTGCATAAAGCCGGGCGAAACCCTCGGGCTGGTCGGAGAGAGTGGATGCGGCAAGACGGTGACGGCACTGGCGATCATGAGGCTCGTTCCCCAGCCTCCGGGAAAGATCGAGAGCGGCGAGGTGATATTCCTGGGCAACGATCTCATGGCTCTCAAAGAGAAGGAGATGCAATCCATCCGGGGGAACGAGATATCGATGATATTCCAGGAACCGATGACGAGTCTCAACCCCGTCTTCACTTGCGGATACCAGATCGAGGAAGCGATAGTCCTGCATCAACGCGTAGGCAAGAGGGAGGCGGAGGAGAAAGTACTGCACATGCTCGAACTCGCCAAGATTCCCGATCCGAAGCGCTGCGCGAAATCCTACCCGCACCAGCTGAGCGGCGGCATGCGCCAGAGAGTGATGATCGCGATGGCCCTCTCGTGCAATCCGCGGCTGCTCATCGCGGACGAGCCGACCACCGCGCTCGACGTGACCATCCAGGCGCAGATCCTGGACCTCCTCCGGGACCTCCAGGAAAAGTTCAACATGGCCGTTCTCATGATAACCCACGACCTCGGCGTGATCGCCGAGACGGCCAGGAGAGTGGTCATCATGTACGCGGGGCAGGTCATGGAGGTGGGGGACGTGATGGACATATTCCACGATCCGAGGCACCCGTATACGATCGGGCTCAAGGCTTCCATGCCCAGGCTGGCGAAGAAGGGGCGCAAGCTCAGCGTCATCCCGGGCAAGGTGCCGGATCTGGTCGATTCGCCTCCGGGATGCAGGTTCTCCGATCGTTGCAAATTCGCCGAGTACCAATGTGACAATCGTGAAATCACCTTGCGGGAGGTATCTCCCGGCCATCTGGTCAGATGCTGGAAGGATGTGAAATCCGAAAGTGCCGACTCTTGAAAAAGGAAGCGAAGCACCAGCGCGGACTCCTGAGGGGAAAGACGGTGTTCTTCTCAAGGTCGAGGGCCTGAAGAAGTATTTCCCCATTCGCAGCGGGTTCTTCTCGAGAATCGTCGGTCACGTGAAGGCGGTCGACGGCGTCGATTTCGAGATCCACCGCGGGGAAACCCTCGGCCTGGTGGGCGAGTCGGGTTGCGGCAAGACGACGCTTGCCAGGGTGATCCTGCGCTTGATCGAAGCGACGGACGGCGAAGTGTATTTCGATCGAATACCCGTTTTCAACCTCAAGAGCGCAGAGCTCAGAAGGCTTCGCCGGAGGATGCAGATAATCTTCCAGGATCCGTTCGGTTCGCTGAACCCCCGGATGACTGTTGGAGGAATGATCTCCGAAGCTATCAAGATTCACAAGCTCGCCAGGGGGGACGAGGTGCGTGCCAGGGTGGCGGAACTGCTTGACAGGGTGGGTATTCCTCCCGAGCACGCGAGCAGGTATCCGCACGAGTTCTCGGGCGGGCAGAGACAGAGGATAGGCATCGCGAGGGCCCTGGCCGTCGATCCCGAACTGATCATCGCCGACGAGCCGGTGAGCGCCCTCGACGTATCCATCCAGGCCCAGATCATCAACCTCTTGAAGGATCTTCAGAGGGATCTCGGGCTGACGTTCCTCTTCATAGCCCACGACCTCGGCCTGGTCGAGTACATAAGCGACCGGGTGGCGGTGATGTACCTCGGGAAAATCGTGGAGCTGGCGGGGAGCGAGGAGCTGTATTCGAACCCAAAACACCCTTATTCACAAGCACTTATGAGTGCAATCCCCAGTCTCGATCCGGCGGAGAGGAGCGAGAAGATCATCCTGCCCGGAGACGTGCCCAGCCCTGCGATGGTGCCTCCCGGATGCTCGTTTCACACCCGCTGCCCCCACGTGATGCCCGTCTGCAAGGAGAAGATCCCTTGCTTCAAGGAAGTGAAGAAAGGTCATTCCGTGAGCTGCTGGCTCTACGAGTGAAGGCCGAACGGCCCGCCCCGCCTTGCATAATATTATTTCGTTGACAGTTCGAAAAGGTTCAAATATATTTCCCGTAGAAGTCAGCCGAACACTGGAAAATCTTCCGTGATTATGATATAGTGGCCCCACCCGACTTGGGAGTGGAGTATTTCCACGCCGTTGTCCCCACAAACTAGATGATACATCGATATTGGTGCGAAAGGAGTGCAATTCATGTATAGGGCCAGTCCTCTGAAGGTGCTCGTCGTATTTTGTATCGCGTTGACCTTCGCATTTGTATCATTCCACGATGTGTCTGCCCAGGGGACGGGAAGAATAACCGGCAAGGTCATCTCCGCCAAGACCAAGAAGCCGCTTGCCTACGCCAACGTCGTCGTGATGGGAACGACTCTCGGTGCGATGAGCCTACCCGACGGCAATTTCACCATCGCCTACGTTCCGGCGGGTACCTATACGATCAAGGTGATGATGATGGGATACAAGTCGGTGGAGAGGAAGAACGTCGTGGTCAAAGCCGGCGGAACGACCGAGATCAATTTCGCCCTCGAAGAGACCATCGTCATGAAGACCCAGAAGATTCTCGTCACCGCCGAGCAACCGATGGTCGAGGTCACAACCTCGGACGTGAGCCAGTCGGTCACCGACACGCAGGTGAAAGAGATGCCGGTCGAAGACGCGATCGATGCAGTAGCCCTCGTTTCAGGAGTGGTGAAGACGGGAGACGAGCTTCACGTGCGCGGCGGTCGCTCGAACGAGATCCAGATGCAGATAGACGGTGTGCCGGTGGACGATCCCCTCGGCGGCCAGGCGATCGACGTGGGGTTGCTGGGAACGCAGGAAGCGGAGATAATCTCCGGAGGCATGAACGCCGAGTACGGCAACGCGCAATCCGCGATCATCAACATCACCACCAAGGAAGGCGGCAGGACGTTCGGCGGGGAAGTGCGGTACTGGACTGACGATTTCGGGCGCGCGGACAAGACCTATACGAATTACGACAAGCTCAGTGTCGGTTTCGGGGGGCCGACCTGGTGGAAATCACTTCGTTATTACGTTTCGGGAGAGGCGACTTTCACCGACGGCGAGAACACCACTATCGAGCCGAGGCCCGAGCACAAGATCACGAGCTGGCTCAAGTATCGCGGCCGGCAATCGGCTGATTACAACCTGCAGACGAAGATCAGTCTCAAGAGGCCGCGATACAAGATCGCCGGAGAAGTTATCTATTCTTATTCACAGCGCGACGAGTACCGTAACAACTGGAACGTGAGCGGCTACGTTCAGAAGATTTACTATTTCCAGGGATTGAGATGGTCCGGAGTCGGCAACCGCTATTCGTTCGCGGGCCCCGTGGTGGTTTATTACGGGCCGTGGGTGGAGCACCCGGAAAAGCTCAATCCGAGGCCGGTGGAAGTCGTTCAGCTCGTGCGCAACGAGGCGGGCGAGCCCGAGACCATTCATTACTTCAACTTCCGCGCGGTGGATTTCAACGGAAGAACGGTTCTCTGGGACGAGCAGGTAGTTGACCCGAATACCGGCCAGACGTACTACAAGCCTTGGGTTCTCTTCGAAGGCTATCAGTATCCTTTCAGCAAGTTCAGCAATTTCAAGGATGATTCCTCCTACGTGTATTTCAATTCGGCGACGCGTACTCCGGAATCCACGAGCAGGAATCTTCATCTGAAGCTTTCTTTCAACCACAACATATCGAACGATCTGCTCTACACGATCAACCTGAGCAGGTTGGAATTCAACCGTCTATACACGGTCGACGGCAAGGAGCCGGCTCAGTTCGCTTCAGCCGGTCTGCCCGTGACCTTGCCGAACGGGACCTATCTCGAAGGAGGGATATCGACGGCACAGTGGTATACGGATCCCGATTTTCCGTACTTCGTCACCGCGTACGACTATCCTTATTATTCGAAACGCAGGACGTTGCAATACCTTCTCAAGGCCGATTTAATCTCGAAGCAGATCAAAGGCCACAAGCTCCAGTCGGGCATCCAATTGATCTATAACGATCTCGATGAGGATGATCGTGTCTTCCCCGCGCAGCCGAGGAGGAACCCTATCGACGGCACGGTGCAGCAAGGACGTAACGTGAACATCTTTCACAACTTCAACACCGAGGGCGCGTATTACGCCCAGGACAAGTGGGAATACGAGGGAATGGTCGTCAACGCGGGCATCCGCCTCGAGTTCTTCTCCACGGGCAACAATGACAAGGTCCTCATCAAGAGTTCCGAGATCGACACCACCGTCGAGCAGTACAAGTTCAACTGGTCTCCCCGCCTTGGATTCGCATTTCCCATAACCGACCGGGACAAGTTCTTCTTCCATTATGGCCGTTTCACGCAGTGGCCGAGCCGCACCTACCTCTTTCGCACCCAGGACGCGATCGGGGCGACGGGAACGCTCGGCAATCCCAATCTCGGTCCGGAGTTGACGATTTCCTACCAGGCCGGTATTTCCCACCAGTTCACCGAGGACATAGCCGGCCAGTTCGTCGTTTTCAACAAGGACATCTACGGCCTCGTTTCTTCCACTCTGGTTACGGACGATTCGACGGGTCTTCAGAGCTACAGATTCATAAACAAGACTTACGCCAGCTCGCGCGGCCTCGAGGTATCCCTGAACAAGAGGCTTACCAAGCATCTGGGCTTCGAGATCTACTATACGTATTCCTTCGCGGACGGCGTGGCGAGTGACGCGGACTTCGGCCGGTCAGCCGAGGGATTGACGCATCTTCCCACGGATGAACGCCCTCTCGACTGGGACGTGAGACACATATTCAACATCACATTGAGGATTCAGGACAGGAACAACTGGGGGGCGACGCTTCTGTATCAGTATTCGAGCGGCCAGCCGTGGACCCCGTACGATCGTTTCGCGCGACTCCAGGACCCCCAGTTGGAGAATTCGCGCAGGCTCGAACCCACTCACGACCTGAGGGTCCAGGGGAGAAAGAAATTCAACATCTACGGGCAGGAACTCACGTTGTTCTTCGAGGGAAGGAATCTATTCAACCAGGATATCGTTCTTCCCGGAGGAACGGCCCCAAGCGCTTTCCCGGGCATGGTTGACGCCACTATGGACGGCGGTTCCTACCTCACCGAAACTGGTCAATACGGGGGGGCTTACCTCAAGGATATAAACGGGGACGGCCTTGATGATTTCACGCCTGTCCACGACCCCACGATCTGGGAAACGCACAGGATTTGGAGAATAGGTTTCGGATTCGAATTCTAATGGCCGTGTGAAGCAAGATTCAAGGAAGGCCGATTCAGCAACTTCGTTCACTGTTAAGGAGGTCAGGTTGTGAGATCGAGGATAATAGCCGGGTTGGTTGCGCTCATTATGCTTTCCGCTCCCGTGGGAAGCATGGCCAAGAACACCAAGCCCTTCGCGAAAGTGGGTACCTATGCGCTGACGTTTCTCAAGATCGGCGTATCGGCTCGGGCGGCAGCTATGGGTAATGCTTTCATCGCCCTTGCCAATGACGCCACCGCCACCTATTGGAACCCGGCGGGAATGGTGGATCTCACCAGGACCACGGTCTCTCTCAACCACGGTTGGTGGGTCGCGGACATAGACATCGACTATGCATCGGCGGTCTTCAATCTCCCGTTCGTTCCCGGAACTTTCGGCGTGAGCGCGAGAGCTCTCACGCTCGATCCCCAGGTCGAGCGGACCGTCTTCCAGCCGGGAGGGACGGGGAGAACCTTCGATGCCGGTGACATGTCGTTCGGTCTTTCCTATGCGAAGTTCTTTACGGACAAGTTCTCCTCCGGTATCACGCTCAACTTCGTGCATTCCGGTCTGGCCGAGAAGAGCATCAATACCTTGGCGGTGGATTTCGGTTTGATCTACAGGATCGGCTTCATGGGCATGCGCCTGGGAATGACCGTGCAAAGTCTCGGTGCGAAGGTGAATTATGACGACCGCGCCTCCAAGATCCCCACTCTTTTCAAGGTCGGCCTCTCGATGGCCGCCTACCAGCGGGGCGCTCACAGCCTGCTGTCCGTCGGCGAGTTCTCCCACCCCTCCGACAACAGGGAGAGGATGAACGTGGGCATGGAGTACTCCTATAATCAGTTCTTCTTTCTGAGGGGCGGCTATAACATCGGTTACGATGCTCACGGCGCCGCGGCCGGTTTCGGGATGAAGGTAGACACCAGCCAAACCTCCGACCTGATATTCGATTACGCGTGGACCGATCTCGGCCATCTCGGTACCGTCCACAGGATCGCCTTGGGCTTCAGTTACTGATGCCCGATCCCCGGGGCCGATTCGTCCGATCGCTCGAGGCACCCCACGAGGTGCCTCTTTTGTCGATAATCCGGCGGCGGGCCTCCTTTCGACCTTCCGCCGGGCCCATGCCGCGGTTATATTGAAGATGAGGAAACCATCATGCCGACAAGCGATCCACGATACAGGACCTCCCGAAAGGCACTTCTCTGCGCCGCTCTCCTCGTCGTCGCCCTCCTGCCTTCCTCCGCTCCCGGTGCCGCCAGAGGCAGCGGAGATTTCGAGTTCTACACGGATGCGGTCACGTTCCGGGGACGGCCCGGTCGGACCCGCCTGGTGCTTTTCGTGCAGATTCCCAACAGCGAAGTGCGTTTCAAGAAGTCGAAGGGGAAATGGACCGGGAGGGTGCAGATGGAGGTGCGCATAGACGACGACAAGGGGAACGAACTGGTGAAGGATGCGAAGGAGTTCCAATTCTACGAGGCCGACGAGGATAGAACCAATACGTCGCTGGCCTACCAGATGATAACGGCGAACTACAACTTGCCCCCGGGCGAGTACAAGATCAGCTGTCGCCTGAAAGACCTGAACTCGCCGAAATTGTCCCTGGTGGGAGCGATCAAGAATCGAACCAGTTCCTCGCAGGTCGTCGACCTGGCGGTCACGGTGCCCTCGTACGAGGGTGAGGCGGTGACTCTGAGCGACGCCGAGTTCCTGGCAGGCATGGAGAAGGTGGGCCCGCGTGCCGATTACGAGCCGAATCCTACGAGGCTCTACGGCCTCTATCGCGACACTCTGCTGGTCTATTACGAACTCTATGCGCCTCGCGGGGCGGCCCCTATGTCTTTCAAGGCGGTAGCCCTCGATCAAAACGGAGATCTCGCGGCCCAGACCGAGCAGGCGGTTTCCGGCCCGGGAGTTCCGGCGCAGGGCGTGGACAGTCTCGTCACCTTTCAAGTGGTCGTAAAGATGGATCTCAGCGCCTTTCCCGCCGGCAGATACACGCTCTATGCGGAATACGGCCCGAAAGGAAGGCCCATGATTCGGATCAGGAGCGGCGCATTCGACGTGGCCTGGGAAATGAGAACGTGGGAGGCTTCCCGCAGAAACCTCCTCGCCGAGGCGAGATTCCTCATGGACAACGAGAGTTTCAAGGATTTCAAGAACAAATCCAGGGCGGAACAGGAGCGCGAGCTGAAGAAGCTGTGGCGGAGCCTTGACCCGGATCCTGCGACCGGCACCAACGAGGCCTACGAGGAGTTCCTGGCGAGGCTCGATTACGTCAACGCCAATTATTCGGATTATCAGCTTGGAATTTTCACCGACCGGGGCCTCATCTACATGAGGTACGGCCGGCCCAGCGAGATCATCAGGGATGTGCTGCCCATGAACCGCGAGAGCACTTCCGATGCCATAGCCAAAGTCAAGGACAAGTACAGACCGGTCATCTTCAGCACCCATGGAGGCAGACCGGTTTTCAACCGCCCGGGCTCGGACATTGTCGTGGACAAAAGGCGGGTGGGCAAGGTGGGCGAGGGCGGCAACGTGGCCTATCCCTACGAGCTGTGGATCTACGAGGGGCGGGGCGATCCCATCCTTCCCCGGGATAAGGGCTTATCGCCCGAGATCGGCCTCCGCTTTCTTTTTATTGACAGAGATGGATATGGGCGTTATAAATTAGAAGTCAGCTCCTCACTGCTGGAGGGTAACTAGACGGGGTGAGGCTGTCGCAAATGAATTCCCCACCAATTTTCTTTGCAACGGCACTATTTTGATTGACACTGGAGCAGGAGTTCTATATAGTTGTCGCATTGCGCGAGATTACTTTCACCTTATTACTAAACAAATAACGGACTTTCACCCCCATTCTTTCACCTGTTAAGAGAAGGAGATCCAAACAATGCTTAGGTATTTTGGTCTTAAGCGGATTATGATGCTAAGCGTACTGTGCTCTTTCCTGGTGCTCGCCGCCGTGCCTGCGCCGGCTCAAGAGGCGTCACCGGTGAAGAAAGAGGCGGTCACAGGGCAAGAAGCCGTATCCTCCGAGCCCATGGCCGTGAGCGCCATGGATTCGCTCGCAATGGCTCCGAATGATTCCACCGTCCTTGCAGCCGAGATAAAAGCTCTCATAAAGAAAGAACAGAGTGGTTTCTGGAACCGCTTGAAAAGAAGCGGCGTCGGCCAGAACTACATCAAGGGCGGCATCTTCATGCATCCGCTCCTTCTTTGTTCCATCATCGGCCTCGTCTTCATCATAGAGCGTGTATGGACCCTGTCCCGGGCCCGGACGAACGTGAAGAGCTTGATGATGAAGGTGATAAGGAGCCTGCGTGAAAGCGGGGTGCAGGCCGCGTTGCAGGAGTGCGAGCAGACGCGGGGTCCGATTGCGGCCATCCTGCATTCAGGGCTTCTGCGTGCGAGCCGCGGCCCGGAGGCGGTCGAGAAGGCGATCTCCACCGCGGGAACCATCGAGATGTCGTTTCTCGAGCGGGGGTTGATAACCATAGCCACCATCGGTAACGTGGCGCCGCTGCTAGGATTCCTGGGAACGGTATCCGGGATGATCAGCGCTTTCGCGGCTATAGCCGCCGCCGAGCAGGTGAGCGCGAAGCTCGTGGCCAAGGGTATCCAGGAAGCTCTTATCACAACGGCTACCGGCTTGATAATAGCCATCCCGATGAACGTCGCTCACAACTTCTTCGTCTCCCAGATCGATCGCTTCATCATAGAGATGGAAGAAGCCAGCGCCGAACTCGTCGACGAACTGATGGAGCTGGAGACGAGCCAAGTGTCCAACGCTTAGGGCCGAATGAAATGATAAAGAAAAAACTATCGAAATCACGACCGACGAGCGAGATATCCGCTGCATCCATGTCGGACATCGCGTTCCTGCTCCTGATATTCTTTCTCGTGAGCACGATCTTCGCCGTTGAGCAGGGAATACCTTTGCTCTTGCCCGGCCAGCAATCCAAGAACGTCAAGGTGAAGAGAAAGAACATCATGGTGATAAGGGCTCATGCCAACGGCTCCATCACCATCGACAAGAAACCGGTCGGGATAAAACAGGTGCGTCCCATGGTGGAGGAACGCCTTGCCAAGAATCCCAAGCTCATAGTAGTGATCGAGACCCACCCTGATTCCGAATACGGTTTGATGATAGATATTCTGGACGAGATCAAACTGGCCAACGCCAGGGTGATTTCGCTCAAGACGATGTCTGGAGGCGGGTAGTATGAAATTCGAATCCAATCTCAAGGTGGAGAATACGGTACCGACCGCATCGATGGCCGATATAGCGTTTCTGCTCTTGATATTCTTCATGACGACGACTATTTTTCGTATGGAGGAAGGATTACCGGTCAAGCTGCCCAGAGCGGAAACCGCTCAGAAGCAGAAGCGCGAGCGCATACTTCACGTGTGGATAGATGCGGTGGGGGATATCTCGATAAACGACAAACTCGTGCAGGTGGATAACATCGAAGCGATCATGGTCAATGCATTGAAGGATAATCCCGCCCTGATCGTTGCGTTCAACGCCGATCACAGGACACCGTACGGTGTAGTGTCGGATGTGATGGAACAATTGAAGAGAGCCAACGCGGTCAGGGTGTCATTCACCAGCGACCGGGAGAAACATACGGGCCCGAGGTAGATTCATGACCACCCTAGCTATGACCGCAAACAGCATTTTCAAGGCCAAGTACAAGAAGTATATCAGGAACGCCCTCATAGGCGCCGTCGTGATTCATTTTCTCATCTTCTTCCTGTCGCCGCCTTTCACCTTCAAACCCTACAAGCTCAAGGAAGAACAGTTCGAGGTCGTGGAATTGCCGGACCAGATCGAGATACCGCCTCCTCCCAAGGAAGTGGCCCTTCCTCAGGTGCCGGTGGAGGCAGCCAGCGACGAGGAGGCCGACGACGCGGAAGAGATAGCCCCGACAACGTTCGAAAGCCTCGAAGACATGCCTCCTCCTCCGCCTCCTTCCTCCGGAACGGGCGGCGTGTTTCTCGCGTTCGACGAGCCCCCGGTGATGATCCACTTCGAGGTCCCCAAGTACCCTGAGCTCGCCAGGGAAGCAGGTATCGAGGGCACGGTCCTGGTGAAGGTCCTGGTCGATGAGCAGGGAAAGGTCATAGAAGCGGTCCTGCTTTCTTCGGACGTCACTCCCGCGATGGAGAGGGCGGCTCTCTCTGCGGCCAGGAGATGCCGTTTCAAGCCGGCCAAGCAGAGAACCATCCCCGTCAAGGCCAACGTCATGATCCCGTTCCAGTTCCAACTCCACTAGGCCGGCGTCTTTTCTGTTCAATTGCACTGCGAAAAACTGTATACTCTTGCAACACGGCCTGCATTCGTGCGTACAACTCGTTATCAAGCAGTTACTTCTTCCGTTCATCCGTCTTGGTCCCATTCTGGAAGGTGGCGCCATGAGAAAAGTATTCCTTATCCCTCTTATCTGCCTGCTTTCGATATCATCCGTTCACGCTGAAAAGATTCTCTCACTGGAGGAGTGCCTGGACATCGCCATCAGGAACTCCACTCAGGTCGGCATATCATACGAACAGTACCTGAGCGCCCGCGACGACGTGTTGCGCAATTACGGCGGGTTCCTTCCCGACGCCAGGCTCTCGATGTTCGCGGGGCATGTCTTCATCGGCCCCACGCAGTCGATCTCCATCGACGCGCAGGGCCGGCCGATCAAGGGCACCGGCTTCGACTATGAATCCTATTCGTTCTCGCTCAACAGCACGATGAACCTGTTCGATTGGGGGGTGACGGCGAAGACGCTCAGCGAGTCCAAGAAGACGGCGCGGGCGGCCGGCTACGACCTGCAGTACCAGAAAGACTACGTAACGGCGGTGGTGATCAGGGCGTACTACGATTACCTTCGCAAGAAGAAGCTTCGCGAAGTCTCGGAGACCAGCGTGGACGCGGCCGCCAGGAACCTCGACCAAGTGGAAGCGTTCTATCGCATAGGTTCCAAGACGAGGGCCGACGTCCTGCAGGCGAAGGTGAGGCTGGCCAATACGAGACTCGAGTTGGTGACGGCGAAGAACAACGAGGACAATGCCAAGGCGTATCTCGCATCGCTCCTCAACTTTCCCTTGGACGCCGCCTTCGACATAGATTCTTCGCTGGCCATCACTCCCGTTTCCCCCAAGCTGGACGAGGAAGTCAAGTACATGCTCGCCCATCGCTCGGACCTGCTCTCGTACAGGAACAAGGTGGAGGCCGCCTCCTACGCGCTCACGGCGGCCGAGAACAGCAGGCTGCCGACCTTGTCGGCCTTCCTGAGATATTCGTGGAACGACAGGAAATTCGCGGACAACGCCAACTTCTTCAGGCAGGACTATTCCTGGAGCGTCGGCGTCTCGCTCGATTTCAACCTCTTCGATCGGTTCCAGACCAAGTCCAGCATCACGAGCGCAGCGGCCAGACGGAGAATAGCCGAGTTGCAGTTGCAACAAGCCAAGCTGGATGCGATACTGGAGACCAAACAGCTCATCCTGGCGCTCGAGGAAGCCAAGCAGCGCATTGCACTCTCGGAAGAGACGTTCAAGCAGGCGGAGGAGAACCTGCGCCTGGCCGAAGAAAGATACCGGGTGGGAGCGGGCACGATCCTGGAAACGATAGAAGCGCAGGCCTCGCTCACCGAAGCGCAAGCGTCCATCATCCAGGCCAAGTGCGATTACCTGATAGCAAAGGCGGATCTCCTCCGGGCGACGGGCAGGAAAGTCAAGACCGATTGATGAATTCGTACCTCTCGCGGGGAAGAGGATGCTCATAAGGATCCGAAACGTCACCAGGCACTACCGGATGGGCGACCATGTGATCCGCGCCCTGGACGGTGTCGACCTGGATATCGAGAAGGGCGAATACGCCGCGATCATGGGGCCCTCCGGCTCGGGCAAAACCACGTTCATGAACATCATCGGATGCCTGGACACCGCGACCTCGGGGACATACGAATTGAAGGGCCGTGACGTGACGAGGCTGTCCGACGACGCCCTCGCCCATATCCGCAACAGGGAAATAGGGTTCGTCTTTCAAACCTTCAACCTCCTCCCGCGCACGACCGCTTTCAAGAACGTGGAACTCCCCCTGATCTACGGCGGCATGGACGGCGCCGAGAGAAGGGAGAGAGTCTGGGAAGCCTTGCGAGCGGTGGGGATCGATGACCGGGCCGATCATCGGCCGTCGGAGCTCTCCGGGGGACAGCGCCAGAAAGTGGCGATCGCCAGGGCGTTGGTGAACCACCCTTCGATAATACTCGCCGACGAGCCCACGGGCAATCTGGACAGCAAGACGGGAGAGGACATAATGGCCGTGTTCGAACGCCTGAACGAGCAGGGCAACACTATAATAGTAGTGACGCACGAGGAACACATCGCAAAATGTACGAGGAGAATCGTAAGGATACTTGACGGCAGGATAGATTCCGATAAGAGGCTTTGATCACTCGGGAGGTAAAGGTGAAGAAACCCTTGATAGCAGCAGCGGTCGTCATCGTGATCGCCCTGCTCGCCTTCTTGAACTTCAAGTTCAAGAAGGAGAAACTCATCGCGGTGGAGGTCGAGGAGGTGGCTCGCAGAAAGGTCGAGAAGATCGTTTCCGCTTCCGGACGCATCAAGCCCAAGAGGAGGGTCAATGTAAGCGCTTCGGCGATCGGCAAGGTGACGAAGATAGCGGTGAAGGAAGGGGACCGCGTGGAAAAGGGGGACTTTCTCCTGGAAATAGACCCGACGGAGTATCGCACGATGGTGGACAAGCTCGAGTCGGGGATCAGGGCGGCCCAGGCTTCCCTCGCCGTCGAGCAAGCGAGCCTCAAGAAGGCGGAGTACGATTACCAGCGTGCCGAGGAACTGTACGCCAAAGGCTTCCTGTCCGAGAACGAACTCAAGGATGCTGCGATCAATCTCAAGATCCAGCGCTCCAAAGTCAAATCGGCGAAAGAAAACCTCCTCCAGCAGCAATCGGCGTTGGACAAGGCGCGCCACGATCTCAAGCAAGTGCGCATCACGGCCGAGATGTCGGGGGTGGTGACGGCCCTGAACGTCGAGGAGGGCGAGAACGCCATAATGGGGACGTTGAACAATCCGGGGACGGTTCTTCTCACCATCGCGGATCTCTCCGCCATGGAGGCGGAAGTCGAGGTGGACGAAACCGACGTGATCTACGTGAAGAAGGGGCAGAAGGCCAAAGTCGAACTCGACGCCTATCCCGACACGAGTTTCTCGGGCGTTGTGACCGAGGTGGGCAACAGCGCCATCCCGTCGCGCGGCGGCCTGGAGG
>CAYXEN010000031.1:18731-28779 GCA_964464035.1 uncultured bacterium | reverse complement strand
CTGCGGTGGCCGGTGGCGATCACCAGGAAATCGTATTCCAGCACGGTATCGCCGACGTGAACTTTCTGCCCCTGCGGGTCGATCCGCGACGCCGCGCCATGGACGAATTCGATGCCCCGCGACTCGAGCATCCCGGCGAGAGGGAAGGAGATCTGATCCATCGTCCTTCTGCCCAGCGCCACCCACGGCAGCGACGGGATGAAAACGAAGTCGCCGTCCCGTGCGACAACGGTGATCTCGCGCTTGCGGCGCGGCAGGTTGCGCCGAAGCTCGCAGGCAACCGTCAGGCCCCCGAAAGAAGCTCCCAGGATGACAATGCGTGTAGCTCTGTTCATGGCTGCGCCTTCACTCCTTGGTGCCGGCGGTCTCGACTTCTAGCCCGGCTTCGCGCCATTCGTGGAGGCCGTCTGCCAGGCGCACTGCCCGATACCCGGCCTCTCGGAGGCGTAGCACCGCTTCGGCGGACAGCACGCAGTACGGCCCCCGGCAGTAAGCCACCACCTCGCGGTCCGAGGGAATCTCGTCCAGCCGTTCGGTGAGCTCGGGCAAAGGAAGAGAGACCGCCCCTGGTATGTGGCCGGCTTCGTATTCCTCAGCCGGGCGGACATCGAGCACGATCACGTCACCTTGGCGGATCCGGCGCTGGAGTTCCTCCCGGGAGATGGGTTCCATGCCCTCCCGCTCGTTGAAGTAGCGCCGAACAGCATCCTTCACGTCGGGGAGGAGGCTCTCCGCGAGCGACTGAAGGTGCTTCCAGCACCGCACCACCTCGGCGTCGGCCAGGCGGTAGATGACGCGGACTCCGTCCCTTCGAGTCTCGACGAGGTGCGCCTGCTTCAGGACCTGGAGATGACGGGAAGTATTCGCCACGGTCGAGTGGACCTCCCGGGCGAGAGTCTCCACGTCCCGTGTCCCCTGGCTCAGCACGTCGACGATCTCCAGCCGCTTGGGAGCGGAGAAGGCGTGCGCGATCCGCGCAAAGTGTTGGAAAACGGAGTCTTTGAATTCTCGGCTTTTCATGGGACTCTCCTATTGTTCAATTTAACAATTGAATAATCAAGTTTCGGGCAAATGTCAAGGGAAAAACGCCGAGCTCGGCGGGGGGCGAGGAGAGAGCGCGCGAAGATTCGTGGGCCCCCTTGTACCTGCCGGGCGAATCAGGGGCTTGGGCAAAGGCGGGGTCAATCGGCCGGCGGTCAACCCCCCTCCTGGCCGCCTTGCTGGACATTATTCTGCAGCCGCTGTTTAATAATCCACACGAATCGTTCCCAAGCACAACGACTTCCTTGCAGCATATCGGCGCAAGCCGATCACCAAGCTTCGCTTATGACTATTGCCGTCAGGTGGCCTTGTATTTGATATGTGAGCATCTCGAATCAACCGGACGAAAGCTATTGTGATCGACCAACGGAAAGGATAAGATCATGACACAGCGGACTTTCGACAAGGACCCCGTCTGCGGAAAGAAAGTCAATCGCAACAAGGCGCACATAAGCATCGAATACCGCGGCAATGTTTATTTGCTCTGCTGTTCATTGTGCCAGGCCACTTTCGAATCCGACCCAGACCGATACGCAATGCATCAAAGCAAGCAGGATCATTAGGCCCGTCCGGTCGTATGGGCGTGGTCTGGTCCCGGCGGGCGTCCGGCCCAGGCCCACGCCCGGAAATCCTTAGTCCCACGGGAGGTGTATGAATTGCGCTTGCGATCTACTTTCATAATCATAGGCCTGCTCGCCGTCGTCGGTGTCGAAACCGGGATCCTTCTTACGAGGACCAGGACCGGAGGCGAATCCGCCGCCGGCAAGGGCGAAATGGCGATGGAAGAAAGCGGTTCGAAGGAAGTATCCATTCCGACGGAGAGGATGCAACTGCTCGGAGTAACATTTGCGACGGTAGAACAGCGAAAGCTGGAGGTGGAGATCCGAACCGTCGGCCGGGTGGATTACGACGAAACTCGCGTCACGACAGTTAGCACGAAGGTAAGCGGATGGATCGAGAACCTGTATGCGGATTACACGGGCAAAATAGTGTCGCGAGGAGAGCCGCTCTACACGATCTACAGCCCGGAGGTGGTGAGCACCGAACAGGAATACCTGCTCTCGCTTCGGGGGGAATCGGTGCGCCCGCGCCTGGGGGGCAAGGAGTTGATCTTGTCGGCGAAAAAGCGGCTCGAGTTCTGGGACATTCCCGAGAATCACATCAAAGACCTGGAAACTTCGGGAAGCATCACGAAAACCATGATGATCCATTCTCCCTCATCGGGATACATCATCAAGAAGAATATCTCTGAGGGAGCACACGTCGATGCCGGTCAGGATCTTTTCGTCATCGCCGATCTTTCGAAGATCTGGGTATACGCCGACATCTACGAGTACGAGATACCTCTCGTGTCCGTGGGGCAAGGCGCCGAAATGATTCTTTCGTATTACGCCGGAGAGACCTTTTCCGGAAAGGTCAACTACGTATATCCCTACCTGGATGAGAAGACGAGGACGATCAAGATCCGCGTCGAATTCGACAACCCGGGACTGAAACTCAAGCCGGGAATGTACGCGAATGTCCGCCTGCGCAGTATCATCGCCGATAGCGCTCTTGCGATCCCTACGGAAGCCGTTTTGGACACCGGGGAGCGCAAGATCGTCTTCGTGCAGAAACGCAAAGGAGTATTCGAGCCCCGGGAGGTCGTCCTCGGCGCCAAAGCGGGCGATTACTACCAGGTTCTCTCCGGTGTCGAAGCGGGTGAAATCGTCGCGACATCGGCTAATTTCCTCATCGACTCGGAGAGCCGCCTGGGATCGGCCATGATGAAGATGAAGATGTAGCGCCTTCTTCGGTCCCCGGACCGCCGGCGGCGCGGCAGCGCAGCTTGATCTGAACCCTGACGAAAAGTGAAAGAACGATGATAGAGAGAATAATCGATTGGTCCCTCAACAACCGTTTCCTCGTCATACTGTTCACGATTTTCACGATCGGGGCTGGTGTCTATACCCTTTTCCATACGCCTCTCGATGCACTCCCCGATCTGTCCGATGTTCAAGTGATCATTTACACGGAATTCCCCGGCCAGGCCCCCCAAACCGTCGAAGAGCAGGTGACGTACCCGTTGACCACCACCATGCTTTCGGTTCCCCACACGAAGGTGGTGCGCGGCTACTCGTTCTTCGGGTACTCGTTCGTATTCGTCATTTTCGAAGACGGGACCGACATGTACTGGGCCCGTTCCCGCGTGCTCGAATACCTCAATTTCGCCATGGACCAGCTCCCCGAGGGCGTCGTCCCCACCTTGGGCCCGGATGCCAGCGCCGTGGGCTGGGTCTACGAGTACACAGTGGAGAGTGATCGCCACGACTTGAGTGAGCTTCGATCTCTCCAGGACTGGTACATCCGCTATCAGCTTACGACGGTCCCCGGGGTCGCCGAGGTGGCGAGCATCGGCGGCTTCGTGAAGCAGTACCAGGTCGAAGTCGACCCCAACAAGCTCTTGGCGTACGACCTCTCGATCCAGGATATCTCCCGCGCGATCAAGGAAAGCAACAACGATGTCGGCGGTCGGACGCTCGAGAAGACGGGAATCGAGTACATAATCCGCGGTCTCGGTTACGTGAAAAGCGTGGATGACATCGAAAAAATCGTCGTGGGCACGGATGCCCGCGGGACGCCGGTCCTGATCCGCGATGTAGCGACCGTCCACCTGGGGCCCGAAATGCGGCGCGGAGTCGCCGAGAAGAACGGCGAGGGAGAGGTGGTCGGCGGAATAGTCGTCATGCGTTTCGGCGAAAACGCCCTGGAGGTCATAAAAAACGTCAAGGCCAAGATAGCGGAAATACAAAAGAGTCTGCCGGAAGGCGTTCGTATCGAACCGGCTTACGATCGCAGTGACCTGATAGAGCGCGGCGTGGAATCGCTCAAGGACAAACTTGTCGAGGAGAGCATCATCGTCGCTCTCATCTGCGTATTGTTCCTCCTGCATCTGCGCAGCGCGCTCGTGGCCATCCTCATGCTGCCCATCGGCATCCTCATCGCCTTCATCGTCATGAGCCGCATCGGCGTAAGCGCCAACATAATGTCCTTGGGAGGCATCGCCATAGCCATCGGCGCCATGATCGACAGCGCGATCGTGATGATAGAGAACGCGCATAAGCACATCGAGGCCGAAGAACACGGCGGCGTGACGACGGTCGAGTTGATATCGAAGTCCTCGAAAGAAGTCGGGCATGCGCTGTTCAACTCGCTTCTGATCATTACGCTCTCTTTCATTCCGATTTTCGCGCTCGAGGCTCAGGAAGGGCGCTTGTTCCGACCCCTCGCCTACACGAAGACGTTCGCGATGGCCGGGGCCGCTCTCTTGCAGATCACGCTCGTTCCGGTCCTGATGTATTACCTCATACGGGGGAAGATCAGACCGGAATCCAAGAACCCGCTGAATCGAGTGATAACGGCCACCTACACCCGCCTCATGCACGTCGTGCTGAGGCGGAAGGGGCTCATCATAATCGCCGCGGTGGTGGTGCTCGTTTTGACGGCTTATCCCTTGAGCAAGTTGGGTTCGGAGTTCATGCCGCCGCTGAACGAGGGGACGATTCTCGCGATGCCGTCGGTGTTTCCCGGGGTCTCGATAACGGAGATCTCCGATATTCTCCAGACCCAAGACAGGATTCTCAAAACGATCCCGGAGGTCGAGAGGGTATTCGGAAAAGCCGGCCGCGCCAGTTCAGCCACGGACAACGCCCCCTTGGGAATGATCGAAACCATCATCGAGCTGAAGCCGGAAGACCAGTGGCGCCCCGGGATGACGCTCGAGAAACTCATCGCCGAAATGGACGAGGCCACGAAGCTGCCGGGGGTCACGAACACGTGGTCCATGCCGATCAAGGCGCGCCTCGACATGCTGACCACGGGGATCCGCACGCCGGTGGGCGTCAAGATATTCGGACCGGATCTCAAGGTCATCCAGTCCATCGGCGAGAAGATCGAGCGCGTTTTGAACATGGTCCCGGGGACCGCAAGCGTCTATGCCGAGCGCGCCGTCGGCGGGTACTATATCGATTTCAAGATCGATCGTGACGAGATCGCGAGATACGGACTCACGATCAAGAATGTCCAGGACGTCCTGCGCACGGCCATAGGCGGGATGCCTATCACGAACACGGTGGAGGGATTGGAGCGCTACACCATCAACCTCCGCTACTCGAGGGAACTTCGCGATGACATAGACAAGCTCAAACGAACCTTCGTCAAGACGCCGAACGGCGAGCATATTCCCATAGAGCAGCTGGCCGACATCGAAGTTTCTCGCGGCGCCCAAGTCGTCAAGAGTGAAAACGCCGTTCCCAACGCCCTCGTGTACATCGACATCCGCGACCGCGATATCGGCAGTTACGTGGCGGACGCCCAGAAAGCCGTCGCTGAACAGGTCGAACTTCCGCCGGGTTACTTCTTGTCCTGGAGCGGGCAGTACGAGTATATGCAGCGTGCCAAGAAGCGGCTTGCGGTCGTCGTGCCGGTGACCCTCATGATCATTCTCCTGTTGCTCTACTTCATATTCAAGAACGTGCTGCTGACGATCATTGCCTTTCTCTCAATTCCTTTCGGGCTCGTAGGCGGCATTTGGCTCATGTACTTCCTCGGATACGACATGAGCGTGGCCGTCGGCGTCGGGTTTATCGCCCTCGGGGGCGTAACGGCTGAGATCGGCGTCTTGATGCTGTTGTATCTCGAGTTGGCGTTCCGAAAACGGATGGAGCGCGACGGCGTGAACACGTTCGATGATATAAGAGCTGCGACATTCGAAGGAGCCGCGCAGCGCGTCCGCCCGATCGTCATGACCGTAGCCGCCATCATCGGAGGACTCCTCCCCATCATGTGGGGACACGGCACCGGCGCGTCCGTGATGAAGCGAATCGCCGCCCCGATGGTGGGGGGAATGGTCACCGCCACGTTTCTGACGTTGATGGTGATACCGGCTATTTACGCTCTCTTGAAGGAGATGCAGTTGCGGCGCGCCAAGAAGAGAGGGCGATGATAATCCGCCCGCTGGGAGCGAGCGGGATTGAGCAGGCGAAGGCCGTCATGAAATCAAGGAGATCGACAATGAAAAACACCGCTACTATAAGGGAGATCAAAGCATTTGTCCGGCAGGCATGCGTCGAGCCGGTCATTTCATCGCTAACCGCCCTCGGCATAGGATCCATCTCCATCATCTCCGTCGACGGCGTCGGCGGCCTCTCGGATCCGCGCTCGGGGAAGCTTTCCGTCAAGTATCCAATCCGTTACAGCAAGATCGCCAAGATCGAGCTCGTATGCCGGGCGGATGACGTCGACGAAATAGTAAACTGCATTCGCAAATCCGCATGTACGAACACCAGCGGGGACGGAATGATCTACGTGACTGACGTGGACAGGATTATAAAGATCCGCTCGGGCGATGAGGGAACATCGGCACTCGATACCACCCGGCCGCCCGGCGAATAGGCTGCCGTTCATTCTCCGGGAATCGATCGCGCCGGGGCGCGGTCCCGGAGGCCGATCCGGGCCGTCGCGCTGGCCGGCTCGCACCGGGCGCGGGCCGCAATCATGCCCTCTTCGAGGCCTGACGGCGGGCGTTTTCGTTTAGATGCTGTTTGCGAAGACGGATGTGCTTCGGAGTAATCTCGACGAGCTCGTCATCGGCGATGAACGATAGCGCGAATTCCAACGTCATCTCCTGCGGCGGCGTGAGCTGGATGGCTTCATCCGATCCGGCGGCTCGTACATTGGTGAGTTTCTTCTCGCGGGCCGCGTTCACCACTATGTCGCGCCCCTTGCTGTGTTCGCCCACGATCATGCCTTCGTAGAGATCCGAGCCGGGATGCACGAAAATCCTGCCGCGTTCCTGGAGTCCCCAGAGGGCGTAGGCCACGGCGGTGCCGCTGTTCATCGACACCTGCACGCCGGTCTTTCGGCCTGGCATGTCGCCCTTGTACTTCTGGTACTGGTGAAAGTTCTGGTACATGATTCCGTTTCCGCGCGTCATCATGAGGAACTCGCCGCGAAACCCGATGAGAGCCCGCGTGGCTATGTAAGACTCGATCCGCACGGTGCCGACGGCGCTCATGGTGATGCTCGCGATCTCCCCTTTTCTTTCACCCAGCGCTTGCATCACCGGCCCCTGGAACTCCGGCTCCACCTCGATCACCACTTCTTCGACGGGCTCGAGGACGCTCTCGCCGATCTCCTTGAGTATCACCCTCGGCCGCGACACCTCCATCTCGTAACCTTCGCGGCGTATCGTCTCTATTAATATCGACAGGTGGAGTTCGCCCCGTCCCGACACCTTGAAGCGGTCGCCCCCGGGAATCTCCTCGACCCGCACGCCGACATTGACCATGGCTTCGTGTTCGAGCCGTTCACGCAAGTGGCGCGATGTCAAGAAACGGCCGCCGTCCTTGCCGGCGAGCGGGCTCGTATTGTGGGAGAAGTTCATCGAAATAGTGGGTTCGTCGATCTTGACCATGGGCAGTAGTTCGGGGTTTTCCGGTGCTGCGAGCGTAGAACCCACTTTCACGTTTTCCATTCCCGCGAGCATTACGATGTCGCCGGCCATCGCCCGCTCCACCTCGGTCCGCACGAGGCCGCGGTAGGCGAGAATCTTGGTAACGCGCCCTCGCTCGTGTTTGCCGTCGCGTCTTACGAGGACAATGGGCTCTCCGGTGCTTATCGCTCCGTGAAAGATCCTGCCGACGGCGATTCGGCCGACATAATTGTCGTAATCGAGCATCGTAACCAGCATCTGAAAGGGTTTCTCGACGTCGCCCACGGGCGGCAGTACGCGACGGAGCATGGTGTCCAGGAGCGGAGCCATATCGGTGCCGGTCGCTTCGGGTTCCAGTTGCGCGTACCCGTCTCTGCCGGAGGCGTAGACAATGGGAAAGTCGAGTTGTTCGTCGCTGGCGTTGAGCTCGCAAAAGAGATCGAACACGAGGTCGACTACCTCGTGCGGACGGGCGTTGGAACGATCGATCTTGTTGATGACGACTATGGGCTTCAAGTGAAGCTCGAGGGACTTCTTGAGCACGAACTTCGTCTGCGGCATGGGTCCCTCGAAAGCATCGACGAGGAGAAGCACGCCGTCCACCATCTTGAGTATCCGTTCCACCTCGCTCCCGAAGTCCGCGTGCCCCGGGGTGTCCACGATATTGAAATGGGTGTTGCGCCATTCGAAGGACGCGTTTTTCGAGAAGATGGTTATTCCTCTCTCGCGCTCGAGGGGGTTCGAATCCATGATGGCGGTCTCTCCCGCTCGGAATTCGTGCGCGCCGGTCTGCTTGAGCAGCGCGTCTACGAGGGTGGTCTTGCCGTGATCGACGTGGGCGATGATGGCCACGTTGCGGACGTTTTTTCTTCGTTTCTGAAGGGGCATGCTTGTTCTCGTGCGTTCGAAAAGAGTAATCCCTTTTTCACCACGGCGGGCGCGCGGCATGAAGCCGCCCGCCGGGCGGCTAGTGGGGGCCGCGGCGGCCGCCTCGCCTGAGCATGTGCCTGGACGACTTGTGGCGGGTGGATGAGGCGCCGGCGGCGTTCCCCCTGCCGAGCATCGAGATCGATGCCGAATGGTAGGGCTGATCGTCGACGGCCGTAAGCGGTCTCTTCGTCAGCTTTTCTATCGATCGGAGCATCGGCACCTCGGTGAAATCGCAGAAGGACAGCGCGATACCCCGGTTCCCCGCGCGGGCCGTGCGTCCGATCCGGTGTACGTAACCGGTGGGGTCGTTCGGCAGTTCGAAGTTCACCACATGCGAGATTCCTTCGACATCGATCCCCCTCGCGACGATGTCGGTTGCCACCAGGACCCTGATCGCGCCGCGGTCAAACGCCGCCAATGCGCGCTGGCGCGCGCTCTGGCTCTTGTTGGAGTGGATCGACGATGCCGGTATCCCCTTGAGGGACAACTGGCGGACGAGGCGATCCGCCCCGTGCTTGGTGCGCGTGAAAACCAGCGTCCTCGCCATCGCCGGATCCTTGAGATAATCCGCCAGCAGAGCGAGCTTGTCTCCCCGCTCTACGAATAGAACCTTCTGCGCGATCTTGTCCGATACGGAGGCCGCCGGCGAGACTTCCACGTATGCGGGGTCCTCGAGCATGTCCGAGGCGAGATTCGAAATCGCCGCGGGCAGCGTCGCCGAGAAGAACATCGTCTGGCGGGCCCGGGGCGTGCGCGACACGATCTTGCGCACATCTTTGATGAATCCCATGTCGAGCATGCGGTCGGCTTCGTCAAGCACCAGCATCTCGACGCGGTTCAGGCGGACATGCTTACGCTCTTCCAGGTCGAGAAGGCGTCCCGGCGTCGCCACGAGAACGTCCGGTTTTCGGTGAATCGATCTTATCTGCCCCCCTTCGCGAACGCCGCCTACGAGAACCGCCGTCCTGAGCGGCAGGTAACGGCCGTAGGCTTTGAAGCTCTCGTCTATCTGAAGAGCGAGTTCGCGCGTGGGCGCCAGGACAAGCGCGCGAATCCCCCTGTATGAGCGCGGGCGCTTCTCGCATAAGCGCTGGAGTATCGGCAGGGCGAAGGCCGCCGTCTTGCCCGTTCCGGTTCTGGCCGTGGCCAGGAGGTCCCTGCCGCCCAGCAAGAGCGGAATCGCCGCCCCCTGGACCTCGGTCGGCTGCTCATAACCCTCGTCTGAGAGTGCGCGGCGGATGGCTTGATTCAATGAAAGTTCCTCGAAATGATCGGTTTGCATACGTTCCTGTCTTGAAAGCCCGAGATAAACGGCGGCTGACTTTCGGTGGGACGTTCAAAACAGTTCCGGATGCCGAGAAGTGACGCAGGAAATCATCGGTAGGTTAGAGCAAATGGTTAATTCAATCGACGGAATATACCTCAATGTCCCAAGCAGCGCAATAGCTATATCCGGAATCTTTTCCCGGGCGGGTCACGCGGGAAGCCCCCGCTTTCGGGCGGAGGCTTCCCGTTGGGCGATCTTTTCGATCCTATCTGCTGCCGCAAGGCCGCCGGGGATACTGCACTGAAAGGCTCATTTCCGGGCCCGCGCCCCCGCGGCGC
>CAYXEN010000031.1:0-18631 GCA_964464035.1 uncultured bacterium | reverse complement strand
CCGCCGGGGATACTGCACTGAAAGGCTCATTTCCGGGCCCGCGCCCCCGCGGCGCGTGCGGCCTTGCCGAGCGCCCGAAGCAGCCTCACCGTCCTTTGATCGGCCTGGTGGCGCGGCTTGAGCCAGCGCGCGTGGCCCAGGGTCCCTCCGGGAGTCGGCAAAACGGGATCGTTCATCTGGATGTCTACTCCCGTCACGTCCGCCCCGTTCCGCGCCGTAACAGGTGTGCCCTAACACCGCCGACTTCGTACATCCCCGCAGGATCATAGTCGGGATCATACTGCATGTTCCCGTTCGCGTCCACGAAAGCCCCTATGTAGTAAGTCCCGTCGGCTAGACTTCCTTCCAGGCTGCTTAGCTGGTAATCCGGGTTGTAGTAATCCGCCTCCGTACCGTATAGGGGTTGAAATACCGTTACCGTATCGACGAAACCCGTGGTATCGAATGCTCCTACATAGAACATGTAATACTGGATCGAATCCGAGTGCGCGCTTCCAATGTACGTGAGGTTTCCGCTTATCGTCGTGGGATCTGTGAGGGGCATGTCTATGTTGGTGAACGAATTTCCTCCCGTTATGGTGAGCGAATCGATCATGGGACCCGAGAGGCTGTCGATACGCAGGTTGTAGCCGCCGACAGCGTCCCCCATCCCCGGGTCGAGGATGTTGTCGCCGTTCGAATCCTTCACGCAGAAAGGCCAGTACGTTCCGTCCTCGAGATGGTTCACGGCGTAAGCGCCTCCTGCCGACCCGACCACGTCGCTGCCACCGATCATGATAGGGTCGGGGGTGTTAGGGTTGGTAGGGTTGCCTAGCATGGCTACCACTACGGTCCCTGTCGGGTCGCTGGCCCCGGGCGAGTTGGGGTCGCCGGATACCGTGCCCGAGAACGATCCTGATGGCATCGACGATCCCGTGGTAAATGAGAACGGATACGAGATTGCGAGCTTGTTTCCGGCGTAGTCGCTTATGCCTCCTTCCAGGATGATCAGCGAATAATAGGTATCGGGAAGGAGGAGCGAATCCGGCTCGAACAAGAGTGTCTTGCCGCCATCCGTCCATGACTCGAGCCCGCTGGCTATTTCGTTGTTCATGAAGATGAACGTCTCCTGCATCGAGTTGGGATCCATCGGCTCCGAGAAGGTTATCCTGAACGTGGCGTCGAGGGGTACCCCCGTCGACCCGTCGGCCGGGGAGGTCGAGACCACGGTGGGAGGCGTCGTGTCCTGCACGCTCGTCGTTGTGAAAGACCAGAAAGTGGCGGGCAGCGCGTTTCCCCCCCAATCCTTGGCGGTGTTGGCCGCGAAGCCGACCGTGTATTGTTGCCCATATGCCATGGGCGTGTCGGGGGTGAAGACGAAGTGGTTCGCGCCGCGAACGTTCATCGTGTAAGGAACGTCTCCGCCGGGGCCCGTCCAGCTGAAAGCCGAGTCCACGTAGTTTTCCAGCATTCCCTCGGAGAAAACCACGTCGACCGATTGCCCGACGCCGACTCCCATGCTTCCCGGCGCGGGGGAGCGGTCCACGATCTCGGGTGGTATCACGTCGGGAGCCGAGCTTCCCGTGAAACTCACTGAATCAGGCGCGGACATTTCGTTTCCGTTCAAATCTTTTATCTGTCGCACGACGAGATCGTACGTAATGCCCGCCGAGCTCGAAGGGGAAAATGTCAAGAGCACGGTCTTGCCGTCCTGCTGGAGAACGGCGCTGTTCACGTACAACGTATCGCCGAAGGCGCCCGGAGTGAGCCCTTCCTTGCGCGGAGACGGTGCTAGCGACAGGTAGATGGCGTAATATTCGGAATGCTCGGCGGAGAGCTTGTCCAGCTCCTCGTCGAAGGTCGCCTGAACGTGAGCCATGTCGAGGGCGGCGGCGCTTAACAGCTTGGGAGGGCTCGTATCCGTTACGCCTTGCTCGGGCGATGAGCTTTCGCTGCAACCGAGAGCGAAGAAAAGCACGGCTGCGAGCAACGAGAATATCAAACTGCTTGATTTCCTTCTTCCGAGATTCATGTCATACCCCCTTTGATGGATGATTACAGACGCCTCTTCGGATCGCGACGCAACCAACCCGGTCGATGGGACCCGATCGAATGCTTGAAAAACATATGCACAGCTTCCGCGGGAAATCAAGGACAACTCGAACGGGCGGCTCAATTATCCTGGTTGGGGCATGCTGCCGGCTCCTCCATCGTGGAATCGGCCATCCACGATGTTGAGGTTGCAAGGACGGCGATCGGGCGTTAAGGTTCCATTGGGGATGTCTCCTGGTTTCATCCGGGACCACGCGTGCGTACTCCAAGGAAAAATACCATGAGAACGGAATCGACGATCGAGAACGTCGCAAGAGCCCGCGAAAGAATCGCCGCGGCTCTCGAACGATCGGGGCGAAGCGGCGAGGATGTGACCATCGTCGGCGTGACGAAGACTTTCGGCCCGGAGCGGGTGGAAGAACTCGTGCGCGCCGGGATCACCGACGTCGGCGAGAACCGCGTCCAGGAGTTCCTGGACAAGAAGAGCCGGGTGAGTCTCCCGTGCAGGTGGCACCTCGTCGGTACGCTTCAAAGGAACAAGGCGGCCAAGGTTATCGGCGAAGTTCATCTCATCCACTCGCTGGACGGCCTCAAGCTCGCCGAGACGCTGAGCCGCCTGGCCGCGGACAGGGGTATCACGGTCCGTGCCCTCGTCCAGGTGAATACGAGCGGCGAGGAGACGAAGCACGGCCTGAAGCCGGAGGAGTTGATCGATACGCTGGCGAGGATCGTTCGGCTTCCCAATCTGCTTGTGAACGGGCTCATGACCATCGGCCCCCTCACCGATGATCCCGCCGAGCGCAGGCGCTCGTTTTTTTCGCTTCGGAATCTTCGCGGACGTGCCGAAGACGAGCTCGGGATCGAGCTCCCGGAGCTCAGCATGGGGATGAGCGACGACTTCGAGGAGGCGGTGGAGGAGGGGGCCACCATCGTAAGGTTGGGCAGGGTATTGCTCGGCGATAGAGGGTGAAGGGGATTCCCCTGTCCGCCCTCGGCTTGCCCCGCTCCGCGGTCGGGCCGGCAAGAATGTTGCCACAGGGGCGGGCCGCCGAAAAGATCGAGGCTTGCAATACAAGCCCAACACGTTGTGAGACAACGAATTATACATGACCCCCCGAGCCCGGAAGGGCGATTGCCTTTGGCTTATTAATTGCTATTCTAAGGAGATTATATTAGGAATAAACCTATCCGCGGGAATAGCGCCCGGGCAGGGCAGCCCGGGTGAAAAATCGCACAGGAGGAAAAGATGCGCATCACGCCGCTTGATATCAGGAAACAGGAATTCCGGAAGACCATGCGGGGGCTCGACGCCGAAGAGGTCTACGCCTTCCTGGCCACCGTGGCCGACGAGTACGAGTCCGTTCTCAACGACAACAAGGCTCTCAAGGAAAGGTTGCTCGAACTGGACGACAAGGTACAGGAATACAGGAACATGGAGCAGACCCTGCGCAATACCCTTCTCACCGCCGAGAGGGTGAACGTGGAGGCCAAGGAGAACGCCCGCCGCGAGGCGGACCTCATCATCAAGGAAGCCCAGATAGAGGCGGAGAAGGCTTTCCGGAACATCAAGAAGGAGGCGATGGAGCTCCGCAACACGATCCAGGACTTGAAGAGGCAGAAGGAGCAGTACCTTTCGCGGCTCCGGATGCTCATCTCCTCCCATCTCAAGTTCGTCGAGACGGCGGAGAAGGATTTCGCCGCAGACGATCGAGTGGTGAACGGGCTCGTGGACGAGGCGGAGAAGCGCGCTCGCTCGATAGCCGCCGCCCACGGCGACCGGGTCGAAAACGTCCCTGCGGACAAGAGCGAGTCGGTGCCGCCTCCTCCGGAGGTCCAACCACCCGGTCCCGAAGCCGACACGCCTCATCCCAAGGCCGAGATGCCGCGCACAAAGGTCGAATCCCCTCTGCACCAGGGCGAAGCGAAGCCTCGCCACGGCGAACCGCCGCATGCCGAGGCCGAAGCGCCGCGTCCCCGGGTCGATGCGATGCCCTCGGGGACGACCGGATCGGCCGGGACGCTGAATTCCGGCGCCGAGGATGCGGGCGGCCTTCCCAACCTGGACGAGATCCTGGAGGAGATGGCCGAGACTCAGAAGAGCGCTCTCCAGGCGGACGTGAACCAACGGGTGAACACCGCGCAAAGAGAGGCTCCTGGCACCGAGCCGGCGCCGTCTTCGCCCGAGCCGGCACCCGCTGCCCCCGCGCCCCCCGTGCAGGCCGAGCCTCCCGTTCGAGAGGAACGACCCGTACAGGCGGGAGCGACCGAGCGCAAGGAACAGGCGGGGCGGACGGAAGACGGTTCCGCCGACTCCGAAGAGGAATGGTCGCTGGAGAAACTCAAGAAGGACATTCTGTCGGGCGGGCCCAGCGGAAATGATGGAGCTTGAGGAAGGCCCCGGAGGAACGATTCGATTCGTCGCCCGCGTGATACCCAGGTCCGGACGAAACGAGGTGATCGGCTGGACCGCGGCGGGTGAACTCAAGATCAAGTTGACTTCGCCGCCCGTGGACAACGCGGCCAACGAGGGCCTTGTCCGGCTCCTGGCCGACGTCCTCGGCGTGAAGAAGAGGGAAGTGTCGATAGTGTCCGGTCACTCTTCGAGGAAGAAGAAGATAGAGGTCCCGGAAAGCTGCAAGAATCGTCTTTCAAGCTTCAACGACATCTGATACAATCCATACCCTTCAATGAAGTCACCGCCGGAATCCACCGGTTTGCGCACGGGTTCGCGCGTGCCCGCTGTATGTGGTCGCGCGGCGCCCGGACGTGTCTCGAGGGAGGATAGATATTGAGAGGACTCTTCGAGCAGATAGAGGAGGCTAAGGAATTCGTCCGCAAGAGGGCGAAGACCAAACCCCGTTTCGCACTGATACTGGGCACCGGCATGGGCGGCCTCGCCGATCTCGTCGAGGCGGAGGCGACCATCCCCTATGCCGAGATTCCGAACTTCGTGACCTCGACCGCGATGGGCCACGCGGGCAACCTAGTGCTCGGCAAGCTGGGCGGAAAGCCGGTCGTGGCCATGCAGGGAAGGATCCACTACTACGAGGGTTATTCCATGAAGCAAGTGACCTTTCCTCTTCGGGTCATGCACGCCTTGGGCGCCGAAGAGCTCATCATGTCGAACGCGGTCGGAGGCATGAATCCTCACCTCGATCGGGGTGACATAGTGGTAGTGACGGACCATATCAACCTCATGGGAGACAACCCGCTCATCGGCTGGAACGACGACAGGCTCGGCCCCCGCTTCCCCGACATGTCCGATCCGTATTGCAGGGAGCGGCGGCAAGTCTTCGAGGCGGTTGCCAGGGAGCAGGGGATAACGGTGCGCAGGGCGGTCATGGTGGCCGTGGCGGGTCCCAATCTCGAGACGGCGGCGGAGTACAGGTTCCTTCGCCGCGTGGGAGCGGACGTGGTCGGCATGTCCATGGTGCCCGAGACCCTCGTCGCCGTGCACGCGGGCATGAAAGTGCTGGGACTGGCCATCGTCACGGACCTGTGCCTCCCGGACGCCCTCGCGCCGGCCGACATAGACGAGATAATCCGCACGGCCGGCGCGTCGGAGAAGAAGCTCCGCGTCCTGGTCGTGGAATACCTGAAGCGGATTTGACGGCTCCGATCCGCGCGATCTTGTTTTCGAAACGAAACCATGCCTGCAAAGAGATTCAAAGAAGTAGCCAAGCCGGACAGGATCCCCGAGGCCGAGGAGAGAGTCCTCGAGTTCTGGGAGAAGGAGAAGATCTTCGAGCGGAGCGTCGCCGAGCGCGAAGGCGCGAGGGACTTCGTCTTCTACGAAGGTCCCCCCACGGCTAACGGCAAGCCCGGCGTCCATCACGTGATGGCCAGGCTCTGCAAGGATATCGTCTGCAGGTACAAGACGATGCGCGGGTACCGTGTCGTCCGCAAGGGAGGCTGGGACACGCACGGACTGCCCGTCGAGATAGAGGTCGAGAACGAGCTCGGCATAACCAGCAAGGACCAGATAGAAGAGGTGGGAATCGGGGAGTTCAACCGGAAGTGCCGCGAGAGTGTCTTCAAGTACGAGAAGGAATGGAAGAAGTTCACCAAGCGGATCGGCTACTGGCTCGACATGGATCATCCCTACGTCACCTGCACGAACGAGTACATCGAGTCGGTTTGGTGGATACTGAAGGAGTTCTGGAAGCAGGGGCTTCTCTACGAAGGTTACAAGATCGTTCCCTACTGTCCCCGGTGCGGGACTTCGCTGAGCAGCCACGAGGTGAGCCAGGGATACAAGGACGTGTCCGACCCGTCGATCCTCGTCAAGTTCAAGGCGAGTGATGCGGACGAGTACTTCCTAGTGTGGACCACGACACCTTGGACGCTCATCTCCAACGCCGCCTTGGCCGTCGGCCCAGGTCACGAGTACGTGCGCGTCTCGCACGGGGGCGAGACGTTGATACTCGCTTCGGCGCGCCTCGGCGTTCTCGAGGGCGACCATGAGATCGTCGAGCGCTTCAAGGGCAGCGAACTCGTCGGCAGGAGCTACGAGCCGCTCTTTCCCTTCTTCGCCGGCGAGAAGGACGCCTTCCGCGTGCACCCGGCGGATTTCGTGAGCCTCGAGGACGGGACCGGCATCGTGCACATAGCCCCGGCTTTCGGCGAGGACGATTACGGGATGCACCGGGACCGCGGGGTGCCGCTCTTCCAGCCGGTCACTCCCGAGGGAACTTTCACCGCAGATATAGAACCATGGGCGGGAAAGGGAATAAAAGAATCCGACCCGTCGATCATCACCGATCTCAAGAAGCGGGGGCTCCTCTACAAGAGCGGGAAGGTCAAGCACTCGTATCCCTTCTGCTGGCGCTGCTCGAAGGCCCTCATATATTACGCCCGGCGTTCCTGGTACATAAGGACGACGCAGTTCAAGGACGAGCTCATCGCGGCGAACCAGACCGTCAACTGGATGCCGCGCGAGGTGGGCGAGTTCAGGTTCGGCAACTGGCTCGAGAACAACATCGACTGGGCGCTGAGCCGCGAGCGTTACTGGGGCACACCGCTCAATATATGGGTATGCGCCGATTGCGGCGGGAACCACGCCGTCGGTTCGGTGGACGAACTCAGGGAGATGTGCGTGAACTTCCCCGGGGACGCCGAGTCACTCGACCTGCACAGGCCGGCCGTGGACTTGCTCGAGCTCGAGTGCCCTCGTTGCTCGGGCCGGATGAAGAGAGTCAAGGAAGTGATAGATTGCTGGTTCGACTCGGGAAGCATGCCCTTCGCCCAGTACCATTATCCTTTCGGCGACAAAAAGAAGTTCGAAGAGCAGTTCCCCGCCGATTACATTTCCGAGGGCATCGACCAGTCGCGCGGGTGGTTCTATTCGCTCCTCGTGATCTCGGTCTTCCTGAAAAAAGTGAGTCCCTACCGCAACGTCCTCACCACGGGAATGATCCTCGACAAGGACGGGCAGAAGATGTCCAAGAGCCGCGGCAACGCCGTCGAACCGTGGGACGTGCTCAACCGCGAAGGGGCGGACGCGCTGCGCTGGTACCTGCTCACGTCGAGCCCGCCGTGGGCGCCGACCCGCTTCGACCGCAAGGGCGTGGTCGACGCGGCCCAGAAGCTTCTCGGCACACTGCGCAACGTCTACACGTTCTTCGCAATGTACGCCGAGATCGACGGCTACCGGGTGAGCGGGGACGTCGGGGAACCGGGGCTCCTCGACAAGTGGATCCTATCGCGCTTCAACTCGGTCGCCGCCAGGGTGAGGGAGCTCATGGATGCTTACGACGTCACGAGGGCTTGCCGCCTGATCCACTCTTTCGTCCTCGACGAGCTGAGCAACTGGTACGTGCGAAGATCCCGGCGGAGATTCTGGAAGGGCGAGATGGGACCCGACAAGGCCGCCGCCTATGACACGCTCTACCGCGTTTTCACGGGCGTGATCAAGCTGCTGGCGCCTTTCACCCCTTTCCTCTCCGAGGAGATATACCAGGCTCTCAAGGACGCCGGTGTCGAGGAGGAGCCTTCCTTCCTCGCCAGCGTGCACCTCGAGCCCTACCCCGAGCCGGACCGCGGCGCGATAGACGAGGAACTCGAGGAGACGATGGAGACGGCGGTGATGGTATCCTCGCTCGGGCGCACCATAAGGAACGAGGCCGGCATCAAGATCCGCCAACCCCTCGGCGATATCATCATACACGACCCGTCCGGGAGGGCCGCGAAGATGGCGGGGCATTCCGAGATCAAGGACATCCTTCTCGATGAGCTGCACATGGAGAATCTCGTCGTCGCCGACGACTTGAAGGACTACGTGCACCTCGAGGCGGTTCCCAACTACCCGGCGCTGGGCAGGCGCTTCGGCAAGCGGGTTCCCGATGTCGTCAAGGCCATGCAGGAGCTCTCGCAGGAGGACCTTGCGCGCTTCAAGCGGGACGGCGGGATCGATCTTTCCCTGGGGGACGGGGTTTCCGGGATCACCAAGGAGGAGATGGAGGTGCGGGTCAAGGGCAAGGAAGGTTATGGGGCCCGCGAGGAACACGGAATCACCGTGGTTCTCGACCTCGAGCTCACGGAGGAACTGCGGATCGAGGGCATCGCAAGAGAGATCGTGAACCGCCTCCAGAACTTGCGCAAGGGGGCGGGACTCGAGGTGACCGACAGGATAAGAATAAGATACGAAGGGGCCGATATCTTCGATAAGGTGTTCAGCGAGCAGGGCGAAATGATCAAGGCCGAGACTCTGGCGGTGGAAATGACCAAGGCTCCCCCGGAGGGCGCGGCGGAGGCTGAACTGGTCATCGGCGGGGACAAAATCGTTTTTTCCATAGAGAAGGAAAACTGATTGACAATGAAGACGCACCGCTAGTATTTTACCTTTGCTTTTGAGCCGGGCCTTGACAAAAGAGCAGGTTCGCCATGAACAAGAAGGAATTGGAGCGTTTCCGCAAGCTGATCGAAGCCGAGAAGCAGAAGGTTCTCCAGGACCTCGGTATGATCGAGGAAGAGATCGATTCGATGAGCTCAGGCAAGGGAAGCGGGAGCCAGGGTTATTCGAACCACATGGCGGACATAGGAACGGATGCGATGGAACAAGAGCAGACTTTCCTCCACGCCAGCCAGGGCACCGATTATCTTCGCAGCCTGATCGCCGCCTTGAAGAGGATCGAAGACGGATCCTACGGGAAGTGCGAAGAATGCGGCGGCAAGATTCCCTTGAAGCGCCTCGAAGCGTATCCCGCGGCGAGCCTCTGCATATCATGCAAGTCGAGACTGGAGAAACTCCAGAGAGGATGATATGGGGTTTCTTCTCCCTGCCCTGATAGTCGTCGTCCTCGATCAAGCGACCAAGCAGTTCTTCTGGCACCTCGGCCGGAACTTCGATCTCATAGACGGTATTCTCCGCATCACCCTGGCCAAGAACACCGGGGCCGCTTTCAGCATCTTCCCGGGCAAGCGGATCTTCTTCATCGCGGCCAGTTCCGTGGCTTCCCTGATCATCTTCTACCTGGGGCTCAAGGTCCCCGCCGGCGAAACCCGCAAGCGCGTCGCCTTGTCCCTCATCCTGGGCGGGGCCCTGGGCAACCTCGTCGACCGCGTCTATCCCGGCGAGGTGATAGATTTCATCGACATGGGTATCGGCGTGCACAGGTGGCCCGTCTACAACGTGGCCGACATCGCGGTGACCGCCGGAGTCGCCCTGCTCTTTCTGTCCTTCTTCGCCCCGGAGAAGAGCGCAAATGGAGGATGAGAAGGTACATACCCTCGAAGCAACCGGCGAGGACGAGGGCACCAGGCTCGACGTCTTCTGCGTCTCCCGTTTCGAAGATCTCTCCCGCAGCCGGATCCAGGCTCTGAACGCTGCGGGCTTCATCACCGTTTGCGGCACGCGGCGCCCCGATCACTACAAGGTGAAAGCCGGGGACGTGGTGCGCGTGACGGTCGTCGCCCCGGAGGAGCATGATGCGCCGACCGGGGAGGACATCCCCGTTGCGGTCGTGTACGAGGACGAGCACGTCGTCGTCGTGAACAAGCCCGCCGGCATGGTGGTGCATCCCGCCCACGGCAACTGGGAAGGCACGCTGGTGAACGCCCTCATCGGCAGGGGTACGAGGCTTTCCGCGCATGGAGGCAGGTTCCGCCCCGGCATCGTGCACCGCCTGGACAAGGACACTTCCGGGTTGATGGTCGCCGCCAAGAGCGACCCGGCGTACCAGGAACTGGTGAAGCTCTTGAAGGCCAGGGAGGTGAGGAGAACGTACCATGCGATCGTGTGGGGCAACCTCGGAGCCCGTCACGTTACGATCGATCGGCCCGTCGGCAGGCATCCGGCGGACAGGCAGAAAATGAGCGTTCGTTCGCGGGGGGGCAGGCACGCGCTCACGGAAGCGTTTGTTATGGACAGTTTTGCCCATTTCGACTATATTCGGGTGGTGCTAGGTACGGGAAGGACTCATCAAATCAGGGTTCATCTTGCTCACATCTCCCATCCCGTTCTTGGTGATGCTCTCTACGGGGGCACGAGAAAGAGGGCGCACGTCGAGAACAACCGCGTCAAGGTCATGATCGACAAGGTCCTCGGCAAGATGCGGAGACAGGCGCTTCACGCTTCCGTCCTTTCTTTCACCCATCCTGTTTCCGGCCGCGAGCTCACTTTCAGGGCAGCTCTGCCCGCCGACATGCGGGAAGTCCTGGAGATCCTTTACAGCGAAGACAAGATTCAAGGAGGTTGAACTTTGAAGATCAATACGCATGAAGTAGGTGATGCGACCGTCCTGGAGCTTCACGGAAAGCTCACCGGCGGTCCTGAAGCGGAAACATTCCGGACCATATTCAAGGACCTCGTAAAGGAAGGCAGGAAGAAGATAATCATCAACCTCGGCAAGGTCTCATGGATCAACAGTACCGGTCTCGGGATCCTGATAAGCGGCTATACCACGCTGCGCCGCGAGGGCGGGGACATCGTGCTGACGAACGTTTCCGACAGGATAGAAAGCATTCTCTACGTAACCAAACTCAATCTGTTGTTCAAGACCTTCGACAGCGAGGAAGAAGCTCTTAAGGGTCTGGAAGCGGGCGAGTGATCGCCGCCCTCGTCAGGGTTGGTCGGGAAGATGAGCAAGCTCGAAGAAGTTGAACTCAATATTCCAAGTGATCTCAGGTATCTCGGCGCCGTCGATGCCGTGGTGCAGGATCTCGCGAGGGAGTTTTCCTTTTCGGAAAAATCGATCAACGATATCAGCACGGCGATAATCGAGGCTTGCACGAACGCCATAGAGCACGGCAACAGGTTTTCCCCAACCAAGAAGGTCAAAGTGGTGTTCGTGTTCAGCGAGACCGCAATCCGAACCCGCATATATGATGAAGGCGATGGATTCGACTACGAGTCTTACCTGAAGCAGGACAATCCTCCGGATCTCCTGAGCGAGAAGGGCAGAGGATTGCTCATCATGAAAGTCTTCTCGGATGAATTGAAATTCAATTTTGTTCCCTCCGAGGGGTTGTGCGTGGAACTTCTCAAGAAGAGGAACTCCCGGGGTCTGTCGGCCTGAAGTCTTCCCGGTGGCCGCTCGCGGGCCCGGCGGCTGGAACTCCTGGTTGGATCCCTCGTATTATCTCTGTAACGGGGTGATGCCCAAGGGGAGTTGAATGCATTTTTCCTTCGATCTCATCATAGGCGCAGCGTACCTGGTATCAGGGAGTTTCATATTCTTCCTCGGTCTCACGATTCTCCGCATGGGCGGAAGCGGCCCCGGCACCCGTTCCACCGCGCTCATACTGTTTTTCTGCGGAATCGGTCCCATCCTCAGCGCCGTGAACATCATAATGATGAACACGCTCAAAGAGGGCGCGGTGGTGTACAAGTCCATGGTGGAGAACTTCGAGTACCTCTGGGAGTTCTATTTTCCCGCCATTCTGCTCTTCGCCCTGACCTTTCCCCGCGGAAACCGTTTCATCGAGAAACACGGCTACGTGGCCTTCCTCATCTTCCTGCCGCACATAATGCACCTCGTGGTGATAATGCTGGCCGGGGGACCTTCGCACCTGCTGGACCAGTTCTACAGCCATATCAGCGCCCATACCTCGTTGCCCGGGGAGAAGGGCAAGCTCGCCTTCGCGGGTATCAGCAACCTGGCGTCGATTCTCGCCTCTCTCTTGGTGAAACTCCACCGCGAGCTCTTCTCGCTGGTGAACATGGTATTCGCCGCCTTCGGGCTGGCCATCATCGCGCGCAAGCGCAGGAGGTTGATCGCGCCGCAAACGGCAAGGCAGGCGAGAACGGTCCTGGCGGGGCTTTCGGTCAGTACGATCATCTACGTTTTCGACAAGGTCGCTCCCCTGGCCATGGGACAGTCGCTGCCCGCTCACTTCGATCTTCCGCTGACGGACGCCTCTCTCCTCGCCGGAGGGGGAGCGGTGGGATACGCGGTCGTGAGGCAGAATCTCCTCGGGATCAGGTTCGTGCTTCGCAAGATAGTGCTCTACGGGGCCGCGGCCGTCACCTTCGCGCTGCTCTACCTCGTGGTGGTCAAGCCGATCGGGGCCTTTTTCGGAAGTTACAGCGCGTCCGGCCGGAGGGCCCTGGAGACCGGATTCGTGATCCTCACGATCGTATCCTTTCAGCCGGTCCTCATAAAGATGGAGGAGACGCTCGAAAGGATCATCCTTCGCGGCAGGGAAGACGTGATAGACATGTTCAAGTCCCTGGGAGCGAGACTCATCGGCGCGACCGACATGACGCAGCTCGAAGAGATACTTCGGCGGGGAGTCGCCGAGATCATGGGAGTGGGATCGATGAGTCTCCGCTTCTTCGACGCGGCGCTGGACGACTCCGGCCGGACCGAGCGGCTCCGAGCCTTCCTCGCCGAGATCTCCGGCCCGGTCAGGACGGCGGAATTGCAGAAAATCAAGAAGAAGGCCTCGAAGAGGGCGCTTCGCCGCAAGAAACATCGGGCCGCCGGTGACCAAGACACTGATGAGCTCGCATTCCTCGATCCGGAGCTGCTCGAGAACTTCGCCGTCATGGTTCCACTCTTCAAGGACGAGCGGTGCGTGGGATACCTGGCGCTCGGAGAGAAGGGGTACGGAACCCGTTTCACCACGGAGGAACTCTCGCTCCTCTCGGTGTTGGCCGGCGAGATAAGCGTCGCGAGCGAGAACATAAGGTTGCTGCGCGAAAGCGTCGAGAAAGAGGTGATGGAAGAGGAACTCAAGCTGGCGAGGGCGATCCAGGCGCGCCTCTTGCCCGACGAGCCTCCTTCGATTCCCGGCTACGACCTTCACGCACTCACCGTGCCCAGCAGGTACGTGGGCGGCGACTACTATGATTTCACGCTGATCGACGATCGCAGACTGGCCGTGGCGGTGGCGGACGTTTCCGGCAAGGGCGTTCCCGCCGCGCTCCTGGTCGCCACGTTGCACGCCGCGGTGAGGTCGAACAAGGACGTCCAATGCCGCCCGAAGGAGATGATCTCCCGGATCAACAAGCTTCTCTTCACAAGCACCGCGCCCGAGCAGTTCGCGACCTTGTTCTACGCGGTGATCGATCTCGTGACCGGCGAACTGAGATACTGCAACGCGGGGCACGATTACCCGATCATGACGAACGGCGCCGGGGTCAAGAGGCTCGGCGAGGGAGGAATGGTGCTGGGGTGCGTGAGCGAGTTCCCGTACGAGGAGCACGTGCAATCCCTGCCCGACGGGGCGAACCTCGTGCTGTACACGGACGGCCTGACCGAGGCCCCGGCCGGCGAGGATTTCTTCGGCGAGGAGCGCCTCATCGAGCTCGTGAGCAGGCATGCCCATCATCCGGCGAGCTCTCTTTGCAGGATCATGATAGACGAGGTGAAGACGTTCTCGAAGGAGTCGGACGTACAGGACGACCTGACCGTGCTCGTTCTCAAACGATGCGCGCGTTCGGGCGGGGAGGGATAGCATCACCGCAATGGATCGGAAGCCGAAAAGAATATTGGGGATCGACCCCGGGGAAAGGCGCGTGGGCTTCGCCGTGAGCGACGAGCTGGGCCTGACCGCCCAGGGTCTCGACACCTTCGATCGCAGCCGCGGCCGCCTCATGGAGCACATCAGGGCTCTCGTGGAGCGCTACGATATCGAAGAGATAGTCGTCGGCCTGCCCCTCTCGTTGAGCGGAGACAAGGGACCCTCGGCGAGGAGAGCCGAGAGCCTGGCCGCCAAGATATCGAACGCCCTGGGCGTAAGAGTCACGCTCTGGGACGAGAGGTTCTCGAGCGCGCAGGCCGAGAGGGTACTCAGGGGAAGCAGGGCCGGCAAGGGGGCCGTGGACAGGATATCGGCGGTGCTCATCCTGCAGAATTATCTTGATTTCAAAGGCGGCGGCTGAGATTTTTCTTGGGCACCGGCCGGTGGGCCCGCGGGTGCGGCCGACCGCCGGAAAGCCCGGATCGAGTCCAGGATACGTCAGCACAAGCGAAGGAAGGCGATTTGCGAAGAATCCTCCTTGTCCCGGCCGTCATCCTCTTTCTCGCGGGCAGCCTCCTTGCGGGGATGCTGCTCGGCGCACTCTATTATCCCCCTCAGCGTGACCGCGGCAGGACGGTTCTCGTGACCGTCGACAAGGGCGATTCCTTCGAGAAGATCATCGGCGGCCTCTCGCGCGAGGGGCTGATAACGCATCCCCGCCTGGTAAGTCTCTATGCCGAGCTTACGCGCCTCGACCGCGGGGTGAACGCCGGCACGTATCGCGTGGTCGTCGGCGAGCGTCCTTCCACTATTATAAGGAGGCTCGTGCAGGGTGACGTCTTCAAGGTCACCGTCACGATCCCGGAAGGTTTCACGCTGCGGAAAGTCGCGGGGGTGCTCGAGGAAGCCGGCATCGATTCGGCCGCGTTCGTCTCCTTCGCGGGGAGCAGGGAAGCGGCCGAGAAGTTCGAGTTGCAGGCTCCCGGGCTGGAGGGATACCTCTTTCCCGACACCTACATCATCCCCTGGGGGATGAGCGTGGACGAGGCGGCGGGCGTGATGGTCTCGCGCTTGAGATCCGTTTTCGACGACTCGATGCGGGCCAGGGCTGACGACTTGCACATGAACCTGCACGAGGTCCTCACTCTCGCCTCAATAATAGAGGCCGAGACCCGCCTGCCCGAGGAGAGGCCGCTCGTGTCGGCTGTCTATCACAACCGCCTCCGGCGGGGCATGAAGCTGGAAGCGGACCCGACCGTGGCCTACGCGATGGGCGGGCACAGGAGCAGGCTGTTCAAGAAAGACCTCGCTTTTCCCTCCCGGTACAACACGTACCTCCACGCGGGCCTGCCCCCCGGTCCCATCTGCAACCCGGGGCTCGCATCCATAAAGGCGGCCCTCTATCCCGACCCCGACAGCCGGGCGCTCTATTTTGTTGCGCGCGGCGACGGCGGGCATATATTTTCAATGACGCTCAGGGAGCATCTCGCCGCCGTCTCCCGCGTAAGAAAGCTCAAGAGCGCATCGAGGAAGGAAGAGCCGTGATCGACAAGGATACGAAGAACCCGGACGGCGCCGCCGGGAGGCTCGAAGCGGTGCTCAGGGGTTACGGTTCCATGGCCGTGGCCTTCTCGGGCGGGGTCGATTCGGCCCTGCTCGCCTACTGCGCGTGGAAGGTCCTGGGAAATAGGATGAAGGCGGTCATCGGGGTATCGCCCTCGCTCGCCTCGCGCGAGCGGGAGGAAGGCCTCCGTTTTCTCCGCCGCCACGGGATCCCTCACGCCGTCATAGAGACAGAGGAGATCCTCGACGAGAACTACCGGCGAAACGATCCCGACAGGTGCTACTACTGCAAGTCGGAGCTCTTCAACAAGATGAGGGAGGTCGCGGCGAAAGAAGGGTTCCGGTACGTCGCCTACGGCGCCAACCGCGACGACGAGGGCGACTATCGCCCGGGCGGCAGGGCCGCCGAGGAGACCGGCGTGGTGGCCCCGTTGGCGGAAGCCGGGCTGGGCAAGAAAGAGATCCGCGCCCTGGCGAAGAGCCTTTCCCTGGAGATCTGGGACAAGCCCGCCGCTCCCTGCCTCGCTTCGCGCATACCCTACTTCGAACCCATAGACGACAGGAAACTCGAACAGGTCGAAGCCGCCGAGGACGTCTTGAGAGACGCCGGCTTCAAGGTCTGTCGCGTCAGGCACCACGGCGACGTGGCGAGGGTGGAGCTTCCCTTGAGAGACGCCCGGGAGTTGATGGACCGCGGGGACGTCGACGAGCTGGTGAGAAAGATAAAGGGCGCCGGTTTCAAGTACGTGGCGGTGGATCTCGAGGGATTCGCCTCCGGGAGGCTCAACGAAGCCGCTGGTATCGGGCCCGGCGGTACGTCGACGCGTGGCGGAGAAGACGGTCCGAAACGAACGAGCGGATAGCATGCGGCGGGCGGGAGAGATGTTGACAGCCGAACGAATTGCCGTTACTCTCCCGGCAGGGTTCAACGTGGGATAGAGAGACGATATGACGGCCGACAGAGATGCAAGGTTCAATTGGAAACTTTTCGGAGCGGGCTTGGTTGCGATCGTAGTGGGATTCGTCCTGCTTGCAACGAACGATATCACGATCGCGCCCATTCTGCTCGTTCTCGGTTATTGCGTGCTGATTCCCGTGTCTTTCCTCTGAAACGAAGGGCGAATAGCTCAGCCGGCTAGAGCGCCTGCCTTACAAGCAGGAGGTCACAGGTTCAAGTCCTGTTTCGCCCACCATCACATCTTCACTCCCTCTAAGAGATAACTCATTGTGACCAAGAGAGATGGCGGGAAATACCGCCGCCCGGGCCGAGGAACCCCGGATCGGCCGGTTCCGGCGCGGCCTAACGGATATAAATATTGACTTTTGAAAGGATTCTATGATATAATCACTTCCAGTCGAGTAAGGAGTAGCATCAATAAATCAACGGTGGAAGGAGGTGTTTCCAGCCCCTGCTTTCAAACTAGAGGTGCAGTGCGCGTTTTTTTGCACTGCTAAGTTCATTCCAAACTTTTTGGAGGTGTAGGAATGTTCAAAGGAAAAGTGGCTATTCTCTCAGTGGTATCAGCTGCAGTTCTTTTGGTGGCTGGAGTAGCCTTCGGGGGAATCATCGATCCTTGCCAGTCGACGGCTTCCACTGCGGGAGGCTGTATCGTCGTTTGCCCCGCGGGTGACGGCGATCAGTTGTCCGCCAAGGGTGCTACGATTTCCGTGACCGTCAACGACGGCGGCGGAGTCGGCATCGAAGGCATTCCCGCTTCGGATTTCTGGCTGGTCGATTGCGATCCGAACAATAACATGGTTCTCTGTGGAGGCTCCGGCTCTTCCAATGCAGACGCAGCGACGGATGCCAATGGGCAGACCACTATAGGCGGCGACATCGCGGCCGGCGGATGCGCCGACGGCTTGAATGTCGTCGTTCAAGGTTTCGTCATCGGCTGCCCGGGGATTTGCCTCAGCACGATCAGCGTGCGCAGCCCGGACATGAATGGAGATCTCGTTGTCAACTTGCTGGACTTCGCTCTGTTCGGCGCTCAGTATCCGCCCAACGCGATGACCGACCCGTGCGCGGATTTCGACTGCTCGGGCGCAGTCAACCTGCAAGATTTCTCAACCTACGGTCTTCACAACGGACACGCTTGCAACTGAGCGGTGCCGGACCGGAGTAGCTGAGAACTCCTTCTGTTTGAGCTGCTTTGGATTTGCATTGAAAGGAGTCAAGCTATGAAAAAAGTTCTCGCTGTTTTTGCGGCGATCACCCTGCTGGCTTTTGCCGCGCCCATGGTGAGCGCCCAGACGCCGAACGTTCAGATGTTCTTCGATGGCGGGTACGGTTCACAGACCTATACGTGTTCCGTCGGTCAGTTCGGCCAGGGCTACGTCGTCGCGAAAAACTTCAACATGTTCCTGGTGGGTATCGAGTATGCGATCGATTATCCGGCAGGAATAACGTGGATAGGGGAAACCTACGCATCTGATTTGCAGATTGGCAACACCAAGCTGGCAGACGGCGGCATATCGCAGGTGTTCAGTCTTCCTCAGAACGGTTTCTTCCCGATCCTTCTCGCGACGGTGACTTTCCGTTGCGACGCTTGTAATCCCGACACGCCCCTGGTAGTGGTGCCCAACCCGGTGTCCGGCTATCTGCGGGCGACCAGGTATCCCGACAACGCTTTCGTCTACGGAATCGGAATGACCTCGATCTTCTGTCCGACGAATGTTCCCGTCGAGAACACCACCTGGGGCGGAGTCAAGGCTCTTTATGACGAGTAGGTCGAAGTGAATATATCGGCTGGATGAGCCGGCCCTGGGGTTCATCCAAAAGCAGGTTCATCCAGCCACCGCGGTTCGAAGGAGGTGATGCCACTGGTTTGCAAGAGCAAGCGAAGCATGGAGGAACCGCCTTCGCACCGGGACTGTGCTTCGATTTGCTCCTTTTCGGCGACTCGGAAGTTGCATGAATCTGGACCTTCGATTTGCAATAGCAAAGGAGTCACATAATGAGAAAAGCTTTGTTACTAACCCTGATCGTGCTCTGTAGCGCGAGCCTCGCCTTCGCGCAGAACGGTTCGATCGGTCTCTTCTCGGACCCGGGTGCGACAGACTGTAATCTGTACGATACCGTGATGGGATTGGAGACCGTCTACGTCGTCCACGTGAACGCCATCGGGGCGAC
>CAYXEN010000030.1:0-29250 GCA_964464035.1 uncultured bacterium | reverse complement strand
TTATGTAACTGAACATATACATTGTTATCTTCAATTCTAACTCCTAACTCCATCACTCTATCGGTAAGGCCTGAGGCGACGGCCTGGGCACGCTCAGGTTCATCAGGGCGAGGGAGGACCCCGCCGGCAACCGCTGGTTCCTATCCGATGACTTCTACAAGAACGAAGTGCCTAAGCAGTGGGGAATCAGCATACTCAGCGAAGATACGACGGCGTGGTTGCAGGTGAACCCGACAAGCACCGGCGGCCAGATGAAAGGCGGAAACGTCTTCGACGTCGCTTTCGGTCCCGGCGGCGACGTTTACGTGGGTATCAAGACGTACGGCGTGCAAAGATGGATCACGGGCGGCTACGACAAGGCGGATCTCTTCGATCTCACCGATGATTTGTGGATCAGCATCGCGGAGATCGGGGACGAGTTCTCCTCCATAGCCGATATCATGTGCCTGGCCCTGCGCAGTGACGGTGTCCTATGGATCGGAACCACGGTCGGTCTATACAAGTATGATCGCGGCTCAGTCAAGTACATCGCTCCCAACCGCGGGTTCGGCGTGGGCATAGTCGGCGACATAGTCTTCGATCTGCTCCTGGATGACGATGAGAATCTCTGGGTCGCCACCAGTCTCGGGCTCAACCGGATTGCGAGGGACGACGACGCGGACATCCAGACTTACACCACCCCCGTCACATGGCAGAAGGAATTGAGTCTCTTTTTCCCGATAGACGTCATATCCCCCCTGGTGGATTCGAAATGCCAGGCTCTGGCCCTCGATCGGGACAGGGATCTTCTGTACATCGGGACGGCACGAGGCCTGTCCGCCTTCGATATCAGCGGCTTGTCGGCCAAGAAGACGGATCTCGGGCGCGTCTATCTCTATCCGAACCCCGTCCGGGCGTCACGAGGCGTTACTTCATTGAAGATAAGCAACATCAACTCCCCCGTGGTCGTCGAGATCTTCAACCTCGAAGGAGAGCTGGTGAGCCGCAAGGAAGTTTCGACCTCCGACTCGGAAGTCTGGGATCTCACCACCGAAGAAGGGTTTCTTGCGGCCAGTGGCGTCTATTTTGCTAGGATAAGCAACGAATCGGGATCGATCGTCAAGACGATCTCGCTCATACGTTGATTCACCGCGGCGCCGCATCCTTCGTCGCGCGATCGAAAGCCCGGGTTCTACCAGACAGAGTGCAGGCAGCGATTGAGCAAGAAGATAATAATCATAGGAGCCGGTGAAGCCGGCCGCATGGTCGTAAGAGAGATCGCCTCCCATCCCGAGAGCGGTCTCGAACCGGTCGGCTTTCTCGACGACGACGCATCCCTCCACGGCTCTCTCGTGGAGGGCTACCCGGTGCTGGGCCCGTGCCGCGACTTGCCCGGTGTGACGGCCAAGATGGCGATCGAGGAGGCGCTGATCGCCGTCCCCTCGGCCGGGAGAGAATTCGTCCGCAGGATCGTTGCGCTCTGCCGGGACGCCGGGCTCCCATTCAAGATAGTTCCGGGCTTGATCGAGATAATAAAGGGGCCCGTCCATCTCGAACAGATCAGGGAGGTTCACCCCGAGGATCTCCTCGGGCGCGAGACGGTAGAATTCGACGAGGGCGAGATCGCCCGGGCTATTGCGGGGCGCAAAGTCCTCGTGACGGGAGCCGGCGGTTCCATAGGCGGCGAGATATGCCGCCAGCTCGCCCGTTTCGCCCCTTCCGAGCTCTTCATCCTGGGCAGAGGGGAGAACCAGATATATGAGATCGAGTACGACCTGAAGAATCGTTTCCCCGAGCTGCCCGTCCGGACGATCATAGCCGACGTCAGGGATTTTCAAGGGCTGCGGCACGCATTCGAGAGAGCGAAACCCCACTTCGTCTACCACACGGCGGCGCACAAGCACGTCCACTACATGGAGTTCTTCCCATCCGAGGCGGTGAAGAACAACATTTTCGGAACGGCCAACGTGATAAAGGCTTCCGAAGACGCCGGTGCCGAGAGGCTCGTCATGCTGTCAACGGACAAGGCGGCCAGGCCGCGCGGGGTGATGGGCGCCACCAAGAGGATGGCCGAGTATCTCGTCTGCATGGCTTCGCAGGCAGGCGGATTGAAAGCCGTGGCCGTGAGATTCGGAAACGTGCTGGGAAGCAGGGGGAGCGTCGTTCCGCTTTTCATGCGCCAGATCAGGAACAAGCAACCTGTGACCATAAGCCATCCCGACGCGACGAGGTTCTTCATGACCCTTCGCGAGGCCTGCATGCTGGTAGTGCAGGCGTCCATCATGGGTGAGGGGGGAGAGATCTTCATCCTCCGGATGGGTCAGCCCATCAAGATCACGGAGATCGCCAAGGACATAATCACCCTGCACGGTTTGAGGCCCGAGGTGGACGTACCCCTCAAGGTCGTCGGGCTTCGGCCCGGGGAGAAGCTGCACGAGGATCTCGTCGCCGAGGGCGAGAAGCTGGAAAAATCGCAACACGAGTACATATACGTGTCCCGGCCCGTCGTGCCCGAGGCGGAGAGACTGTTGGAGGCGATCGATGATCTCGAACGACTCATGGAAATCGGGGACGAGGCGGGCATAAAGAAGGTTCTGAACCGCGTCATCCCGGACGCCGATCTGGGGTGAAGCACGTCTCGACGTCATGCAAAGCGGCAAGAAGATGAAACCTGCTTTAGAAGGAGGCTCACCGGTTCGCGAAGGATTCCTCTCCTTTCACAAGCCTTCGATCGATGAGTCCGATCTGGGCTCGGTCGCGAAAGTCCTGGAATCCGGGTGGTTGACGCTGGGGCCCGAGACCACGGCGTTCGAGGAGGGGTTGCGCGGATATCTGGGAGCCGAACACGTAATAGCCGTGAGCTCGTGCAGTGAAGCGATGTTCCTCACCCTGAAAGCGATCGAGCTGTCTCCCGGCGACGAGGTGATCACCTCCCCGCTCACGTTCGCTTCCACCGTTCAAGCGATAATCCATTGCGGAGCGGTCCCCGTTCTAGTCGACGTCGAGGAGGATACGTTCGGAATCGATCCCTCGCTGGCGGCCGAGCGTGTGGGGCCGAGGACCAAGGCCGTTTTGCCCGTTCATTTCGGCGGCCAGGCATGCAGGATCAAGGATATCATCTCCATGGCGCGCGAGAAGAACCTCTTCGTTCTCGAAGACGCGGCGCACTCATTCGGCGGCGAGGTAGAGGGAAAGAAGATCGGCACCCTCGGTGACGCGACCGCCTTCAGCTTCTATGCAACCAAGAACATAACCACCGGTGAGGGAGGCTGCGTGGCTACCAACGACGATGCCCTCGCGGAAAGAATCAGGAAGCTCGGGTTCCACGGCATCTCGAGGGACGCCTGGAGCAGGTACGCGGACAAGGGGTCATGGTACTACGAGGTGGATCTGGCAGGCTACAAGAGCAACATGAGCGACATGATGGCCGCGCTCGGCAATTCCCAGCTCGCAAAGGCGGATCGACTCCGTGCGAGGCGGGCTTCAATCGCCGAAGAATACACGAAACGCCTCGGCGGATTGCCTTGGCTGGAATTGCCCGGCGTTCTCGAAGGCAACCTCCATACCTGGCACTTGTACGTGATACGCCTCAGGCTCGACATGTTGAGGGTGGACAGGGACCGGTTCATCGCGGCTCTTGCGAGCGAGAACATCGGCAGTTCGGTGCACTTCATTCCCGTCTACAAGCATCCTTTCTTCGAACCCTACGCAAGGGAAGGCGAAAGTTTTCCCCGCTGCGAGGATTTCTTCGCAAGGTGCATATCGCTCCCCATATACCCGGCGATGACCGACCGCGACGTGAAGGACGTCGTGGAGGCGCTGGAGAAACTCGGCGAGTGGTATGCCGGGTAGCGGCCGATGGACATAAGACTCATCGATCATTTTCCCCGCGAACTGGACGATCTGGCGCTGCAAGCGCGCCGAGCGAGCTTCTACCAGACCAGCGTTTGGGTCGAGTGCATCGCACGGGTCTTTCCCGGCATGAAACCCCGTTGCCTGGTAGCCGACGCGCAGGGCGAGATCCTCGGCTATCTTCCTTTTTTCATCGTGACCAAGGGCCCTTTCCGCGTGCTCTGGTCCATGCCTTTCGGAACCTACGGCGGCCCGGTGGTGAGAGAGGAGGGCGAGGTCTTCGATTCACTCCTCGGGGCCTACGCTCGATATGCAAGTAATCCCCGGGTCCTGCAGGCGGCATGGGTCGACTACTGGAACGCGGGCGGCTCATCGGGCTTCGAGAGGGAAACGTGCAGGACTCACCTCATAGATCTCGGCAGAGGTTTCGAAACAATCTGGAAGGAATGCTTCGACAAGGCGAAGAGGAGGCAGGTGAGAAAGGCCGCCAGGGAGAACCTCCAAGTCAGGGAAGCCACGGGCAGGGAGGACCTGGACAGATATTACGCGATATACGAGCTCAGAATGGGGGAATGGAAAGGTTCGTTCAAGTATCCCAGGGAATTCTTCGAGGAATTGCTCGAACGGGGGAGGGGAATGGTCAAGCTCCACGTGGTGACCAGGGACGACAAAGTGCTCGGCGGCCACGTGAACTTCTATTACCGTGACACGGTCACGGCCTGGAACGGAGTGACCCTCATCGGCGAGCACCAGGCCAGCACCTTGCTCTACAGCCGTCTCATCGAGGACGCCCAGAAGAAGGGTTATAGATGGTACAATCTCGGGAGCAGCCTCGGCAAGAGGCCGCTGGAGGAATACAAGGAAGCATTGGGGGGTGAAGCATACGGTTATGCGACATTCCGCATGCGCTCGCGGCTGGGCGGGCTGCTGGCGTTCGTGAAACGTCGTCTCCGAGGATGAAATGTCTACGGACTTGAACAACGCCGAAAATGGAAGCGGGCGGTTCCTGCCCAATACTCTGGCCCTGGTCGCGTTCACCACGCTTGGGACTCTCATATCCCTTCTCCAGATGAAGTTGCTGGCGAACGTCCTCACCAGGGAAGTTTTCGGACTCTTCGCTTCCCTGCGGGGGTTTTCTTTCATGCTCGCCATGCTCGCCGCCAACGGCCTGCCCGCCCTTCTCATCCGTTTTCTACCGCTGCACGAGTCGCGCCGGAGCGTGGGATCGGCAACGCGGCTCAGCGTCTTCTCTCTGGGCGCAGCGGCAATCACGGCGGGCGCCCTGGCCCTCGTCGTCCACTTCTTCTCCGATAGGATGCTCGGCTTCGTTCCCGAATCGATGTTCACCGGCAGGTTGATGTTCTGGTTCTACGTGACTACTTTCGGGATGACGCTGAAGCTCGTGATCTACGGTGGGCTCAACGGCTTGAGGAGGATCACCCGCCAGGTGGCCGTCGAACTCCTCTCTCTGGCCGCCGTGCTCGGCGTTCTCTTCGCCGCGAGAGAAAGCCTCGACATCGAGACCATATTCAAGATTCTAGGCATCGCGGTGCTCGCCACGGACGCGGTCGCAATGACGCTTTTCGCGCCCATGCTGTTCTTCGCGCGAAACGGCGCCCATGCTCGTTCGTCCGAAGCCGGCGAGGGCGCCGCGGGCGGGTCCGAGCGGTACGCGAGCTACTGGATCGGCGCAGCCGGGCTGAGCCTCGTCGCGATCGCTTTCTCTGATTTCGACCGGTACCTGTTGTCTCACGTGGTGATGCTGGAAGCCCTCGCGCTGTTTCACATCGCTTCCAGGCTGATGAAGCTGGCCAACCGCATTCTCACCGTTCCGAACATCGCGTTTCAACCGGAAGTGACGAGGTTGTACGCGAGGGGACAGGAAGAAAGAATAGTCACCTCGACCAAGGTCATCCTGAAGTTCAATACGATACTCGCGTTGTTAGCAACCGCCGGGATCATAGCCTTCTCGCGGGAATTGATCCTGGTCCTGAGCAACAGGGACTACCTCGGCGCCCGATCGGTGCTCGTGCTGTTCGCCCTCTCGATACCGCTCACAACGGTCACGGCGCCTCTCACCACGGTGATGAAGGCACTGGACCAGATAAGGGGAGCTTTCTATTGCGATCTGGTATGGGCGCTTTCCTATGTCACAATGCTCTTCGTTCTCGGATCGGCCTGGGGCGTGGTCGGCGTAGGCGTGGCTCACCTGGGAGCTTGCCTGCTGCAGTCGTCTCTCGCGGTGAGGATATCGAAGCTCGAGTTGGGGCGGGATTTCTTTTTGCCCATGATCGGAAAGCTCGCCGTCTCCGCCGCCGGCTTCCTGGTTTCCTGCATGATCCTGCACTTTGCCGGGAGCCGCTTTGCCTTCGGGGGAGCCCTGACGGCCGCCAAAGTCGTCTTGTTCATCGCATCGGCCGTGTTCTTCGTGCGTTTGCTGAGAACGGCCGGATTCTTCAGCTCTTTGGAGCGTGACGCCCTCCTCGACATCCTGGCCCGCCGCAGGCTCGCTCCGCTGGCACGCCTGCTCGTCTGGTGACCGGCGAGGAAGTGCTCGAGAAGACGGGAGATACATGAGAGAATTGTTGATGATAGTTCCTTTCTTCCCTCCACTCTCCGGGGGAGGAGTCTACCGCCCCCTCTCCTTCGTAAGGTACCTGCCCGATCACGGATGGAAGACGACCGTGCTGTCGCCCCGGCCGGAAGCGTTCTGGATCCGCGACGCGTCTCTCCTGCGCTTGGTCCCGGATTCGTGCGAGGTCGTAAGGACAGGGACTCTGAGCGGGCAAAGGATAATAGCAGCCTTCAAGAGGAGCGGGTCGCCGAGCGGGCAGGTGCGTTCCGGCAGGAAGTTCGCAGTGTTGCGCAAGCTCGGTTCCTTCCTGCTCGTGCCCGACACATACATAGGCTGGTATCCGTTCGCCGTGTCCGCCGGCAGGAAGCTCATGGCGGGGAAAAGCTTCGATGCGATATACTCGACGTCCCCACCCGAGACCAGCCACCTCATCGCCCGCAGGCTGCACGAGATTTCCGGTCTGCCCTGGATCGCGGATTTCCGTGATCCGTGGATGAATCTCCACTTGTACAAGCCCCCTACCGGTCTTCATGCCGGGCTTCACCGGCGCCTCGAAAGGAAAGTGATCGAAGAAGCCGGTGTCGTCGTGACCACTCGCTGGCATTTCGAGAAGATCGGCTCGGCGGGGGTGGATCCCGGGCGACTTGCGTTGATCCCCAACGGCTACGACGAGAGCGAGATGAGCGAAGTGGGAAGCGTGGAACCCTCGGGGGACGTATTCACGATCACCCATGCCGGGATGCTCACCCAGAAACGCTCGGCGGTGCCTTTCCTGCAGGCTTTGAAGATCTACCTGGATCGCAAACCGGAAGTTCGAAGCAAACTGAGGGTGAACTTCGTGGGCGCGAGGGAAGACGACAACGAGCGATACATGATCCGCTCGGGACTTCAGGACGTCGTCGAGTTCAAGGACGGGATGACTCATTTTGATACTTTGAAAATAGAGCGGGCATCGCATATACTGCTGCTCATCAAGCACGTGGATCCGGCCTACAAAGGGATGATACCGGGGAAGCTGTACGAATACATAGGCGTCCGGCGCCCAATATTGGCCCTCGTGCCCGACGGCGAAGTGAAGGATCTCGTAATGGGGCTTCGCAGGGGGGAAATCGCGCCCCAGGAAGACGCGGAGGGGATAGCCGCCGTCATCGAGGCCATGCACGAGAAATTCCAAAGGGGGAAGCTCGACGAAGAGTACGACCTGACCCCCCGGGAGGAATACGGGCGAAAGGCCAGGGCCCACGAACTCGCTGCGTTTCTCGACGAGATGACGAAAGGGTGAGAATTGTTTCGCAGATCCGTCTTGATCTTCATCGGTTTGAGCGTCTTTCTCGTTTTGCTCTATCCGCTGCGATCGGGTTTCACCGATGACGGCTTCATTCATATCCAGTATGCGAAGAACCTCATGGAGAGGGGGGAGTACAGTTTCAATCCCGGCGAGGTATCCTTCGGGACGACCAGTCCTCTCTGGGTGATGGTGCAGGCGGTCTTGGGGAAGATCTTCGGGGGAAGGGAAGTTCTCATGGCGACGAGCCGGGTTCTGTCGTGGCTGAGCGGCTTCGTGACTTTGATATTGCTCTACCTGCTCGCGATGAAGATCACCGGCGACGAGCTCGTTTCCTTCCTGGCCATGCTCGCTTTCGCCGCGGACGCCTGGTTCGTGCGATGGACGGCGATGAGCATGGAGAGTTCTTCGGCCGCCATGGCGATGGTGCTCACAGGCCTGGTGTCCCTGGAGGCGTACGAGAACAGACGGCACGCCTTGTGGTTGGGATTCATGCTCGCCGTCGCGGCCCTGCTCAGACCCGAAGCGTATCTCTTCTTCGCGGTCTATCTGGTTTCGCTCCTGCTGCGGCGTGGGGAGGTGGACAGCCGCTGCTTCTTCCGAACGATCCTGGTCTATCTCCTCCTCATGGTTCCGTGGCTGCTCTTCGCGAAATTGCATATCGGGTCTTTTCTGCCCAACACCGCCGGTGCGAAGAGCGGGGGATTGATCCTGGATCCCGTCACCTTCGTGAAGAAGTTCTCTCCGATCGCCAAGATCGTCGGAAGTACCCAGGGGTTGTGGATCGTCTGTGCCTTGCTTTCACTCGTTTTCATGAGGAAGGAGAGCGTCCTTCTAGCCAAGGAGGTTCGTTTCATTCTGCTTTGCGTGATCGCATTGCCGCTCGCGTACGTGTTGTTCGACATCCAGGTTCTTTCGCGCTACCTCCTCCTCGTGACTCCTTTCATCCCCGTTTTGGGACTGGCGGGTCTCGAGCAGGTCGTCGGCAGGTCTCCGCGGGCCCGGCGTTTCGCTCTCGTTGCAGTCTCTTCGGTCATGATCGTGGTGAGCGTCGTTTTCTATTTCAAGGTGGTCGTTCCCCCGTCGCGGTCCTTCTCGCACGGCTTGACCCACGAGCTCAGGGATCTCGCCCTCTACCTGAACGAGAATGCCCCGCGCGACGCCGTGGTGGCTGCGGCCGACATAGGCTACCTGGCCTTCTTCTCGGAACGCCGCGTGCTGGATCTCGGCGGCCTCGTCGAACCAGCCACGGGAAGGATGCGCGAGCGCAACACCTACGAAGAGATCGTGGAGAGTGGGATATATCTCCACACGCCCGGCTATCCGCACGTGGATTACTTCATCGACAGGGAGAAGACGGCCAACCGGTTCGACGGCAAGGTATTGCAAGGACACAAGTTCCGGAGCATACTGGTCAAGGAGATGGACAACCTCGGTATTCGCAAGCCCGGTCCCTACTTCTACACGCTCTACGCCCTCGAAAAGCTGCCCGATTGATTTTCCGCTAAAATTATAGCTGCCTAGATAAGATATCTATGCCTACAAACAGGATTTAGGTTGTATAATTAGAGATACAACAACATCTTGGAGGCCGTTTCATCCCACCGAAAAAATTTCGAAACACATCTCTTTTTGGGCTTGACCGATTCCCAGTGCGTGGTCTATTCTAGCGCCGAATTTGTCACCCGGTCCCATAATCGAATCAATATTTGGTAATATACCTAATAAATTTTAGTATCTGGAATGAACTACTTCAACGATAAATACCTTCACAGTATCGATGGGAAGGGAAGGCTTCTCCTTCCACTCGAGATAAGAGACTACTTCAAGATGAAGAAGGGCGACAGCCTCTACCTCATTCCCAACACCAGCGAGCCCTCATACCTGGAGATCCGTACCGCCGAACAGTGGAAGAGTTACTGTAACGCGCTGATGCAACAGGAACCCAGCAAGCAGAAGAAGGATTTTCTGCGTTACACGCGGATCTCCCTGGAGTGCGTGAAACTGGATGCGCACGGCAGGATCATGATTCCCCAGAGGCTGCGGGACCTTTGCATGCTCAACGGCACAGTGGCGATCATAAACATGGATCTTTTCGTCGAAGTGTGGAGTAGGGAAAACATGGAGGCCAAGTACCACGAGATGGTCAAGGCGTTCCGCGAGCTTCACGATCTTACGTTTTGAGCGGTTTCCAAGAACACGAAGGTTCGGGAAATGTTCCGTCTTCCTTCAACCGATCGTTCCGGAGACATCGATGTTTCATGAACCCGTTATGGTCGACGAGGTCCTGACCATGCTCTTGCACGATTATTCGAAACTGGTGGTGGATTGCACGGCCGGGTGCGGAGGGCATGTCGAAGCGATCTTGAAGGCAGCTCCGGCTGTGAGAGTCGTGGGGATAGATCGTGATTCGAGAGCCCTCGCCGTCGCGAGCGATCGCCTGGAGGTCTTCGGGGATAGGGTGAAGCTCCTGCAAGGTTCATACACCGACATGGGCGACTTGCTCGCTGCCGAAGGAATAGCGGAGGTGGACGGCGTTCTTCTCGACCTGGGGCTCTCGTCTTATCAACTGGACGATCCGGATCGAGGCTTCAGCTACTTGCACGACGGGCCGTTGGACATGCGCATGGGAACGGACGGAAAGTCGGCGCGCGAGCTCATAGCGGAGTCGACTGCCGATGAATTGGCCGCCGTTCTCAAGAACTACGGTGAAGTCCGCGGCGCGAGGAGAATAGCGAGGAGCATCAAAGCTTCTGAGAAGACGGGAGAGATGCGGACGACGGCACATCTGAGATCCGCGGTCGACGCCGCCGTAGGTGGAAAGGCTTCGTCCGCGCTCTTGAGCAAGGTTTTCCAGTCCATCAGGATCTTCGTCAACCAGGAACTCGACAATCTGAAGAGGTTCCTCGGCATCCTTCTCGATTCGGTGAAGTCGGGTGGAAGGCTGGTGTTCATCAGCTACCACTCGCTCGAAGACAGGGAGATAAAGAATTACTTCAAGGTGGAAAGTTCGGATTGCATTTGCCCTCCTTCGAGTCCCGTGTGCAGGTGCAACCACTTCGCCAGACTCGAAGTGCTGACCCGCAGGGCGCTGAAACCCAGCCCCTCCGAGATCGAGAGCAATCCGAGAGCACGAAGCGCCCGGCTGCGGGCGGCATGCGTGATTTGAGGTGATGACATGAACGATTATTTCAACGCGAGTTTGTACAGGAGGTTCACGAATCTCCTCGTGAACGCGCTGAGCGGCAATCTGAGTCTGAGGTCGACGATCATCGGCTGTTCGTTCGCCGCTCTTCTGTTGCTCGGTTACGTTTCGATGCAGATCTATGTCAGCAGGATCGCGGAGAAAAACGCAAAGCTGAAGCGCGAGGAAAAGGCGTACGTCGAGAAGATCAACGTGCTGACGAGCAGGTACATGCAGCTCTCGTCACGGGAGAGGGTCGTAGGATACTGCGTGAAACGGCTGGGAATGGTCGAAGCCGACACGGGATCGCTCGTGCGCGTTTCGATCCGCGAAAAGTCGGAGACTCCTCTCGTCGCGGCGAAAAGAGGCCGCAAGGACATCGGGAAGTATTCACCGCTGGCTTTTCATAACGGGATATTGACCAAGTGAGCAGGAAAGCTTATCGCAACAGGCTGAGGATAATCGCCGTCGGCGTGGCTTTCAGCATGGTTACGTTGCTGATCTGGGGCAAGCTCGTTTCCATTCAGGTCCTGCACCACGATTTCTACAAGAAGAAGGCCAGGATGCAGTGGTTGCGCAAGCGAAGGATTCCACCTGAGAGGGGCAGCATCCTGGATCGCAACGGCAAGCCTCTCGCCTTGAGCTGCAGATCTTATTCGATCTCCATGCACCCGGCGGAGGCAAGGAAACATCGATCGGAGGTCTTGAACAAACTCCCCCGTATCGCAGGGATCCCCAGAAAGCTGGTCCTGAGCAAGCTGCGTTCGAAAAGCGGCTTCGAGTACTTGAAGAGACGTTGTTCGTTGACGAAGGAACAAAGGGCCGCATTGAAACACATCCCGGGAGTGGACGTCGAAGTGGAAGCGTCACGGATCTATCCGTGCGGGTCACTGGCGATGAAACTGATCGGTTTCTGCGGCGACGGCAACACGGGGTTGGCCGGGATCGAAGCGGCCTGTGACGGAGAATTGAGAGGCGAGTGGGGGTACGAAGAAATCGTCGTGGACGGGAGGAATCGCGCGCATGATTTTCCCAAGTTTCCGAGGAAGGATCCCGTCAACGGCCGAGACGTCGTGCTCACCATCGACGCGGTCATCCAGGAGATAGCCGAAGAGAAACTTCGTGAAGCTGTCCGCGCCGACCATCCCCGCTGGGCGAGCGCGATCGTGATGAACTGCCGCACAGGCGAGATACTCGCATTGGCCGAGTACCCCTCCGCTCCGGATCGCTCGCGCGCTTCGCGAGTCGATTCGCTTTGGACCCTGAAGTCCATCTCGTGCATCTACGAGCCGGGATCCACCTTCAAGCTCATAACGGCCGCAAGCCTTCTGGAAACGGGCGCAGTGCATACCACCGACGTGTTTTTCGCAGAGAACGGGAGGGCGGATCTCGGGTTCGCACGGATCTCGGACGCGCACAAGTTCGGATACCTGACCTTCCGCGAGGGTTTCGTCAAATCGAGCAACATCGTGTTGGCCAAGGCCGCTCTCAAGATGCCGCCCATTCGCTTCTACGAGTTCATCGGGCTCTTCGGTTTCGGCAACAGGACCGGCATAGAGCTTCTCGGCGAGTCGGCCGGGCGCGTGGCTCCGGTGGCGAAGTGGTCCGGCAGGACCCAGGCCACGATGGCGTTCGGGCAGGAAATCGGCGTCACTCCTCTGCAGATGCTCAACGCCTTCGCCGCGGTGGCGAACGACGGCGTCCTCATGGTCCCGTCCCTGATCAAGGCCGTGGTCGACGAGGATGATCGCGTGGTGAGGAGATTCTCCCCGGTAAGAGTCCGGCGCGTGATATCCAGGGATACGGCGATGACGCTGCGGGCTTTCTGTCGCGACGTGGTGAGCGAAGGCACGGGCACGGCGGCGGAGGTCCCCGGCCTCGAGGTGGCGGGCAAGACGGGGACCGCCCAGAAAGCGTCCGGCAAGGGAGGTTACGTCAGGGGAAAGTACGCGGCGAGCTTCATAGGCTTCCTTCCCAATCGGCATCCAAAGATAGCGATCCTGGTACTTCTGGATGAGCCGGATTTCGACAAGAGGTACGGGGGAGTCTCGGCGGCGCCTGTGTTCGCGGAGATAGCCAGCGCCATAGCTCATTCGACGGATATCCTGGACGACGATCTGGTGGACACCGTGGTGGCCGGGGAACGAATTCGTGGAAAGCGGATTCGCACTCCGAATTTTCTTCGCTTGTCCGCGGGCGACGCCCTGGCCCTCGCAAAAGAGAAGGGGATCAACGCCGTGTGCACGCCGGCCAAGGGAAGGGTGATTGCGCAGGATCCCGACCCCGGCGTGTCGATGGACAGCAAGGGCGTCGTGAGATTGTATACCTATTCTTCGGGGGAAGCAGCCGGCGGCGATATCCCCTACCTGCTCGGCCTTCCCCTGCGGGAAGCGAAAAAGAAGGCGATGGAGTCGGGGCTGAGCGTCGAACCGACCGGATCCGGTGTCGTCGTCCGCCAGTCGCCGCGCCCGGGATCTCGGATCGAACAGGCCGCGGTGAGGGTTCGATGCGAAGATCGTGAAGCACGTGGAAGGTTGAAGAGATGAGGTTGGCGGAGCTTCTCAAGGCGATAGGAGCCGAAAAGAAAGCCGTTGCAAGGAACGTGGAAGTTGCGGGCGTAACCGCGAACTCGCGAGAGGTGAAAGAAGGGGTTTTGTTCGTGGCATTGAAGGGAATGAAAACCGACGGTCACGACTACGTGCATGAGGCGGCCGAGAAAGGGGCGGCGGCCTGCGTGACCGAGAGGCCGACTCCCGGCCTCGCGGTCCCCGAGATAGTGGTGGAGGACACGGCGAAGGCTCTGGCCCTGTTGGCGGCGGCCTACCACGGAAACCCGGCCGACGACTTGTTTCTTTGCGGCGTTACCGGCACGAACGGGAAGACGTCCACCGTTCACATGCTGCGCCGGATATGCGAGGTGTCGGGATGGGGGAAGACGGGAATCGTGGGTACGGTGGGGCATGGAGCCGGCGATGATCTCGAACCGGCCCTTCACACAACGCCCGACGCCGTCAAGCTCCACTCCCTTTTCAAGAAAATGAAGGACGAAGGTTGTCGAGGGGTGGTCATGGAAGTCAGTTCCCATGCGGTAAGGCAGCAACGAACATGGGGTCTTGAATTCGAAGTTGGGATAATCACGAACGTAACCCGTGACCACCTCGACTACCACCCTTCGATCGAGGACTACGTGGCGGCCAAGAGGGAGTTCTGCTTCTCGCTGGTGAGTGCAGGAAGGAAGAAACCCGAAGGCACGCTGATCTACTTCTCGGGGGATCCATCGGCGCGAAGGATCGGCGAGGAGTTCCCCGGGCGCAAGATTCCAGTCGGCCTCGATGAAGGCGCCGAAGTACGGGCACGCTCGATCGAAGCGGATCTGTCCGGAACCAGGTTCGATCTCGTGCTGGGGCCGGACGTCCTACCCGTGAAGTTGCGGGTGCTCGGGAGTTTCAGCGTACCCAACGCTCTTCTTGCTGCGGCCGCCGCCAAGGCGATCGGTATAGACGCCGAAGGCATAAAGGCGGGATTGGAAGCCCTCGCGAGCGTTCCGGGCAGGTTCGAGGCGCTGGGCGGAGGCGAAAAACCGGTCGTCATTGTGGACTACTCGCATACTCCCGACAGCATCGAGCGCGTTTTGAAATTCTGCCGCGAGTTGGGTCCGAAGAGATTGATAACCGTCTTCGGATGCGGGGGGGACCGGGACCGGGGCAAGCGGGCGATCATGGGCGGGATAGTCCAGGAGCACTCGGACGTGAGCTTCGTCACGAGCGACAACCCTCGCACGGAGGATCCCCGGCTGATCATCGAGGACATCCTGGAAGGCATGGACCGTTCCGCCGGGGGGATCGTCGTCATCGAGGACCGAAGAGAAGCGATAAAGCAGGCCGTCGCCGGGGCCCGCAAGGGTGACATGGTGGCGATCTGCGGCAAGGGGCACGAGGATTACCAGATCATCGGAAGAGAGAGGATCCATTTTTCGGACAAGGAAGAGGCGGCAAAAGCGCTTGCCGATTGGAGGGGAGATTGACCGGCATGACCTTGGCTGTGGCGAAAGACCTGCTAGCAAGAAGCGGGCAATTGGTCGCCGACAGAATCAAACGCGGTGACGAGGCGGTCACCGGTGCGAGCATCGATACGCGCGCCGATTGCAAGGGCAGGATCTTTTTCGCGTTGAAGGGCGAGAGAGTGGACGGCCACGACTATGTGTCGTCCGCCTTCGAGCGCGGGGCCCTGGCCGTGGTCGTGGAGAGGGACGATCCCGTCCGGACCGAAAGCGGCGCATCATATTTTCTCGTCAAGGATACTCTGGCTTCTCTCCAGCGGCTGGCCGGTGGATACCGCCGGATGCTTCCGGCGAGAGTGATCGCCGTGACCGGCAGCAGCGGCAAGACCACCACCAAGGAGCTCATCGCGCGCGTCCTGGCTCTGGGGCATCGGGTGTACGCGAACCCGGGCAACTACAACAATCATATCGGGGTGCCTCTCACCATCCTCGATGCATCCGGGGAAGACGATTATCTCGTTTCCGAACTGGGAGCCAACCACCCGGGCGAGATCAGGTTCCTCTGCGGCATTCTCGCTCCGCACGTCGGGATCGTGACCCAGATCGGCGAGGCGCACATCGGGTTTTTCGGCGGCAGGAGGGAAGTCGCTCTCGCCAAGGCCGAACTCCTCGAAAACCTGCCCCCGGAGGGGACTGCGGTCCTGCCCCGCGACGACGAGTTCTTCGATCTGCTCGCTCGACGTTGCAATTGCAGGGTGGTGACGTACGGCTTTTCCCGCGGGAGTGACTACGTGGTCGATTCGTACAGGTTGACTGAAGACGGATCGGAGTTCAGCGTCTCCGGCACGAGAATGAAATCCAGATTTCTCGGCATTCACAACGCTCGTAACGCGGCGGCGGTCATCGCTCTGGCCGATCTCGAGGGCATAGAAAGGGACGAAGCCGCCGAGGCCATGGCATCCGTATCACCGCTCGAGGGCAGGGGAAGGTTGTTGCGCGGCGGAGGCGTCACCGTGATCGACGATGCCTACAACGCCAACCCTTCGAGTATGCAGGCCTCGCTCGAGGTTCTCTCGGGAATGCCGGCGTCGCGGAGGGTGGCGGTTCTGGGGGACATGAAAGAACTCGGCGCATTCAGCGATGAATACCACGAGGCCCTGGGGCGTTTCGCGGCGCTCATGGAATTGGACCTTCTCTTCTGGTTGGGGGAGGAGGCCGACGCGGTTCGCAGCGGGATGGAAGGCGCCGGCGGAGCTTGCCGGTTCGAAGCCTTCCATACCCTGGGATCATTGAGAAAAGCGCTGGGGACGGAAGTGGGCAAGGGTGACGTCGTGCTCGTCAAGGGCTCGCACTCTTGCAGGTTGGACGAAATCGTCGGGTTCCTTATCGACAGGTTGAACCTAGAGGTCGTGAACTGATGCTGTATCACTTGCTCTATCCGTTGCACACTTATTTTTCGCCGTTCAACGTGTTCCGCTACATAACGTTCAGAGCGGCCTACGCCACCATTACGGCGCTTCTCATATGCTTCGTCATCGGCCCGTGGTTCATCCGTTTCTTGAGGAGGCGCGGCATATACCAGCGGATAAGGGAAGAAGGGCCGAAAGCGCACCAGAGCAAGAAGGGAACGCCGACGATGGGCGGACTCTTGATCCTCGCCGCGATCGTGATCCCCTCGCTTCTATGGTGCGACCTGACGAACAGATACGTGCAGATAACGCTCGTGACCACGGCGTGGATGGGGTTGATCGGTTTCATCGACGACTATCTGCACACGGTGAAGAAAAGGGCCAAGGGCCTCGTCGGGAGGTACAAGCTGGCCGGGCAGCTGAGCTTCGGCCTGGGACTCGGGATTTTTCTCTACTTCCATCCCCTGGTTCCGGACGCGGCGACGTTGACATCGATACCGTTCTTGAAGGGGTTGTTCATCAATTTCGGATGGTTCTACATAGTGCTGGTCATGCTCGTGCTGACCGGAACCAGCAACAGCGTGAATCTGAGCGACGGGGTCGACGGACTCGCGATCGGATTGGGCACTTTCTGTTTCTTCGCCTTCGCCGGCATAGCATACGTGAGCGGTCACAAGGTCTTTGCCAACTACTTGAACATCCTCTACCTCGAGGGAAGCGGGGAATTGAGCGTCTATTGCATGGCGGTCGTGGGGGCTTCCCTCGGATTCCTGTGGTACAACAGCCCGCCGGCGGAAGTCTTCATGGGTGACACTGGATCGCTTTCCCTGGGAGGGGCTCTCGGAGTGGTCGCGGTCCTCCTCAAGCGCGAGTTGCTTCTCGTCGTGATCGGCGGATTGTTCGTGGCCGAGGCCTTGAGCGTGATTCTTCAGGTGACCTCGTTCAAGTGGCGCAAGAAGAGGATATTCAAGATGGCCCCGCTGCACCACCATTTCGAGCTGAGCGGATGGCCGGAGTCGAAGATAGTAGTACGCTTCTGGATAATAGCGGTGCTCCTCGCGTTGCTCAGCTTGAGCACGCTGAAACTGCAATGAAGGACGAAATGGGAATTCACGACAAGCATAGGGTCCTGGTCGTCGGCTTGGGAAAGAGCGGTGAAGCGGCGGCGTCTCTTCTCGCTTCCAGGGGGTACGAAGTGACCGTGACCGACGATGATGCCGAGAAGTTGGCCGGTTTCGGCGGCGCGGGCGTGAGCGGCGCCGAGGAGAGAAAGATAAGAACCCTCTCTCCGGACGAGTGCCTGGCTTCGCTGGAAAGGTTCGACTGTCTGGTCTTGAGCCCGGGGGTTCCCATGGAGCACCCGCTGGTGGAGAAGTCGAAGCGGCTCTCGATCTACGTGACTGGCGAACTCGAGGTCGCCTACCAGTTCTCCGCGATGCGAATCGTCGCGGTCACCGGCACCAACGGCAAGTCCACCGTCACGGACCTCGTGGGCAGGATAATGAAACTCGCGGGTGGGAGCTCGGTGGTGGCGGGCAACATCGGCACTCCGTTTTCCGCGGTCGTGGAGGAGGGTGGCTGCGATACCGCTGTTCTGGAAGTGAGCAGTTTCCAGCTCGATACGATAGACAGGTTCAAGGCGGACGTCGCGGTATGCCTCAACGTCACCCCCGACCACCTGGATCGTTACGACGATTCTTTCGAAAAGTACACCGCGTCGAAGAAAAGGATTCTCAATCGCGCCGACGATCGGACTTGGTACGTCTACAACCGAATGGATCCGGTTTGCGAATCGTTCACGAGGGATTTCCCGGGGAGAACGATTCCCTTCTCCCGTTCCCGTCTGCCCGGAGACGGTGTCTTCTTCGAAGAAGGAATGCTGGTCCGTTCGATGGGCGGCAAGGAGGAAGCCCTCATGAGCAGGGACGAATTCATGCCGGTGGGCGTCCACAACCTGGAGAACGCGCTGGCCGCAGTGGGAATCGCCGCCGCTCTCGGCTTGAAGGACAGCGTCGTCCGCGAGGCCCTGCGTGGGTACCGACCTCTTGCGCACCGCATGGAACTCGTGAGAGTGGAAGGCGGAGTGGCGTACATCAACGACTCCAAGGCCACCAACGTGGACGCGGCCCTCAAGAGCATCGCCAGTATCGACGGCAAAGCGATAGTGATAATGGGCGGCCGGGACAAGAACGCCGATTTCAGCGCCCTGGTGTCGGTGCTCGATCGCGTCAAGGAGATCATCCTCATCGGTGAGGCGGCGGACAAGATATCCCGTGCGCTCGCCGGCTCGGTGCCGATGGAGAACGCTTCGGATCTCCAGGAAGCGGTCGAGAAGGCCCGGGCGCACGCCGAACCGGGGGAGACGGTCCTCCTTGCTCCTGCGTGCGCCAGCTTCGACATGTTCAAGGATTACAAGGAGAGGGGCGAGGTGTTCAAGCGGTTGGTCAACGATTTGTGAGGTCTCGCATGGTTCGAAACAGGCTCAAGAATCTCGAAGCGGATCGAAGAGTGATGTTGATTTTCGTGATCCTCTCGGCGATCGGAGTTTACCTGGTGGCGTCCTCCAGCTCGTTCTTCTCCGCCGCGAAGTTCTCCAATCCGTATTTTCTGATAAAGAACCATCTCCTCAGGCTGACGGTGGCGATGCTCTTCTTCGTGGCGGCGGTTCGAGTGGATTATCGCCTCTACCGCAAGCCGGCGGTGGCGGTGTACCTAACGGCCGTCGTGCTTCTCATAGGGCTTTTCGTGGCGGGGCATCCCATCAGGGGGTCCGCCAAGTGGTACCACATAAAATCGATCCATGCGACGCTCCAGCCCTCGGAGGCAGCCAGGCTGGCTCTGATCCTGTTCCTTTCGTACTGGATCGCGCGAACGGGAAGGGATTTCACGGATTTCAAGCGCGGCTTCCTGCCCGCCGCCGGCGCGGTTCTGCTCGTCGTCGGTTTGATGGCCGCGCAGCCCGACTTCGGGACGGCGGGCGCCACGATGCTCATTGCCCTGGTCGTCATGTTCGTGGGCGGAGCGAGGATCATGCACCTCGCCGCTTTCGCCTGCGCCGCCGCGCTTCCCGTGGCCGTCAAGATCTGGAGCGAGGACTACGCGCGCGAGCGCTTGATGGCTTTCTTGAAGCACGGCGAGAGCCTCCGCGAGGCGAACTGGCAGGTGTACCAGTCGCTAATCGGCCTGGGTTCGGGAGGCATACACGGCATAGGCTTCGGCAAGAGTATGCAGAAGCTCAATTGGCTGCCCGATTCACACACGGATTTCATATTCTCGATCCTCGGCGAGGAGCTGGGGATCGTGGGAACGGTCTTGGTGAGCGGCCTCTTTCTTCTTCTCGCTCTGAGGGCGTTGAAGATCGCGCGCAGGTGCGGGGACGTGTTCGGCGAGATGCTCGCCGTCGGCATCGGGAGTTCGATTTTCATCTACGCGGCTCTCAACATGGCGGTGGCGACCGGCATGTTGCCCGTGACCGGGCTTCCGCTTCCGTTCATAAGTTACGGCGGGACCGCCCTGGTGATCAATTCGATCGCCGTGGGCATCCTGATAAACGTGGGAGGGGGTCGGCGGATCAGTTCGACGCCGAGGAAGAGCGTCAGATCGCGGCGGCTGCGCTGCGCGGCGCAGGCGTCATGATCGTGTGGCAAGAGATCGGAGCCCGATCGGCAGGTGAATACAGGAGATGAATAGCAGAAACTGGGAAAAGAGAGCGGAAGTCAAGCTCAGGGTGTTGATAGCCGGCGGCGGAACCGGCGGGCACGTGTATCCGGGTCTCGCCGTCTACCGTGCGCTCGCCGGCAGGATAGGCGGCGTTGAAGTGCTCTTCGCCGGGGCGAGGAACGGCGTGGAGAAGGCCATATTCACTGCGGCCGAAGTCCCGTACGTCCTGTTGCCCGGCCGCGGGTTGAGGGGCGGCGGCTTCGTACGCAAGGTGACGGCGGCTTTCGGTTTCATCGGAGCTCTTCTCGAGGCCGTGCGCATCGTGAAGAGATTCGATCCCGACGTGGTGCTGGGCACCGGCGGCTACGCCAGCGCTGCGGTCGTCACGGCGGCTGTGCTTTGCAGGAAGCCGCGTGTCATCCAGGAGCAGAACAGCGTTCCCGGGCTTGCGAACAGGATCCTTTCCAGGTTTTCGCATATCGTTCTGCTCGCTTACGAGGATTCGAGGAGATACATCCCGAGACGGGTCGTTTGCGCCGTCGTGGGAAACGCGCTTCGTTTCAGGCCCGGCGGTGAGGGGGCTCCTTCGATCGCGTCGAGACTCGGCCTGCGCGAGGACGTTCCCATCGTCCTGATCGTGGGGGGGAGCCGGGGCGCGAGGAATCTCAACGAGAACGCCATAGACGCGGCCAGGTTGATCCTGAGGAAGAGACTGGTTCAATTCGTCGTCCTGGCCGGGGAGAAGAACTACGATGATGCGGCGGGAAAGGCGGCGGACGAGCGTGACATGGTCAGAGTGCTTCCGTTCTATGAAAGAATGGATCTTCTGTACGAGCTGGCAGACGTGGCGGTTGCCAGGGCCGGTGCTTCAAGCGTTTTCGAGCTGGCCGCTTTCGGGGTTCCGACGATCTTCGTCCCTTACCCGTACGCGGCGGACGATCATCAGCGCAAGAACGTCATCGAACTGGAAGAGGCGGGCGCCGCGATTGTGCTCGAGGACGGTTCGCTCTCGCCCGAATCGCTGGCACAGAGCATCACGGCGTTACTCGACGACGAGCCGCGGAGGAGAGAGATGGCCGAGCGGATGAAGCAATGGGTCAAACTCGACGGTGCGGACAGGTCGGCGGAGATCATAGCGGCCCTCGTAAAAAAAAACACGATGATCGAAACAGTGAATTCGAATAATAGCTCGAACGGCCGGGCGGCGCATGATGCGCCTGCGCCCGCCGCCTGCACGGAAGGAATGATCGCCTGATGGTCTACCTGGGAAGAACGAGAAGGATACATTTCGTCGGGATCGGGGGAATCGGCATGAGCGGGATCGCCGAGGTCCTGCTCAATCTCGGCTTCGAAGTGTCCGGCTCCGACATCAAGTCGTCGGAGCTGACGGAACATCTCGAATCGATGGGTGCGAAGATAAGCTTCAGTCACAAGAAAGAAAACGTTCACGGCGCCGATGTCGTGGTTTATTCGAGCGCCGTGAATCTCAGCAACCCCGAGATCGTCGAGGCGGGCAAGCAGACGATACCCGTGATCCCCCGCACCGAGATGCTGGCCGAGTTGATGCGGCTCAAGTACGCCGTCACGGTGGCCGGCGCCCATGGAAAGACTTCGACCACCTCGCTGGTCGCGTCCGTACTTTCGCACGGCGGCCTCGATCCGACGGTCGTCGTCGGCGGAAAGCTCAAGGTATCGAGCAGCAACGCGGTCCTCGGGCGCGGCAGGTACATCGTCGCCGAAGCGGACGAGAGCGACGGGGAATTCGTCAAGCTTCCTTCGACGATAGCGGTCATAACCACGATAGACCTCGAGCACCTGGATCATTATGCGGACATGGATGCCATAAAGAGCGCGTTCATAGCGTACGCCAACAAGGTGCCGTTCTACGGTTCCGTGATCCTTTGCCTGGACGATCCCAACATAAGATCGATAATGCCCAAGGTGCGAAGGCGCAAGGTGACCTACGGCATCGACGAGAACGGCGACATCAAGGGGCGCGTGAAGTCGCGCAAGGAGGACAAGACGGTTTTCGAGATCGAGGCGATGGGAAGAAAGCTCGGAGAAACCTACATAACGATGCCGGGCGATCACTACGTGCGAAACGCCCTCGCCGCGGTGGCCGTGGGTATGGAACTGGAGGTGCCTTTCGACCTCGTGAAGCAGGGGCTCGAAGAATTCCAGGGGGTGGGAAGAAGGTTCGAGATAAAGGACCGCCGCGCCGGGATCACTATCGTGGACGATTACGCCCACCATCCCACGGAGATCGCCGCCACGATGAACGCCGCCCTCACCAGCTTCGGCGGCAGGGTGATCGTGCTCTTTCAACCCCATCGCTACACGCGGACGCAGGCCATGGCGGACCAGTTCGGTGAATGCTTCCGCGGGGCGGAAAAGGTGTTCGTGGCGGATATATACGCGGCCGGCGAGGATCCGATACCGGGAGTCACCTCGCAGTTGATCATCGACGCGATAAGGGATGCGGGGATACCGGCCGATCCCGCGCCTACGTTCGAGAAGATGGTCGAAGAGACGATGAAGATCCTCAGGAACGGCGACATAGTGATCACCATGGGAGCCGGGGACATTCATCGCGCCGGCAGGATGCTGGCCGAGAGGCTGGGGTGAGAAAAGACGATTGCAGACATGGGGTGAAGGAGAAGGCGATAAAGGATATCAAGGCCAAGCTCGGGAGTTCCCTTCGCGTGGATGAACCGATGTCGAGACACACGACCATAGGACTGGGCGGCAAGGCAAGGATGGTGGCGCTGCCCAGGACGATTGCGCAGGTGGTGTTCCTGGTGCGTTACGCGATAAGAGAGAACATGAGATACGTGGTGATCGGGCGGGGATCGAACCTCCTCGTAAGAGACGGGGGATTCGAAGGGCTCGTGATCAAGATCGCGGGCAATCTCGCCAAGGTGACGTTCAACGCGGGGAGCGTCCGGGCCGAGGCCGGGGCGTCTCTCTCGAGTCTGGCGCGCAGAGCGGTGAAGATGCAGCGCTCAGGACTCGAGTTCGCCGTCGGCATCCCCGGCTCCGTGGGCGGGGCCGTGAAGATGAACGCGGGAGCTTTCGGGCGCGAGATAGCGGACGTGCTTCTCAGGGTGAGGTTGATCGACGGGAAGGGGGAACTCGTTTCCCTCCGCCCCGGACGCGGGGATTTCACCTATCGAAAGTCACACCTCCCCCGGGGCGCGGTGGTGTTGAGCGCCAGCTTCGAATGCCGCAGCGGGAGCGTGGACCGGGTGATGCTGGCGAAGTCGCTGGGACGCAGAGATACGCAGCCGCTCGAGTCCAGGAGTTTCGGCAGCACCTTCGTCAATCCGCCCGGCGATTTCGCCGGTCGCTTGATCGAGGCTTGCGGTCTCAAGGGCAAGAGAATAGGCGGCGCCATGATTTCATCGAAACACGCGAATTTCATCTTGAACGTCGGAACGAACACCAGGGCCGGGGATGTGGAGGAACTGATGAAACTGGCCAAGAAAAAAGTGAAGGAGAAGTTCGGTATAAACCTCAAACCGGAGGTGGTTGTAATTGGCGAAAAGTAGGAAACGGATAAGGCGCGGGCATGAGATCCGAGATCTCCTCAAGAGAATCGTTACGCTCATGACGCTCGGCGTGCTTCTTCTCGCTTCGATGTATCTCTACGACTACTTGACGACGACCGAGAAGCTGGCCGTGAGGGAAATCCGCGTCGAAGGAGCACGGCGTACCGGCTCGGAGAAGATCGAGCAGGTCCTGTCGGATTTGAAGGGGCAGAACATGTTCAAGGCTCCCCTCGCGGAGTACGAAAAACGCCTTTCGATGCTGCCGCGCGTGAAGCAGGCGAAACTCAAGCGGGTATTCCCCTCCAGGGTCATATGCCGGGTGACGGAAAGGGAGCCGGTCGCGCTCGTTTTCACGAATCACTTCATGGAGGTGGACGCGGAAGGAATGATAATGGAGCAGGACGAGCTTACGCCGAGACTGGATCTTCCCATCATAACGGGCCTGGCGGACGACGACATCCCGAGAAACAGGATGTCTTCCAACGAGTATCTGCAAAACGCCTTGCGGGCCTTGGAGTTGTCCAAGAAGCTGGGGGGAGACTTCGCCGACGACATTTCCGAGATCAGAACCGGTCCCGAGGGGGTCAAGATCATTTCCATAAGCAAGGGCTCCGTGGTACTTCTCGGGTCCGGGCGGTTGGAACGAAGGCTGCGGAAATTCTTTCTCTTGAAAGACACGATAGAAAACGAGGAAAGCACGGCGAAATTGATCGATTTGAGATTCGACGACCAGGTCGTCTTGAGGAGTTCATTCTAACACCCGAGAGGTAGGTGGATAAAAGTGAAAAACGAAGTTCAAATCAAGGCCAGCCTCGACATGGGGACGACGAAGATCTCCGCGATGATCGGTGAGTTGAGAAACGGCGTCGTCCGCGTCATCGGCAGCGGCACAACGCCCTCGGAGGGATTGAAGCAGGGAGTGGTGGTGGACATCGAGAAAGCCGCCGAATCGATCGAGCAGGCGGTGAGGGAAGCGGAGCGCATGGCGGGATTGTCGGTCAAGGCTTTCAACGTAGGCGTCGCCGGGGAGCACATAAGGAGCATGAACAGCAGGGGAGTAGTGGCCATCCCCAACCTGGAGAGCGAGATTTCCCGCGAAGACGTCTCGCGCGCCTTGCAGGCCGCCAAGAGCTTCTCCATTCCGTTCGACCGGGAGATCATCCACACGATTCCCCAGGAATACATCGTCGACAATCAGCGGGGCATAAGACAACCCGTAGGAATGTACGGAGCGCGGCTCGAAGCGAGGGTGCACGTGGTCACCGCCGCCCGTTCATCGCTGGACAACATAGCCAAGGCCATGTTGAACGTCGGGATCGAACCTGCCGCGCTCGTACTGGAACCGTATGCATCCAGCCTCGCCGTTCTCGCCGGGGAGGAGAAGGAACTGGGAGTCATGCTGATCGACATCGGCGGAGGGACGACGGACGTGATGATCTTCAGTGAAAACGGCGTGGTTGCGAGCGGAGTCATCGGGTTGGGAGGAAACAACATCACGAGCGACGTGGCCTACGGTCTGCGCACAGCTCCGGTCAACGCCGAGGAGATAAAGCGCAACTACGGTTGTGCCGTTTCCAGCATGATCTCGGTCGACGAGAAGATCGAGGTGCCGGGGATAGCGGGCAGGGAGAACAAGACGGTCAGCAGGCAGCTCCTCGCCGGGATCATCGAGCCGAGGGTGACGGAGCTCCTTTCGCTGATAGACGACCAGATCACGAGGAGCGACGTCAAGAAGCTCCTGGGAGCCGGCGTGGTTCTCACCGGCGGATCGTCGATGCTCGAGGGGATCCGCGAACTCGCGGAACAAGTCTTCAATCTTCCGGTGCGCATCGGGTTCCCCCGATCGGTCGAGGGACTGGTCGAAGTCGTATCGCACCCGATGCATGCAACCGGCGTCGGCCTCATGCTCTACGAGAGCGACGAGGAGACGAAAGGGGGTGAAAAGTTCTTGGGCAGCAAAGGGATCAGACGTTCCCTTGACCAGTTGAAGAGGGCAATAGCGAGCTTCATTTAACAGGAAGGAGAAAATATGCGCTTCCAACTGGAGGAAGAAAAGAAACTCACTGTGCTGAAAGTCGTCGGAGTAGGGGGAGCGGGAGGCAACGGAGTCAACCGCATGGTGGGAAACGGATTCAGCGGCGTGGAGTTCATCAGCATCAACACGGATCTTCAGGTTCTCGAAGATTCGCAGGCCAACCGTCGGATTCAGATCGGCGCCAAACTCACCCGGGGCCTCGGGTCGGGAGGAGATCCCGAAGTGGGAAAAATGGCGGCGGAGGAGAGCGTGGAGGAGATCCGTGACGCTCTCAAGGGATCGGACATGGTCTTCCTGACCGCCGGCATGGGAGGCGGGACCGGCACGGGCGCCTCGCCCATCATCGCGGAACTGGCCAGGGAGACCGGGGCGCTCACCGTCGGGATCGTAACGAGGCCTTTCTTCTTCGAAGGCAACAAAAGGCAGGAGCAGGCCGAGGTGGGAATTCGACAGTTGAAAAAAACGGTCGATACCCTTATCGTGATTCCCAACGACAAGCTGCTTTCGATCTCGGATGAGAGCACAAGCATTCTCGAGGCTTTCTCCAAGGCGGACGAAGTTCTGTGCAACGCCACCAGGGGAATCTCGGATCTCATCACGGAAACGGGTGTCGTCAACCTGGACTTCGCCGACGTGAGGAGCGTCATGAAAGGCGGGGGCGACGCGATCATGGGTACCGGCATCGCCGCCGGAGAGAACGCGGCCGAAGAGGCCGCGCGGATGGCCATCGCCAGCCCGCTGCTCGACAACGTATCCATAAGGGGAGCGAAGGGCATCCTTGTCAACATCACCGGATCGAGTTCCCTGGGTCTCAAGCAGGTGAGCAAGGCCGCCACCATAATCAACAACGAAGCGGGAACGGAAGCCCACGTCTTCCTGGGCACGGTGATAAACGACGACATCCCCAAGGACGAAGTGAGAGTGACGGTCATCGCGACCGGGTTCAACTCTTCCGAGCAGAAGGAAGTGGAGTCGGAAGCCGAGATAAACTTCACGGAGTTACTCGGCGGAACCAAGCCTGCGATCGTGGCGCTCGAGCCGGAAGCAGAGGAGAAAGAAGAGAGTTTCATCATCGAGAACGGCTCGATAAGATCCTTCAACACGGACAACTTCCGTGCCCCCACTTTCGTCAGGAAGCAAGTGGATTGAGTTCCCGGGAGGTAAGGTGTCGCTATGGAACCGGCTATTCCGCAGTGAGCTGAGCAAGAACTACGAGCGCGGCATACAGCTCTTCAACGACGGTGACTACGACCGTGCTGCGGAAGTGCTAGAGCAAGTCATAGAGCACGCCAAGGGGCAGAAGAGCCCGATCGCGAAGCTCGGGGCGTTTTACGCCGCCGAAGCGCATGTCAAGCTCGGCATGGCCGAGTTTCATCGCGGCGACCTGGACAAGGCGCTCTCGCACCTCAACGCCGCCTTGTCGAAGAACTCCCATTATCCCGACCTTCACTATTTTCTGGGCGTGACTTATCACCAGAAGGGTGATACGGCGAACGCGATCAACCATCTCGAGAAGGCCGTTTCCCTCAACCCCGAGTACGCGGAGGCTCTATGCTACCTGGGGATAGTGCTCCACGAGGGCGGTTTTTTCGAGCGCGAAAAGGAATACCTGTCCAAAGCGATCGAGATCGTCAAGACCACGTCTCACCCGTTGAGCGAGTTTCTCGTCGAGAAGATCGAGTCCAATTCGTTCGACATCCCCATGCTCACGGAGCTTAAAGCCGTGGTCATCGAGAACACCACCTACGAGATGCACAGGAAGGAAGCGTTGCGCGCTTTCAACGCCAAGGACTACAGGCGGGCGGTGGATCATTTCCGGGACGCCGTCGCCTTGAAGCCTCATTACCCCGATCTGCGTTGCAAACTGGGATTCGCCCTCATGCACCGGGGTGAGATGGAGGAAGCCGCCGCGTGCTTCGAGAAAGCGGTGGAGCTGAATCCGGATTACGGAGAAGCCCTCTATTACCTGGGCTTGACCCGCTTCCTGGGCCGCGACTACGAAGGGAGCCGCGAATTCCTGGAGCGGGCGGCGGACAAGAACCCGGGATACGCCGACGTCCAGTGCATGCTCGGACTGGTTCTGCTTTCCCTGGGTGAGAGCGCAAGGGCCGAGGAGGCCCTGAGCAAGGCTCTCGAGATCTCGCCCGGTTATGCGAAGGCGCACTATCTGCTGGGGTTGGCCAAGCACGCTTCCGGCGACCTGGATGCGGCGAAAGAGGAACTGGAGACGGCCTTGCAACTCAATCCCCAGATCTTCCCCGCCGAGATGGATCTGGGCATATACAATCTGGTCGTCGGATCGAGCGGAGACGCTCTCGACCGTCTCCAGAGTCTGGCGAAGAAGCACGCTTCCCACGCCGACACGTGGTGCCTCCTTGGAAAGGCCTACTTCGAATCCGGTGAGCTCGAGAAAGCTGCGGACTCGCTCGAAAAGGCCCTCGCGTTGAACTCGGATTACGTGGAAGCGAAGAAGATGCTCGCTCTCGTCCACCTCCGGAGGGACGAACTCGCCAAGGCGGAATCACAGATAAGGGAAGCCCTGGAACTTCATCAGGATTACGCCGATCTTCACAAGATCCTCGGGGACGTCCACATGCGACGCGGCGACTACGAAGGCGCGGTGGGGGAATACGAGGCCGCCCTGGCGATAAACAAGGGCTTCCGCAACGCCGTAATGGGGTTGGTGGTCGCTCTCCGCAAATCCGGAGAGGGACCGCGCGCGGACGAGATCCTTCAGAACTACCTCGCAAAGAATCCCGCGGATCTCGCGGCGCGGACGCTGATGGTTTATGATAAGATAGAGATCGAGGACGTCTGAAACGGCGAACTCGATCCGGCGTCGGCCAAGAGAGAGCAAAGGCGATAGACTCCCGGGATTCCTTGATGGCGGCTGAACCCGACAGAATTCTCCTAGACTCTGAAAAGAGGATCCACACTCGAGACCTGCAAAGGTCCCGGCCTCTCATCGTGGTCTGTTATCCGAATACGTACCACGTGGGCATGTCGAATCTCGCCTTTCATTTTCTCCTGAGAGCGCTCGGCGGGCGCGGGTTTCGAGTAGAGAGAGCCTTCGCCCTTCCGCAGGCGTGGAAGAACCGGGCCGTGACTTTCGATACCGCGGAGAAGCTCTCGGCCGCGGCGGCGATCCTGACCACCTTTTCCTTCGAAGCGGATTACGTGAACTTCCTCGCGCTGTTACGCTCCGCAGGCATTCCTCTGGAAGCGGGAGCGAGGAGACGATCGGATCCTCTGGTCGTGGCGGGCGGAGTGGCCGTGACGGCCAATCCGTTCGTGATGGCACCCTACTGCGACGCCGTTGCCATCGGTGAATTCGATTCGGCGATCGATAACCTTGCCGAGGCGCTGGAATCGATTTGTTGCGGAGGAGGCGACAGGGAAGACGCCGTCGACAGGCTCGCCGGATCGCCGGGCGTTTTGATTCCCGAGAGGGGCGTATACGGCGATGAGGCGGCGATAAGCGCAGCGAAACCTTCAAAGAAATACGAACCGATCTCCAGCGTAATCGTGTCTCCCTATGCTCACTTCCCGGACACCGTACTCGTGGAAGTGAACCGATCCTGCGTTTCATCGTGTCGCTTCTGCATGGCGAGCTACCTGTACAAACCTTTTCGCGCCGCCGAGACGGAAGGTATCCTCGAAGCGTGCCGGCGATGGAAGGGAAAAGCCTCCTCGGTGGGCCTGGTCGGCACGGCGGTGACGAGC